>NZ_JBGFFD010000004.1:180771-399099 GCF_041224435.1 Chryseobacterium tongliaonense | reverse complement strand
GCGAAATTCAAAAACGAAAGTACGGTAGCATTTTACTTTTTACCGTTGATCCTAGGTTTGATCGGATTCTTTTTCCAGCTGAACAGGGATTTCGGAAGATTTTATGCGTTGTTGTCCTTGTTCATTCTTACCAGTGTGGGAATTGTCTTTTATACAGGCGTAAAGCCGTTTGAAGTGAGAGAAAGAGATTATGCAATGGTAGGATCTTTCTATGCCTTTGCGATCTGGATCGGATTGGGTTCGGGAGCTATTTTATGGTTTTTACAGTCAAAAGTTAAATCTAATGCAGCTAATATTTTAGTAGGTGTTATATTATTGGGAGTACCTTTTATGATGGGCTTTCAGAATTATACTTCTCATGACCGCAGCCGTAAATCTGCAGCGCATGATTATGCTTATTCCTTTCTGAAGTCATTACCCAAGGATGATATTATTCTCATTTATGGTGATAACGATACTTTCCCGGTTTGGGCGATTCAGGAAACAGAAAGATTCCGTGATGATGTGAAAACAGTAAACTTCACCCTTCTTGCTACCCCTTGGTATATTGACCAGGTTAAAAGAAAAACCTATAATGCAATGTCTGTTCCCGGACAATTAACCCATGAAGATTACAAAGACGGAGTTAACGATCAGATTTATTTAATGAAAAAAGAAGACTGGCAGAATATTTTTGATAACCTTCAGCAGCAGGGAGCTCCGGCAACGGAAATGCAGTCATTAAGAAAATACCTTATCCAGGATTCAATGACGCTGAAAGAAGCGGTTAATTTCCTTAAAATTAAATCTCCTGAAAAAGATGAAGTTTTAAAAATGATTTTCGGGGAAGAACATTATGAAAAATACAACTTCCTTCCGGTCAATAAATTTATCCTGCCTGTGAATAAGGAGAATGCTGTAAAAGCAGGAATCATCAATAAGACAGATTTACCTAATACTGTGGATGAGATCATGATTGATTATAAAGCCAATACCCTTTATAAAAGTAATCTGATGATGTTTGATATTCTGGCAAACTTCGACTGGAAGAGGCCGATCAATTTCTCTTCAGGAGGTGTTTACGATAGCGAAAATATTTTCTATCTTGATGAATATCTTCAGTTTGACGGTTTCAGCTACAGGCTGATTCCTGTTCATACGCCACCAAGCTCAGATGGAGAAATGGGAAGGGCAGATGCCAATTCTTTATATAATGTGGTGAAAAATTTCAGATGGGGTAATTTTAAAGATCTCAGTAATTATTATAATGAAACGGCAACATCCAATATTATCGGCTACAGATCATCAGTGAGCAGAGCAGCTGCAGCACTTTCGTTAAACGGACAAAAAGCTAAAGCCGTAGAATTATTGGATCTGGCCGCCAGAGAAATTCCAATGGAAAAATACAACGATCCACGCTCATTAAGCTCAATAGTTTACGGATATATTGTTGCCGGACAGGAACAGAAAGGATTGAAACTGGCAGAATCCCTTAAAAAAGGAATCTTCGAAGAATATGATTATTATGTAAACCTTCCACCGGCCGACCGGAAATATTCAGGAAGGCAGATGGCTTCAAAACCTATGGAATATTCCCTTGTTGTATCTTCGGTTACCAATGCTTATGCCGCAATCGGCAGAAAAGATAAAGCTTATGATTACCTGGTGAAATCAATTGAACCTATTGATAAGAAATTTAATGTGTTTATAAAAAACCTTCAGCAGATGGGGAAAGAAAAAGCAATGACCGAATCTGAAAATATACAGAAGATCACACCATTTTACCAGTATTTATTTGATATTATGCAGCCTTATGATTCCACTTATTCCAAAGAAAAAGAAAATCAGATTACTACAGCGATGATGCGGGCAACCCAATAAATATATTTGAAAAACGGAGCTTCGGTTCCGTTTTTTATTATTGCAATCATCAATTTTAAGATTATCTTTGCGAAACAACATGAAGAAAACAAATGGCTGAAACCAATAACCATAAACTCCCGATGTATGCCGTCATTTTTACGGTGATTTTCAAGCTCTTATTTTTATTGACCCATCATATCCAGGAAGATGCATTTATTACCTGGAGGGTTGCTCAGAATTTAATGGATTATGGAGTGATAGGGTTCAATGGCGATACCAAAATTTCAGCGTCTACCACTCATCTCTATGTATTTGTTTCCTATCTGTTCAATCTCATTTTCGGGAAAGAATATTTTATTGAGCCGATTCTTATTTTTAATTCAATCCTTTTTACGATTGGAAGCTTGTTTCTGTCTCATTTATTACTCAAAAACCCCTGGCATAAAGCAATTTTTATTTTTTTGTTCGGAATTTTACCACCTTCCGTCAAGATTTCTATTTTGGGAATGGAATACGGGATTCTTTTCTTCTTAGAAATGGCTTTGCTGTATTATGGGTTTAAAAAAGAGAAAAAGTGGGCACTCATTATTCTCCCCATATTGATTTTATTTACAAGAATCGATACTGTGATCTTCCTGGGAATTGTATTTCTGGTAGATATTTTCCGGAATAAAAAAATTCGCTGGAACTATATTTTAGGCGGAGCATTGGGAATCTGTTTTGCGTTGGCTTTCAACTGGCTGTATTTTGGTGAAGTGGTCAATAATACGATTACAGCTAAAAAGCTTTTGTACGATAAAAATTTCACACTCAGTCAGGATATCGAGTATTTCAGGTTGAATTACGGAAACTTCTGGGGAATGCTGAAAGTTCCGGGCGATTTTAATCCGTTTACAGTCCTTGTTCTTATTTTTGAATTGTTGTGCTTTATATTTCTGATCAGACAGCATGAGAAAAGAAATTACTTTCTCTGGATGATTTTCCTTTTTGCATGGGCAAAACAATTGATCTTCCTTTCCCAGAAAAGCCTCTTCGACTGGTATTACTGGGTTCCGCAGATCTTACTTTTTGTTCCGGTACTGATTTTTGTTTTAGAGCAGAAAGTGAAAAGAAATCTTTGGCTGTCTTTGCTGATCGTATTTTATATCCTTCCTATGGTTGCTTTTCAAACCATTCATTCGATTGCTACAGGAAACGGAGAATGGAATTACAGAAGATCAATCGGAGTATTTTTAAACAGCTATGAAAAAGATAAAAACCAATGGATTTTACTGGAGCCTGCCGGATATGTCCCTTATTTTTCAGGGTTAAAAACGATTGATGAAGTTGGATTGGTTGATAAGAAAATTCAGGATGAGATCAGAAAAGATAAAAAGCATTACTGGATTAATACCGTAAAAAACAGAAAACCGAAATACCTGCTTTCTTACAATGATTTATTTGCCGGGGAAGATGGCGGATATTACAGAACGCATTATCAGCTGCTGAAAGAATACAGGATTAAAGACCATTTAAAAAGTGATAATAAGATCCTGGAAAAAATCTACAAACTGAAACCTTCGGGAACGGATTATAATTTGTATATAAGAGTGAGGTAGCTTTTTTTAAGTTATGAGTTATGAGTTATAAGTTATGAATAATAATAGTAATAAGTAATAAGTAATAAGTAATAAGTAGTGGTAATAAAAGACTGCCATAACTTCCAGCCTCCAGCTTCAGGCTTCAGGCTTCCCACTCACAACTCATAACTTATAACTCATAATTTATAACTCATAACCATCAATAATCATTTATACTATGAAATACTGTGCTTTTCTTCGTGGTGTCAACGTAAAAGGAACCAATATGAAAATGGCAGACGTTTGCCAGGTGTTTAAAGAAGCAGGAATGCAGGACGTAAGTTCGGTGCTGGCTTCCGGAAATATTGTTTTTTCTTCTGATAAAAAAGCGGAAGATTTAAAAAAAATACTGGAAAAGGCAATGTCAGACCATTTCTCTTATGAGGCATTTCTGTTCGTAAAAAATCAAAAAGAAACAGAAACCTTCTGGAACAGCAATCCGTTTGAGAAAGATGATAATTTCCACACGTATGCTTTTGTAGGAAGTAAAGAGGTGGAAAATTTTTTGATGAAAGAATTTGAAGCTGCTTCTAAAACCGATAACGAAAAAGGTGAAATCATCAACAATATTTTTTACTGGCAGGTTCCGAAAGGAAATACCCTGGATTCCTCTTTTGGAAAAATACTGGGAAAGAAAAGCCTGAAAGATCAGCTGACCAGCAGGAATATCAATACTTTTGAAAAGATCCTGAAAAAAATGAACTGAATTAAAGTATTTCAGTATTGATTGAGCCCATAATAATTTCGGATTGTGAAACTTTATAAGTATTTTTACTGAACTTTTTAATTACAATAAAATGATTCAGTATTTAGATAATATTCAACACAAAGATTCAAAAAACTTTTTTCTTATTGCCGGACCTTGTATTATTGAAGGGGAAGATATGGCATTAAGAATTGCTGAAAAAGTAATTGAGCTTACCAACAAATACAATATTCCGTATATATTCAAAGGAAGCTTTAAAAAAGCCAACCGAAGCAGGGTAGATTCTTTCACATCAATCGGGGAAGAAAAATCTCTGGAAATCCTTAAAAAAGTAGGTGAGACTTTCAATATCCCGACTACAACCGATATTCATGAAAATGAGCATGCTGCTTTAGCTGCTCAATATGTAGATGTGTTACAGATTCCTGCGTTTTTGGTACGTCAGACCGATTTATTGGTGGCTGCCGCTAAAACAGGGAAATGTGTCACTTTGAAAAAAGGACAGTTCCTTTCCCCGGAATCAATGAAATTTGCCGTGCAGAAAGTAACTGATTCGGATAATCAGAAAGTAGCGATCATTGAAAGAGGAAACTCTTTCGGATATACAGATCTGATTGTAGATTACAGAGGAATTCCTACCATGAGAGAATATGCCCCCGTAATCCTTGATGTGACGCATTCTTTACAGCAACCCAACCAAAGTTCTGGAGTAACCGGTGGAAGACCCGATCTTATTGAAACCGTAGCCAAAGCAGGAATTGCGGTAGGAGCAGACGGAATCTTTATAGAAACACATCCTACACCGGAAACCGCTTTATCTGATGGAGCCAACATGTTAAGATTAGATTTATTAGAAGATTTGTTACAAAAATTGACAAGAATTAGAGAATCGATTTTGTAGTTGTTAAAAAATACTTAATTTTAGAAATTCTTAAAACATTTCTTTTGAAAAAACTAGTTTTACCACTAAGCCTTATGGTTCCCATGCTTGTATTCTCTCAAAATAAAAAAAGAGATACGACAACGAAAGTTACAGATATTGAGGAAGTCATCTTCCAGAAAAAAGTAACGGGAAGAACAAGCGACATCACTACTGTAAAAATTTCAGCCAAAGATGCTAAGAATGTAGCGAGTATTTCCGGAGGTATTGAAGGAATCCTTAAAACCTTACCTTCCGTAAACTCCAATACAGAGCTTTCTTCACAATATATGGTTCGTGGTGGAAACTATGACGAAAACCTTATTTATATTAATGATATAGAAATTTACAGGCCGTTTCTGATCAGAAATTCTCAGCAGGAAGGGTTGAGTATCATTAATCCCGATATGGTTTCTACAGTTAACTTCTCAGCCGGAGGTTTTGAGCCCAGGTACGGAGATAAAATGTCTTCGGCTTTAAATATTTATTACCGTGAGCCGGAAAAATCCGAGCTTTCAGGAGAAGCAAGCTTAATAGGCGGAAGATTAACAGCCGGTTTAGCTTCAAAAAATAAAAAACTGACGGCATTATTTTCCGGAAGATACAGGAATACCAATCTGGTTCTTAATACATTGAAAGAAGATACGGATTTTAACCCTGTGTACTGGGATTTCCAGTCCTATATCAATTATCATATCAGCGAAAAATTCAGCCTTTCATTTATCGGATATTATTCCAAAAACGATTATGAAATGGTGCCGAAAGAAAGAAGTGTTGATTTCGGGAGTCTTCAGAGACCGCTTAATCTTACCGTATTTTACAATGGTAGGGAAGATGATAAGTATAAAAACATGATGGGAACTTTATCGATGAATTTTAAACCATCGGATAAATGGAGATTTACGCTGGACAGCTTTGCTTATCAGAACCGTGAAAGAGAATATTATTCTATTGCTTCAGCCTATATTTTACAGACTTTTGATCCTATTACGGGAGCACCTGTAACTTCCTATGATACAGGAGGCCAGATTGAGCATGCCAGAAACGATTTGTTTGTAAGAACGTATGGAGCACAGTTCAGAGGGCGGTTTTCACCCAATGTGAATACAGATATCGAACTAGGATTTAAATACGAAAAAGAAAATTTGCAGGACCTTACCAACGAATGGAAGCTGGTGGATTCTGCGGGCTACAGTACTCCAAGACCTCTTGATGACCCAAGATTCGGAACTCCGGGGGATCTGAATTTATTTTACAGAATTGCAGGAGCCAATCACATCGAGCCTACGAGAATGTCTGCATATGCCCAATATTCTCAGAAGTTTTACTGGGGAAGCAATAAAGTATTTGTAAATGCAGGAGCAAGGGTTTCTCACTGGAGTTTTAATGATGAAACGATTTTTTCACCAAGAGCACAGTTTGCTATCAAACCCGATTGGGATACCGATATGTTGTTCAGGCTTTCCGGAGGAATATATTATCAGTCTCCTTTTTATAAGGAAATCAAAGACTTAGACGGTAATTTTAATAAAAATATAAAATCTCAGCGTTCCATTCAGGCGATTCTGGCTAATGACTATGAATTCCAGATGTATGACAGGCCGTTTAAATTAACCACTGAAGCCTATTACAAGAAAATGGATGACCTTATTCCTTATTATATGGATAATGTAAGAATCCGTTATTCCGGTAAAAACAATGCATCAGGTTATGCTTACGGAATTGATACCAGATTGTTCGGGGAATTTGTTCCCGGAGTAGATTCCTGGTTGTCTGCTAGCTATGCCAGAGTCTATGAAAATATCGACGGAAGAGGAAATATTCCAAGACCGACCGACCAGAGATTCAGGTTTGCGATGTTCTATCAGGATTATATGCCTAAATTTCCTTCAATGAGGGTAAATCTTACTTTAGTATATGCAATGGGACTTCCGACAGGATCCCCCATTATATTGGACCAAAATGGAGCACCTGATGTATATGCGCCTTATCAGTACCAAAGAACACTGCCTTCATACAAAAGAGTGGATATCGGACTTTCCAAAGTTTTCATAGATCCGAAAAGCAAAAATAAAGTCTATGGTTTCTGGGGAAATTTTGAAGAACTGACTCTGGGAGTGCAGGTTTTCAACGCATTCAATATCAGGAATACCGTTGCCAACCAATGGATCACAGATGCCAATACCAACTTTATGTATCCGGTTCCCGTACGTCTTACCGGGCGATTCTTCAATGTAAAACTTGAGTTTAAGATTAAATAGAAGAGGTTAGAAGTTAGAAGCCGGAGGTAAAAAGTAAATAATAGCCGGAAAAATTAAAATCAACGTCATCTGCTTAATCCGCGAGAAAATAAAAACAAAGAACTCTTGAAGATTTCAGGAGTTTTTTTGTGTCCTTGTATTTCATCTGTAAGAAAACTAGAGGCTGGAAGTTAGAAGCTTGAGGCTGGAAGTAAGTAATAGCCCGAAAATAAAAATCAGTGTTATCTGCTTAATCCGCGAGAAAATAAAAAAAAACTCTTGAAGATTTCAGGAGTTTTTATAAACTGCTTTCCGAATTTTATAACAACATCCCAAAATTATATAACATTCATCTCACAGATATTTTTAACTTTGCTTCAGCATATGAAAAAGATTCTTGCCATAGTATTTTCTATTTTCTACTTCGGGTTTTCGTCCGGGGCAGTCTTTAGTATTCATTACTGTATGCAGGAAATGATTTCCGTAAGCCAGAAAACAGATGATTTATGCAGTAAATGCGGTGTAAAAACAAAAAAAGACTGCTGTAAAACGGAAATCAAAATTGTAAAAGTTGATGATTTGCAAAAATCAGATCTTCTGAAAATTGATTTTCTGAAACAGGTCACAGAATTTAAAGCGCACGAGTTTTTCTTTACAGACCAATCTTTTTCGGCAGCAAAATTTTCACAGATCAGAATCAATGGGCCTCCGGAAATTACTTCCGTTCCCATTTTCATTACTCATTGTAACTTCAGAATTTAGAATTAATTTTCGTTTGGTTTCTTATCATAACGAATGACAGGTCTTGTAACAAAAGGTGATTTCAATACCACGCCTTATCAAAATTATTTTAACTCTAAATTTTAAAACAATGAAAAAATATATCATTACAGCAGTATTCACTGTATTCTCAACACTTTCTTTATCAGCACAGTCAAAAACAGATGCTCAGGTTTCAAAACTGTATCAGAATTATATTTCTATTAAAACGGCTTTAAGCGCCGATGATGCAGATAAAGCTTCCAAGGCGGCAACAGAATTTATTAAAACAGCATCGGCTGTGGATTATAAAGTCTTATCAGAAGGAAATCTGAATATTTTGAGAAAAGATGCTACTACTATTTCTGAAGCAAGAACTGTTGATGCACAAAGAGAGACCTTCTTTAATCTCTCAGATAATATGATTGCTTTAACAAAACAATTTAAACTTTCCGAGAATCCTGTATTTGTTCAGTATTGCCCGATGGCAGACGGAAGCTGGCTGAGCAATGAAAAGCAAATTGTAAACCCTTATTACGGAAGCAAAATGCTTTCATGTGGTAGTGTAAAGTCAGAAATTAAATAATTGCCGTAATTATTTAAAACATAATAAGTTGGATGATCTGAATTAAATTAAATTTAAAAGAATAATCATGTTATCCAACTTGAAAAAATTGAAATATTATGAAAAAAATAATAATGTTTCTGATCCTTTTATTCTCTGTTTTCAACTTTGCACAAACTACAAAGACGTATTATACCTGTCCGATGCATCCGGAAGTGGTTTCCTCAAAACCGGGTGACTGCCCGAAATGCGGAATGACTCTGGTTAAAAAGACTGTAGTAATCAAACCTAAAACTGTTTCAAAGCCTGAAGCAAAACCGGTTTCAAAACAAGAAATAAAAGTTCAGAATATAAAGAAAAATGAAAATGTCAAAAGCAAGGCTAAGATAAAAGTGGAACCGAAAACGAGCCCGAAGCCGGAGACTAAAAATAATAAAAAGATAGTTGCTAAAACTGAACCTAAAGCTAATACCGTTAAACGCTCAGATTCTCAGAAAATTTATACTTGCCCGATGCATCCTGAGATCACTTCAGATCAACCGGGGAAATGCCCAAAATGCGGAATGGAGCTGGTAGAAAAGGAAAATCAAACGGCTACTGAAAATAAGCCTGAGCAAAATTCAGGGTTAAAAAGAAATTCCGAAAACGGGAAAGTGACTTTTGGAGGTAAAACCGTTCGTTACGATTTATATGTAAAAGATACCATTGTGAATTTTACGGGAAAAAACCGCCGGGCAATTGCTGTCAACGGGAAATTACAGGCTCCGACCCTTTATTTCACGGAAGGAGACACTGCGGAAATTTATCTCCATAATATGCTGAAAGAAAACACGGGTTTTCACTGGCATGGCGTTATTCTTCCCAATGAACACGACGGAGTACCTTATCTTACTACAAAACCTGTAAAGCCGGGAGAAACCCATCTATACAAATTTAAAATTTCTCAGAACGGTACCTATTGGTATCACTCCCATGAAAGTCTTCAGGAGCAGATCGGGATGAATGGCATCCTGGTTTTCCGGAAAAGAGAAGGTGAGCCTAAAACGGAATATACAAAGGAAATTCCCGTACTTTTAGGTGATTGGAGCGATGATGATCCTATGCAGATCGCCAGAAGGCTTCACATGGCCAATACAGATTGGTATGCCATTAAAAAAAATGCAGTTCAAAGTTATTGGGAAGCTATAAAATCCGGAAACTTCGGAACAAAAGCCCTGAATGAATGGAAGAGGATGGAAGCAATGGATGTAAGTGATGTGTATTATGATAAATTTCTCATCAATGGTATTCCAAGCTCAGAATATTCAAATCTGAAAGCCGGGGATAAAGTAAGGCTTCGCGTAGCCAATGGCGGATCCTCTACTTATTTCTGGCTCAACTATGGCGGTGGGAAAATAAAAGTGATAGGAAATGATGGAAATGACGTGGTTCCTGTAGAAGTAGACCGTCTGATCGTAGGAGTTTCGGAAACATATGATATTGAAGTAACCATTCCTGAAAATAAAAGCTTTGAATTTCGGGCAACTTCCGAAGACAGGGTTGGGCATGCCTCACTCTGGCTGGGTTCCGGAGAGAAAGCATATGCTCCCGATATACCAAGGCTGATGCTGTTTGAAGGGATGAAAATGATGAACGGGATGATGGAAATGAGCGGAAATATGAAACCGATGAATATGACGATGGGAAATCAGATGATGGATATGAATGAAGTGATGTATCCTGAAATCCCGGAAAGTCAGCGGAAAATGACAATGAAGCATATGAATGAGATGATGGGAGTGAAAACGAAAGAAGATAAAAAAGAAGAAGATCATTCCCAACATCAGGGAATGGATATGAAAGAGGAAAAAACAATTAAACGATTGTCTTACAATATTCTGAAATCTCCTGAAAAAACAATTCTTCCGACAGAAGGAGTGAGAGAATTAAAATTTACGCTGGAAGGAAATATGAATCATTATCTGTGGACCCTGGACAATAAAACAGTCACGGAAACCGATAAAATTCTGGTTAAGAAAGGAGAGATCCTCAGGATTACCATGTACAACAATTCAATGATGCGTCACCCGATGCACTTACACGGGCATGATTTCAGGTTGATCAATTCAAAAGGAGAATATTCACCTTTAAAAAATGTCGTGGACATTATGCCGATGGAAACCAATACGATTGAATTTGCAGCCAATCAGGACGGCGACTGGTTTTTTCACTGTCATATTCTTTACCACATGATGGCCGGAATGGGAAGGGTTTTCAGTTATGAGAATTCAAAACCCAATCCTCAGCTTCCGAACAGGAAATTAGCCTGGAAAAATTTTATTAAAGACAACAGGATGATAAGTTCAATGGCCATGCTTGATATCGCCAGCAATAAAATGCATGCTGAAACCATGACGATGTTCGGACCAAGATGGGCAAATTTAAATGAATTCCATTCCAACTGGAACTTCGATCATTTTGAAGGAAGTACGAAAGTAGGAAGATTCCTTGGGAAATTTCAATGGGCGTTGCCATATGCAGGTTTCAGAGTCCAGAAAAATCATGAAATCATGGAAAGACAGATGGCTGAAGATATGGGAATGACCTATCATGGCAAAAAAAACTGGTTTGGTCAGCAGACGGCATCAAAAGACAGGTATGCATTTATGGTTGGGATGCAGTATCTTCTACCGATGCTGATTACAGCTGATGCAAGTGTAGATCAGAACGGAAAAGTATTGTTAGAACTGAGCAGGGAAGATATTCCTGTTTCCAGAAGGATCAGAGGCAACTTTAGCCTTAATTCTGACGGAGAGTTTACAACAGGATTAAGATATATTGTTCAGAAATGGTTTTCCATTTCCGGAAATTACGATAATGAAATGGGTTGGGGAGCTGGAATTACCCTTACCTACTAAAGAGAAGGCTGTCACTAAGACAGCCTTTTTTATTGATTTCGTGTACAATATTCAAACACATTATTCTCAATCATCTGTGAAAATCTGTGTCATCTGTAGTTAGAAAATATTAGTTTGAATAAATTATTTTTCATTAAAATTTATTCCCACAGATTTTCATAGATGTTTATGTTTAATAGGATTGTGTGATTTTACATTTCCAGTTGTATGATTTTTTCAACCAGTTTTTGATTGGCACTTTCAGGAATTAATCTCAGGAAGAAATTCCGTAAAGAATTTCCTTTTTCCCACTGGGAAATTTGTCCGATTTTCCAGCTTGTATTGACAACATAGTCTACTTTTTTCCTTCTGATGCGTTGGAACTTCTCAAAAACAGAATTAAAATCTTTATTATTTTCTAAAATCTTTCCGATAATATAGGCATCTTCTATTGCCTGACACGCGCCTTGTCCCATATTCGGTGTTGTTGCATGAGCAGAATCTCCGATCAGGCAAAGGTTTTCAGCATACCATTTCGGGATAGGAGACAAATCGGTAATATCATTCAGAATCATATTTTCATTCGGAGTTGCGTCGAGAATTTTTATAATTAATGGATGAAAACTTTGAAAATTTTTAGCTAAAGTAGGGCAGCGTTCATGCTTTCCCTCATTAATCAAAGCATACCAATATACCTTTTTATCTGAAATTTTTACAAAACCAAAACGTTTTGCTTTTCCCCAGGCTTCAAACGCTTCGTGATGAAATTCTTCTGGCAGGTCAAATTCTACCAATCCACGCCAGCACTTTTGTCCTGCATTCCGGATTTTACCGGTTTCTATTATTTGATCCCGGACTTTTGATTTTATTCCGTCTGCTCCGAAAACGATTTTACTTTCAATTTCGCTTCCATTTTCGAAGTTGAGGGTATAATTTTCTTTTTTATGAATTTCGCTTAAAGAATGATTCAGTTTAATATTTTCAAAACCTATATTTTCAGCTAAAATCTTTTGCAGTTCAGCTCTGTGGATGGCAACGTTGCAGGAATTGTATTTCTTTTCGAGCTCAAGAACATTGGTTTTGGAAATCGGTTTTAAATTTTCATCAGTTATAGAAATTCCGTGAATTTTATTTCCTGCGTTTTCAATTTTTTCTTTTAAGCCTAATCTGTCGAAAATCTGCATGGCGTTAATTGCCATCATGATTCCTGCCCCGACAGGTTTTATTTCCGGGACTGATTCATAAATAGTAAAATCCAGAGCATGTTGTTTCAGGATATTTCCAAGGGTCAGTCCGCTAATTCCTGCTCCGATGATTGAGATTGAATTCATCCGTTATTTTAAGTTTTTCAATTCGTTCATTAATTGATTTTGCTTTTTGATGAAATGTTCTAAGCTATCCGTTTTCAGAGGATGAGCCTTTTGATATTTTTCAATCTCGGGAATTGTTTTTCTGATTTTAAAGGCTGTATATAAATTGTTTGTTTTCTCTTGGTTTTTATTGGCTAAAGAGATTAAGTCTTTTATATTCTTAATTTTTACATCATATTGATCTGAGCTTATTTTAATCTGATCAATAACTTCCTTTTTCAACAGCGAATCGGTTATTGTACCGCCCTGATAGTTGGCATCACGGTAATAAGACTGGGATTTGGAAAGAATTTCATCATACCCGGAAATCACCTTGTTGAAATCTTCTTCGGTCTTTCTTATTTTATCATCAAGAGCTCTAAGCTTTTTATCGTTTTTAATGAGCTCAAAATAGATCTGATCCACCATGCTGCCGCCACGGGAGCTTTTAAAAGAGCCTGATATGGATGATTCCGTGTTGTCTACGGCATTTTCTACTGCTGCAGGATTTTCAGATTTTGGTTCTCTGCATGAAAAAAACAACAGGGCAAGAGAAGATGTAAGAAATAATTTTTTCATATAGGGTAATTTTTTGATTGGTTTATATTTTGAGATTCTTCACTTCGTTTATGCTTCGTTCAGAATGACAGGATTTGAATGATTAGTTGAAGATCCTTTACAGAATGTTACAAAAAAACGGAGCTTGAAAAATCAAACTCCGCTTAATACATTTTTACGCTAAAATTATTTACCTAAATAAGATTTCAAAATCTTACTTCTGGTATTATGTTTCAGTCTCTTGATCGCTTTTTCTTTGATCTGACGAACTCTTTCTCTTGTCAGATCAAAAGTTTCACCGATTTCTTCTAAAGTCATTGGATGTTTTCCGTTTAACCCGAAGTATAATCTTACCAAATCTGCCTCTCTTGGAGTTAAAGTGTTCAATGCTCTTTCGATCTCAATCTGAAGAGATTCAAGCATTAAATCTTTGTCCGGGCTTGGAGATTCTCCTGAACGTAATACATCATAAAGATTCGAATCTTCACCTTCTACTAAAGGTGCATCCATAGACAGGTGTCTACCGGAGTTTTTCATAGATTCTTTGATATCTTCCTCGCTCATGTCAAGAACTTCAGCCAATTCTTCCGGAGAAGGTGGTCTTTCATTTTCCTGCTCAAGGTGAGCGTATGCTTTATTAATTTTATTGATTGAACCAATTTTGTTTAATGGCAATCTTACAATTCTCGACTGTTCTGCCAAAGCCTGTAAAATTGACTGACGAATCCACCAAACCGCATAAGAGATAAATTTGAAACCTCTGGTCTCATCATATCTTTTTGCAGCTTTCATAAGTCCTAAGTTACCTTCGTTAATTAAATCGGGTAAAGAAAGACCTTGGTTTTGGTACTGCTTAGATACGGAAACTACGAAACGAAGGTTGGCTTTGATTAATTTCTCCAGTGCAGCTCTGTCGCCTGCACGTATTCTTTGTGCCAATTCTACTTCCTCGTCCGCAGTAATCAGTTCCACTTTACCAATTTCCTGCAAATACTTGTCTAATGAAGCAGTTTCCCTGTTGGTTACCTGCTTGGTAATTTTTAATTGTCTCATTTATTTTATCCTCAAAAATAGAGTTACTATATATTATACGCTTGAGAGACTGAAAAGGTTACACCAGTTTTAATTATTTTTTAATTTTTGGGTATACAGACACCTGACATCAGATATAAGATTTCAGACAGGTACTCAAATAAAATATCTAATTACACTGATCGTGATGGAATGTTATTTATCGTTTTTGAATTTTTAAAACTTGTGATACAGAACCGTTTTCCTTTATCTTCAAATAATAGAATCCTGCTACCAAATCGGTAATATCTATCTGCATTTCTTTTCCTTTAAAATGTAGTTGCTTTATGAGCTTTCCGCTTATATCTACCAGATCAATCTCTGCAGTGCCATTATTTGATTTGTTTTGTATGGTAATATTATTATTTGTAGGAACGGGACTTGCCATCCAATTATTTTCTAAAGAAATTGCTTCGTTTATATTTAAACTGTTGGGAGTAGGATCATATATTTCATAAATTTTATCAATCTTGTTGTTCACACTGTTTGAGTTACTGGTACTGACATAAATTTTCCCATTAGGTGCAGCCAATACATCCCTTATTCTCCCAAAATTTATCTCAGGTATATCCACTTGCGAAATTACAGTGTCTTGATTGGTATTGAAAGTTAGCACATATAAAGCTTGACTTTTCAGTGAAGCCAAGAGTAATTTATTTTGCCACTGAGGGAAGAGCGGATGAGTATAAAAATCAATGCCACATACCGCAATCGTTGGCGTCCAGGACTTGGCCGGTTCATAAACATTGTTAGTGTTGCAAAAAGTGATTTCTGCAGGTAAATTACAATAACCTTCGACATTAGGCCAGCCATAGTTCCTGCCAGCTTCTATTATGTTTATCTCGTCATCGGTGCTGGGACCGTGCTCACTGCTAACAAGTTTAGTGCCCATTATAGCCAGTCCCTGCGGATTACGATGCCCAAAACTCCATACTGCTGAGCCGGGTATAGGATTGTCACTCGGGATAGTCCCGTCAAGGTTATAGCGGAGAATTTTACCGTTCAGCGATGATGTATTCTGAGGAAAGCTCAGATCATTTGCATCACCTGTAGTCATATACAATTTGTTATTGCTAATGAGTAAACGGCTGCCATTATGAATGACATTGGCCTCAATACCATCTTTTATCAATCTTTGAAAGGTAAGTACATCTGTAACCGGATTATATTCATATACCACTAATTTTTCACGATAATCATTCCCATTCAGCAAATAATTGTAAGAGCAGAATACTTCGGGGGTATTAGGGAAATCAGGATGCAGGGCTAAACCAAGCATTCCTCCTTCACCGTTATTGATAGACACATCCTGTTCAAAGATAAGCTGCTTTATCTCACCGGTAACCGGGTTGAGTCTTGAAATGGCGCCGTGTCTTTGTGTGAACCAAATATTACCATCGGGTGCACTCACCATTTCCCACGGAATATATAATCCGCCTTTGACTTCTCTTACGGAATAATCGTTTGTTTGTGCAAAAAGTTGAACATTAATAAAAATAAATACAGCAATAGCAAGAGTAAAAAATTTTATCATTCATTTAAATATTTATTATTCAAATTTAGATAAAAAAACATATACAAAAAGGCTTTTTTAATTTGTTTAAGTATTGATTTACAGAGTGTTATTTATTTTATTCTATAGTTTTTCTGAAAGTTAGAATTTCTATTTATAAAAACCTCATTTTTTATTATCTATTTAATTGATTGTTCTTTTTTTTTTAATTTAATTTTTTTTTAGGAAAAGACTCATAAACAAAAAAGGCGAAGCTGAAGCTTCGCCTTTTTATTTCCCCGGAATAATTGACTGTCAGGATAAAGAGTTGAAAATTGAGCAAATTCATGCGATCAACTCTCAACTAAAAAAGATCATTCAATAGTTTCGCCAGCCTTAAACCTCCGTATAAAAGCTGTCTTTCAAGAGTATCATTGAATTTATACTGATAGTCATAAGACAGTTTTGAATCGTTGGGAGTCTGTGCATAAATTTTATTGGCGATTTTGTGAGAATCATATAACCAGTCTTCCAGTGTTCCGGACTGGATCTGTTTTACTTCATCATCAGATTTGATATCCAGTAGTTTTGAATATTCCGTATAGCTGTATTTCTGGGAATCTACCAGTTTTCCGTCCCATACAGAATGTAAATTGGTTTTATCCCCGAAATAGGTTACATTGATTTTGTTTCCTCCTAGATCTTCAGCCCTTCCCACGTGCAACGGCTGAGAAAGGTCACCCATAATATGGATCAGGAATATCAAGGCAATTTTTCTGTCTTTTTCAGAAGTTTTTTCATCTTTTACCTGAGCCGATAAAGTTTTCACCTGTGTATAAAGACTTGGTCCTGACTGTGCAATTAAGTTTTGTTCAAATGCTTTAAAATCAGTTTGCGGATCTATATTTACATAATGCCATGCTGATGCCTGCTTCCAGACTCCTGTTGTATCAGATTTGATGAAATCCGGCCAGTTTGCCCAGTAAGCAAGGCGTTCTTTGCCCATGATTTTTCTGATTTCTCTCCTTGCTTTTCCGGAAAGATGATTTTCTGCAATTTCTGCGATAATTCTGTGCCCCGTTAATCCCCATGCATAAGAATAAAGAGAAGAGGTAATGAATGCTAAAATTAGAATTTTAGAATAAATACTTTTCATTGTAAATAACATTTTCAGTCTGCAAAGATAGATCAGGTTTTTCTAATTCGTATTAAATAATATTAATTTCTAGGGTAATGACGGTTAATAAAATTTAATTTCAATAGAAATAGACGATATAATTATCACATCAGATTTGTCTGGTACAAATAGGCTAAATTTTAAAGCATGCATATTTCAAATGAAAATCTTTGATTTTCCTGCGCCTTAAGAATATTATAATTATTAAAATAAAACTTTGCGTCTTTGCGATTAACTTTCAGCCGCATTGAGAAGTTAGTTGTAAAATGTACCGAAACATTTTTCATTTCATTGTAAAAACACTCAAGGCTGACAGGTGAACGGAACTTTAATTATATTTTATGCATATCATAACTTATTTTAAATTTTATTCATTTACGATTCGATTCAAGATGAAAAATTTATACTTTTACTAGGATAATAATAAGATAATCTCTGAATTCTGAAAATTGTCACCTATTTTTTTTTTCAATAAAAAGAGATATATTATCTTTACAAGTCATAATCACAGGAAACACTATGTATGAGAATAATATTGTAGATATGGATTACAATAAACTGCAGACAGATTTCAGGGCTGAAGCTGTTGCAGTGAACCTTTTGAAATACCACAGAGCCGTAAGCAATATTTTCGTTGAGCGTATCGGCATCAATGACAGGGCTTATTTAAAGGATATCAAAAGTATTTCGAGCAATTATCTCGGATTTGATGAAGAGGTATTTACAATAGAAACTTACCGGGAAGGGATATATGATTATCTTCCGGAAGGCCTGTTTCATCCGCCGTCGCTCAGCACTTCAAGAAAGAACGTTGAAAGTGTAGTTAAAGAAATCCGCAAACAGAAAAGGGTAGAAGATGATGCCCGGAAATTTTTCCGGCCGTTTGAACTGGAGATATTCTTTACTGAGATCAGCGCGTTGCTCAAAGAGTTTGATTTTGATATTTCAAGTGATACGGATACTCTGTATGAAACGGTAAGCGAACTTTGGCCGCTCATTAAATCTCTCGATAAGCAGAATGCCTATATTTTCATTCATATCCTGCCGTTCTTTCACCAGATCCGTGGCGATAAAAGATGGTTTGAGAGATGTATGACCGCTTTTCTGCAGGTACCTGTAGAAGTAACTTTCACCCCGAATATCATTGATGATATAGAAGAAAATGATGATTCTATGTTACTCGGAAATTCCAGATTGGGGGTTACCTATATTCCAAGCGGAAGACATATGGACGGACAGAGAAACTGGGTAGTGAATATCGGGCCTATTCCTTATGGAAATATGAAAAAGTATATCCCCGGAAGCCCTTTCAGAAAAGTACTTCAGGGATTATATGATTATTTTCTTCCTGTAACAGTAGATGTGGAAGAGAATTTTATCACAGAAAAAAAGGAATATTCATTCATGCTGGAAGATGATGAAAGAAATGCAAACCGCCTTGGATACTCTACTTTTCTGTAAAATATTTTGCTATATTTACATGCCCAACAGAATATAAAATTGAAAAAAAACTAATGGAAATCTCTTCAGTAAAAGGAATCTTCTTAAGATATATTTTAATGCCTCTGGTAGCGGTTATTATGATGATTATACTGGGTGTAATCAGGAGAAATAAACCTGCGATCAAAATTAAAGTTATTGTCATCTACTTTCTGCTATGCAGCTTGTGTCTGGCATTGCCCGGTTTTTTCGGATTTGCCAGAAATTTATTTAATCCGTACTGGTACCTTATCGCACAGATTATTTATCTGATTTTTGGGATCATTCATGTTAATTTATTGGATAAATATTTTAAAAAGCATATTGAGTCTTTATCGATGAGTATATTATTTGAATCTATACTTTCTCTGACCTGTATTGCTTTCGGAGGTTATCTTTTTGTCCTTATCTTTAACTGGATGAGCAAAGGGCTCGGTTATCCTATAATGTCTGCAACAAGTGCGATTGTCTTTCTTGTTCCGATGGTATTTCATTATTGTTATATTCAGTTTATCAGTATTCCGGTTGATATCTATAAAACATGGAGGTATTCACCGGATCAGAGGCTTCCTGATTTTGAAGGCGCGGATTTTGATAGGTTAATGGTATTGAATGTCGAGCTGAGTAAAAATCTGGAAGATACCAACAGATTCAGAATTAAAGCGAAAACGTTACCTACGGGAGTGACTTTTGGAGACTGGTTTTATAGGGTAGTAGATGATTACAACCATAAAAACCCAAAATCTATCATTCATCTTTCGGACGAGCAGAGAGAACCTTATTATTGGATCTTTTACACCAAAAAATCGTTTTTCAGTTTTAGAAAATATATTGACTTCGACCAGGATATTACATCAAACAGCATTTCCGAGAATGAAGTGGTTATTTGTAAAAGAGTTATCCAGCACGAAGAAGAAGGAGTAGCGAGAAGAGCATAATTAGAACACACACACAAATTTTAAAAGTATTTAATATGATACAGCCTAATAAACATTTTGCGATCAATTGGGTAGACGGGATGAAAGTTTCCCAGAGACACCTTAATGATCAGGATAATTTTTTAATTGATACGATAAGAGATGCCAACTCACTGGCCATCACTACATATAATTACGGACTTTTACCTATTTCAAACGAGTTTACAGACAAAACGATCTTTGACGTTCACAATACCGCTACGAATGACGTTCAGCTGGTGATAAAGCGCTGCAGTGCAGTTACTCTTGCCGGATACAGAATTGAACTGAATGACAGGAGAGTAAGTGTAAAATCATTGGCCAAGTCAATGAATGAAGAGCAGGCTGACGGTGAATATTATATTCTGATCTCTGTAAATCCTTTTGATAAAGTACCTTTCGGGGATATTGATCCGGAAGAGATTCCGCCCCGCCATCCGAATGCACAGCCTAATTATCATATTGAACTGCTTCCGGTAACTTCCCTGAACAGCAGTTTTTCCGGAGGAAATTATCTGGTAGTAGGAAAAGTGGATCTTAAAGGGAACATTGCACAGGTAGATTCCAATTTTATTCCACCTTGTACTTCCATTCAAAGCCATCCTGTTTTAATTGATTATTACAACAGTTTCGCAAAATCCATTGGAAACCTGCAGCAGTATTCTTTTAAAATTATTCAGAAAGCTTCCCATAAAAACCAGAATACGGCATTAGCTCAAAATGTAAAGTTTTTGTGCAATACTCTGGTTAATACTTTTGGAGACATGTATTTCCAGTTCAGAAATATTATTCCATGGCAACCGCCGGTATTTTTAATTGAAACCTTTGCAAAATTAGCCCTTCGCATGTACAATTCAACCCAGGTATTGGTGCCTGCAGAATTGGAAGAAATGCTGAATTACAGTTTAGAATGGAGCGAAATTGCCCCTCATACCTTATTAAACCAATTATCCATCGTAGCTGAAACTAATTACGATCACCATAACTGTGGTGAACCGCTTTTGTATATCCAGCAGATGCTGAGAAGCCTGGAAATTATTTTCTCTAAATTAAGTGAGCTTGATTACATCGGTCAGAGAAAAGAAAACATTATCGTTAATGAACAGGAAGTTTCTTCAAACACAAATCCGAAGAGAGGTTGGAGTGTGCTAGATTAAGTTTAAAATAACTTTCATAAAATATAAATCCCGGTTTTTCCGGGATTTTTTATTGGATAAAGACAGGAATTGTAATTAAACCACCTTTGCCTTTCTGATGATCTTTGCGAGTAACGAAGGAAAAAACCTTTTCAGGAATATCCCCATAACTTCCCGGCCTCCTATGGCAACCTGATATTTTTTATTCTCGATGGCATTAAGCATTTTTCCGGCAAAAATTTGAACGGGCATCCCTTTTCGGGTAGCGTCATCCATTGTTCCTTGTGGAGATCCGTCGCCCGTCATGGCATTCATTGAAATATTGGTTTGTATAAACCCGGGACAGATAATGGTGATCAAAATATTTTCTTTATACAATTCGGCGCGGAGAGCATCAAAAAATCCATGTAAAGCATGTTTGGCTCCGGCATACCCACTGCGCATCGGGGCTCCGAATATGCCCATAAGACTGGATACTACGGCAATTTGTCCGCCGCCATTTTTAATCATATAAGGGACTGTTGCTTTAGTAAGCGCTACAGTTCCTATATAATCAATTTCCATTAAACGTTTATCCACTTCAATATCGGTTTCCATAGCCAGAGAACGTTGAGATAAGCCGGCATTATTGATCAGGATATCAATTTTCCCAAATTTTGCAACTGCTTTTGCAGCGATATCCGCCATACTTTTATACTCATAAAGGTCTAATGGTAAAACAGCATAACGATTCTGTGGAAGTCCGGCTTTTTGTGCAATGGCCTCCAGCTGATCTTCTTTTCTTGATGACAGAATAATTTTAGCGGTGGTTTTTGTTGCTAATTCCAGGACAAGGGCTTCACCTATTCCGGATGATGCTCCTGTAATCCATACTGTTTTATCATTAAAATAGGTGCTCATATCTTACATATTGATTTCATTTTATTTCAGTCCGCCAATATATTTCCCGGCTTTCATTCCGGAAAACAGGCATCCACCCAGGAAAGTGCCTTCCAAAGCACGATAGCCATGCATACCGCCGCCGCCAAATCCGGCTACCTCGCCTGCAGCATAGAGCCCTTCGAGGACAGTTCCGTCTTCCTTCAGAACCTGGCTGTTAAGATTAGTTTTGATTCCACCCAATGTTTTCCGGGTTAAAATATTAAGCTTTACGGCAATAAGCGGTCCGTTTTCAGGATCGAGTATTTTATGTGGTGTTGCGACTCTGCCCAATTTATCCCCGATATACTTTCTTGTACTTCGGATATAATTGATCTGAGTATCTTTTGAAAATTGATTATCCAGTTCCCGGTCTCTCGATTCAATCTGGGATTTTATTTTTTCATATTCTAAAAGGTGATCACCTGAAAGTTCGTTCATTCTCTGCACCAGATCCTGAAGATTATCAGAAACAATAAAGTCTTTTCCGTGTTCTTTAAAAGCTTCTACCGGCCCGGGTGCTTTTTTACCGAAAATTCTTTTTAAAAACAGAGTATAATCTTTGTTCGTTATATCAGGATTTTGTTCGGATCCGGAAAGGGCAAATTCTTTTTTAATAATTTTCTGTGTCAGAATAAACCATGAATAGGAAAATCCGGTTTCCTGTATGTATTTCAGGGTTCCTAAAGTATCGAATCCCGGCAGGAAAGGAGCCGGAAGCCGGTTACCATTGGCATCAAACCAAAGGGATGAAGGGCCGGGAAGTATTCTTATACCGTGGTGAGGCCAGATTGGATTCCAGTTCTGAATACCTTCTGTGTAGTGCCACATCCGGTCGCGGTTGATAATATGGGCTCCTGTATTTTCAGCAATACCAATCATTTTTCCATCTACATAAGCCGGAACTCCGCATACCATATTTTCCGGGGCTCTGCCTAATCTTTCCGGCCAGTTTTTCCGGACGAGCTCGTGATTTGCTCCGATTCCGCCCGATGCGATCATAATATGTGGGGCGTGGTATTTAAACTGTGATACAACAATTCTGTTGGTTTCCTGTCCTCTCTCTTTATGGTCATTTTCTAAGATGTCGCCTGCAATACCGGTGACTTTGCCATTTTCCATTAATAAATCAGTAACCCTGTGTCTGAATTTCATTTGAAGCAGTCCTTTCTTTTTGGCTTCGTAGGCTTTTTCTACAAAAGGCTTAACGACTCCCGTACCGGTACCCCAGCTGACATGAAAGCGCGGAACTGAATTTCCATGTCCATCAGCTGATCCATCGCCTCGCTCTGCCCATCCGACAAGAAACATCAATTTGATTCCCATTTCAGAAATATAATTGTATTTTTCGTTGGCAGCGAACTTCAGATAGGCTTCGGCCCATTGCTTCGGCCAATAATCTTCTTCGCGGTCAAAGCCTGCCGTACCCATCCAGTCCTGTCTGGCCAGCTCATAAGAGTCTTTTATTCCCAATCTGCGCTGTTGCGGTGAATTGATCAGGAAAAGGCCTCCAAAAGACCAGAATGCCTGTCCTCCGATATTCTCTTCAGTCTCCTGGTCGATCAATACTACTTTTTTTCCGGCATTGGTGATTTCCATAGCAGCAGTAAGCCCTGCTAATCCGGTACCAATGATGATGGCGTCAGGTTGAAATGTGTTGTCCATTTTTATTGATTGTCAGCCTAAAATTATATAACTAAGATAGTAGATTTTAAGGATATAAAAATGAAGTTGTTCAAAAGTGTTATTGATTACGTCGAATCTTAGGTTCCTGAATGAATGCAATGAAGAATCTCAAACATTTTTTATTAACGCAAAGCTTTTTGAAATCTGACTGTTATATTTTAATAAAAGTAAAGAAAAGCAGCAAATCTGTTATGAAGCATACTTTTTATCGAGTGTCTGAGTAGAAATTATTTTCACTCATTCGTTTATTTTTTGACCAGTATTTTTTCAGTTGCTTTTTTACTGAGAATTTCTTTTTTATTTCCGATTTCAATGGTCATCGACTTATCAAAATCTTCTACTTTTATTACTTTTATTTTGGTATTCAGAAGAAGTTTTCTTTCATTCAGATAGCTTAAAAAGGCGTCATCAGAAAGGGTAACGGAAGCGAAAATAACTTTTTCACCTACCTCACAGCTGCTTAGCTTATGCAGATTCAGGGCGATGATATTTCCATCTTTGTCGGGGATCGGCTCACCGTGCGGGTCAAACTTAGGATAATCTAAAATTTCATCCATTTTATCAAAGAAAACCTGGGAGTGAACATGTTCCAGCTGTTCTGCAATTTCGTGTACATTTTCCCAGCCGAAATTCATTTTTTTAACGAGAAACATTTCTGTAAGCCTGTGTTTACGTACGACCAAGGCAGCTTCTCTTTTTCCTTTTTCGGTAACTCTCAGAGGTTTATAGGTTTCATAAATCACCCAGCTTTTTTCAGCAAATTTCTTCATCATATTGTTAACGCTCGGCATTTTTACATTTAAAAACTTGCTGAGCTCGTTAATCGTTACCTTTCCTTCCTGATCAACCAAATGAAACAAGGCTTTAAGATAATTCTCTTCTGTAAGGGTTGTTTTCAAAATGTTAGATGGTTTTATATACAAATCTAACAAAATATTAATGAAATTTTACCCTTGTTGGATAAACTTTTTTTTAATTTTGTCCTATGAAATTTTCATTTAAAAACGATTATTCAGAGGGCTGCCATCCTAATATTCTGCAGGCTCTTTTACGATATAATCTCGATCAGCAGGCAGGATATGGAGAAGACGAATATTCTTTACAGGCTAAGGAATTAATCAGGAAAAAAATCAATAAACAGGATTCTGATATATATTTTGTTTCGGGGGGAACACAAGCCAATCTTATTATTATTTCTTCGGTTCTGAAACCCTATCAATGTGCTATTTCCGCTTCTACAGGACATATTTTAAATAATGAAACAGGTGCTATTGAAGCGACCGGACACAAAATTTTAAGTATTGAAACTGAAGATGGAAAACTGAGGACATCAGATATTATTCCGGTGCTGGAAAATCACAGTAATGTTCCACATCAGGTAATGCCGAAACTGGTTTATATCTCAAATTCTACAGAATTGGGAACCATTTATACAACAAATGAATTGGAAGAGCTTTCAGGTTTCTGTAAGAAAAACAACCTTTATCTGTTTATAGACGGAGCAAGAATGGGGCATGGAATTATGTCTGAAAAAAGTGACCTGACGCTAGAAAAAGTAGCGGAATTAACTGATATTTTTTATCTCGGCGGAACTAAAAACGGAGCTTTGATAGGAGAGGCCATTGTGATTAACAACCTTTCTCTTCAGGAAGATTTTGCTTTTAATATTAAGCAGAAAGGAGCTTTACTGGCTAAAGGAAGATTGCTGGGAATTCAGTTTTTGGAACTGATGAAAGATGATCTGTATTTTGACCTGGCCAGACATGCGAATGAACAGGCTATGAAGATTAAAAATACTTTGAAGGAAAGGGGAGTGGAGTTTCTTTCAGATACTTATACCAATCAGATTTTTCCTATCCTGAATAATGACCTGATCAAGATTTTACTGGAAAAATTTGAATTTTTTGTCTGGAAAAAAATAGATGAAAATTTCTCTGCAGTTCGCCTTATCACATCCTGGAATACGGGTGATGAAGCCGTAGATAATTTTATTGAAATTATTAAAAAAGAGTTACCATAAATAAAAAGCAGCCTTGATAAGGCTGCTTTTTTATAATATTGTTTTTATTTTAAGGCTTTCATAACAATGCTGCAGTCAGCGGCCTCCAGTTTTGGGCCGTCTTTATAAGTGATCTTCTTTTCATTGGCATATTTCGATTGTCCGCTTTCTTCTGTATGATCACCGATTCCTTCTGTTAAAGTGCTTCCTTTCTGAATAAAGAAAATATCACGTTTGCTTTTTGATCCTTCAGACTCAAACTCATAAGTCAGTTTCAGGGTATCTCCGGATTTAAAGCCAACTATATCTCCTTTAGAACTGTCTTTTTCATTATTTTTATAAGATAGTTTCCCGGTAATGGTTCCCAGGTTATCGTCAATACTAGCAAAAACAGAATCTTTACCCGTTGCTCCGACATAGCAATATGATTTTGGTCCCAGTGTATCTACCACGGTCTCTGCTATTGCTGAAGAATCTGTTTCAACTGTTGGTGTTACAGTTTCTGTTTTTTTGTTGCAGTTCATCAGGAGAACCGAGAATGAACTGATTAAAATTAATTTCTTCATACCTTATTATTATGTTAAATCAAATTTTGAATAATGCTAAATTAATGAAATAAAAGTTATGAATTATGAGTTATAAGTTATAAGTTGAGAGTTTGGAGAGATGGAAGCAGGAAGGAGAAGATAAAGAAGTGAGATTTCAAATGATGAGTGTTTGTAGATTTATTTAACTTATAACTCATAATTCATAACTCATAACTCATAACTCATCACTCTTTTAAACTTTCAGGCAGCCTCTGAATCCTCTTGCTGCATAATAGGAATCAGCACCGTTATGGTACAGGAAAACTGTGTTGTACCGGCGGTCACAGAAGACGGCACCGCCAAGTTCCCTGATTTTGGCCGGAGTTTTTACCCAGCTTGAGGTTTTCAGATCGAATTTTCCTAATTCCTGAAGCTCACGGTATTGCTCTTCCGTTAAGATTTCAATTCCCATTTCTGAGGCTCTGTCGATCGCATTGCTTTCCGGCTTATTGGCTTTTCTTGAGTCCCATGCCTGATAATCGTAGCAAAGGCTTCTTCTTTTCGGGCTTTCGGGTGAGCAATCAAAGAATATGTATTCATCCGTTTTTTTATCATAACCGACCACATCGGGTTCGCCTTCGGTTTCTTCCATTTCGTTTAATGACCAGAGTTTTTCAGGCTGAGCTTCCAGTTTCAACTGAATTTTTTCCCAATCCAGATCTTGATGACGGGTTTTATTTTTTTCAAAACGAGCTTTAAGGATTGTTAGAAGCTCTTGATTTCGTTCTTTAGATAGTTTTTTCATATAGTTTAAATTGGGTACGAAGATTTTCAGTTAAAATTATTCAAAATTAATTAAATCAATTTCCTGTCGGCCGGCCTGAAATACCATGAAATAATACTGATCACGAGAAGTAATAGGGGCGGAAAAGTTTTTCCGATCGTATCTCCGACAAATAAATGAGAGATCACCGCTCCTGACATTGCAAAGAAAAATCCGGCATAAGCCCATTCTTTTAACAATGGATATCTCGGAATTAATGCTACAATAACACCCAGAATTTTCCAGATCGCAATGATGGACATTAAATAAATAGGATAGCCCAGTTTTGTGAAATTTTCTACTTCGTCTTTATTTTTCATCAATTGTACGATGGCGGTTGAAATCATTCCCAATGCCATCCAAAGGGTAAAAATCCAGTAAATGATTTTGTTTCTTTTTTGTGATTTATCCGGTGTTTCCATTTTATATTGTTTTTAAGTGTTAATCATTTAATCCTTTACCCTGAAGAATCTGTGGAATATATTTTTCAATTCTTGATTCCCGTGTTTTAGATTGTTTGGCGGAAGAAAAATAGAGCAGGTAAGCTCTTTGTCTTCCTGGGGTTAAAGATTCAAAAGCCTCTTTTAATTCGCGATTTTTATCCAGTCGGTTTTGAAATTCTTCAGGCATTTCAAATTCTCTGGTTTCTTTCATCTCTACTTTCAGGCCTGCTTTTTCAACTTCAACCGCTTCATAGATGTAAGTTTTAATAATCTTTTCCAGGTCAACAATTTCCTTGAAATCTGTAAAACGGATCTGCCTTGTCGCCTGCACATTTTCAGTCTGTTGGATCAGGATATTGTGAGTATCATTCAGTAATGCTCCTTTAAAAAACAGAATGGCACAATATTCTTTAAATCCGTGGATTAAGAAAATATTTTTCCCATGATCGGTGTAGCACGGGCATCCCCATTTTAGTTCCTCTTCAAGTCCTGTATCTGCTGCAATTGCTCTTAATTTTTCAAATTCTTTCTGCCATTGCTTGGCTTTATCAAAAAAGAAATCAACTTTTGGATTCATGAGGTTTGAGAGTTTTTGAGTTATAAATTATGAGTTATAAGTTTTGAGTTTTGAGTTTGTGGCGGATGGACAAATGTAATTTAGTCGTTTGATAACTGACTTCCAGCCAGCTTCCATCTTCCAGCCTAATTTCTTATAGCGAATTACCCACTTCCTGTAATCTGTTATGTGCCATATTGAGACCCTGAGCGAAAGGTAATTTCAGCATCTGATCTCTGGCTTCAATGGATTGGTAAATGGTTTGGATGGTTATTTTACTGGTTTCATCCGTTAGTTTTTCAAATGTTAAAAAGTCTAGTTGGATAGGGAATGGGGTGTTTTCCATCTGAAAGGTGCGGATTATTTTCTGGTCCTGAACAATTTCATGGATGCTTCCGTTTGCACGAAATACTACGTCTCCCTGCGGATTTGTTGTTTCGAACTGATAACCGCCATGCTGTCTGTTTTCAAGTTTCAGAACTTTTGTTCCCATCCATTGTTCAACAATTTCAGCTTCTGTATATGCTTTGAATAACAGCTCTACCGGCAGATCGAATTCTCTGGTAATGAATATTTCCTGTTTGCCGTCTTCGGCGTGAATTTTTGTTTTAAGTTCCATTGTGAGTATATTTAGATATTAGTGTGTTTTAGTATTCTATCAATCATTGATTGCTTTTCTTTTGATAAGCTTTCATAACATTTTCTAATGTATTGAATCTGTCGTCCCACTCTTACTAATATCGAGTTTACAGAAAAAGAGATTACGCCTGTTGATTGTTCTAATGTATCTGTTGATGATATTAGTAGGTTATGGTCTTATAGGATGTATTATTTTCCAAATGATGATTTAGTTCGAACAGGAGATATAATACAGCTTGTTGACGGTGATGAATATACGAAATATTTAGTTATCTCTGCAGACTGTCACCTTTTGTCCTTTTGGAAAAAGAATTTTGGTAATCTCACATTAGTTCCCATGTACGAGAAGTGTAATGAAAATGTAAATCTAAAAAACAAATTGAAACTTAATGCGGGACTTAGTAAATATAATGAAAAAAGTTCACGAGTAACATCTATCAGCAATAGTTGGATTCAAGAATCATTAAGTATAGTTTCCAGCATTCCTGTTTTAAATGATACATTATTAGAATATAAAGATTATGTAATATTTCCAAAAGAAATTATTACGATTAATGTTCCACCACCTTTTGAAGTTAATAATGATAACATTAATATGATAAGAAATTTGAGACTTCTATATTCACATTTTGGCTCTAAAGTTGTAGAAGAAGGAAAAAGTAGGATTAATCTCAATGAGCCATTTAGAACTCCTTTGATACAGTTTATTCTTAATAATATTTCTGGGTATGGCTCACCTGATTATCCATTTAATTTACAAGAAGTTATTAAAGCTAAAAAGCTAACATAATGAAATACAACGCAATAGATCTTTTCTCGGGTTGCGGAGGCCAAACAGAAGGTCTTCACCAAGCGGGTTTTGATACTAAAGTCGCAATAGAAATAGTTGACGATGCCGTTTTGGCATTTAAAATGAATCATAAAGATACGGAAGTCATTAAAAGAGATATCAGATTGATTTCCGCAGAAGAAATACGAGAAAAATTAAATGGCGAGCCTTTGCATCTTCTTGCTGGTTGCCCGCCTTGTCAGGGTTTTTCTTCCATTAGAAGATTAAATCGAAAAAAGAGTGTAAGAGATGATAGAAACTCTTTAGTGTTGGAGTACTTACGTTTGGTAGAAGAGCTACGACCTATGACCATAATGATGGAAAATGTCCCAGGCCTTGTAGATTATTATCTTTTCAAAAATGTGGTTAAGCGCTTAGCTGAATTAGGCTATAATCCTAATGTGGAAGTAGTTAATGTAAAAGATTATGGAGTTCCGCAAAAAAGAAAAAGAATGATCATGGTAGGATCTCTATTAGGAGATATTACTATAGCTGGACCTACAGGACAAAAAGTAACAGTAAAAGATGTTATTGGAAGTTTAGAATCAACGGAAAAGACGGATGATCCTGTTCATAAAATTGTAGCCTCTCATACTCCTAAAGTAATGGAACGTATAAAGTTAACTCCTAAAAATGGAGGTAGTTGGAGAGATTTACCGGAACAGTATAAATTAAAATGTCATAGCAGTGAAAATATTGGGTTTAATGATGTGTATGGTAGGTTGAGATGGGATGATTATTCAACAACGATAACGGGAGGCTGCTTAAATCCATCAAAAGGAAGATTTTTACATCCTGAGGAAGATAGATGTATTACTGCAAGAGAAGCAGCGTTATTACAGTCTTTTCCTGAAGATTATCAATTTCCTACAACAATATCGAAAACTGCATTAGCATTACTTATAGGAAACGCATTACCACCGAAATTCAGTTATTACCAATCAAAAAACATACATGAACATTTAGAAAAACATGTTAATGGCTGATATTTTTGATCATAAGAAACGTTCTGAAATCATGTCTAAAATTGCCGGTAAAGAAACGAAACCGGAAATTTTAATAAGAAAACAGCTATTTGCTAAAGGTTTTCGCTATAGAAAAAATGTTAAGGAGCTACCTGGTAAACCTGATATTGTATTACCTAAATACAAAACAGTTATTTTTATCAATGGTTGCTTTTGGCATGGACATAGTTGTAAAAAAGCAGTGTTACCAAGCACAAGAACAGAGTTTTGGTCTGACAAAATCGCTAAAAATAAAGAACGTGACTTAAAAAATTATCAAAAATTACATAATGATGGTTGGAATATTATTGTAGTCTGGCAATGTGAAATGAGTAATAAGCTTCAGCTTTCTACAAAAATTGAAGAGATTGAAAAATTACTTAGAGCTACATAAGTTAAAATAATGAAGGGAAAAAATACTTTCTATTTATTAACTTCCCTGCTTTAGAATATGTCAACAGGATTGAACATGAAAGTAGGGGTAATAGGGTTATAATCATTTATTTTATCTTTTTCATCGGAAATGTCTGGTTATGTTTTTTACCGTTTTTTGTGGCTGAAATTTCAGCAATAAGAGATTTTTCATCGATTTTGGTATAGGAAATAACTTGTGGGAAATCATGCTGTAAGTTTTCAAATATCATTGAACCTGTATCCGAAACACTTGTTGAAGTGAAACTGACAGGCAGTTTATCATTTTGATGTTCTGTGGGTACGATATAATAGAGCTTGCGTTCTTTTTCTACCAGCCTGATGTTTTCAAACAGAACTGTATCTTTGTCCTTCAGATAATAGCTTTTTCCCAGAAGTTCAGTGTCATTTTTTTTAGTCCAGGTTTCATAAAGGCTTCCTTTCGGGGTTTTATTTTCCCAGGTTCCGATAAGCCATTCTGCTTTTTTAAGTTCATGATGATTGTGCTGTAACGTCCAGCTGCACAAAATAATAATGGAAAGGATCAACTTTGTTTTCATTTTATTTTTATTAGATAACAAAGTTCAGAATTGTGTGAAATTCAAAATTGTAAAAATGCGACAAGGCTAATTGCTTCCGTAAAATAGAGTGGACATTTTGAGATTTTCCCCATAAAATTCCTTGGGTGTAAGTCCGGTAAACTCTTTGAAATCTTTAATAAAATGAGCCTGATCATAATATTCACCTTCATGGGCTAATGCAGTGAGGCTGGTAAATTCTTTATTCAAAAGAAGTTTAAGTGCATTCTGAAGCCGGATTGTTTTGGAAAGCTGTTTCGGGCTTAGTCCAATTGCAGACGAGAATTTGCGTTCCAACTGTCTGCGGTTGATATTGATCTGTTTTGAAAGTTCATTTACAGAAATCTGTCCGTTGGCTGTCAGAAGGGTATCTACCGTTGATTGTACGATCCTGTCAATGGTTTCTGTATTTAAACGTTGTAATAAGAAGGATTCGACAGCAACTATTTTTTCTTCTATAGTTTCTGAGCTTAACACTTTTTTTTCAAGTTCAATTCCATCTTTCCCGAATAATTTTTCTAGGGAAACGGCTTTGTTATCCATTTCTTTGATAGGAATTGTCGCGAACGGAATGAAGCCATCATGATGAAAACGAACGGAAAAAATACCTGTAATACCCGTCGGTTCTATTTCAAGAGGTTGGGTGAGCTGGCCAAAAACACAGCTTCTCGGCTGTACAATACCATCTCCATTATCCATATATTGCTTGTATAAATCACCGTAATGAAAAATCATTTCCATACAACCGTCCGGAACAATAGTTTGCCGTTGCGGATTTTCTTCCTTCGGGCTTTCCAGTGTCCAATAGCATTTTATCAATGATACCAGATCCTGATGGGGGTGAAATGTTTGATAATTCATAGGAAGCAAATATAAAATTTTATGAAATATAAGTTCGGAAATTTTAATAAAAAAGCCTCCTGCAATATTTCACAAGAGGCTTAAGATAACAAGTTAAGATTTTTTTCTGACAGAAATAAAGGTCTGTACAACCACGGAAATCATGATCAGTGAAAGTCCTGTATAAAAAGCAATATTGACTTCCTTGCTTTCATTAAAGAATAAAAAAGCCATGATAATAGCATAAACAGGCTCGAGATTAAACGTCAGGTTAACGGTAAATGCAGGGATTTTTCTTAATACTTCTGCAAAAGTGACGTACAGGCCAACGGTACAGAACAGAGATAAAAAGACCAGATAAATTGTATCTTTTATCCCCGGAATAAAGCTTTCTACCGGGAAAAAATACAGATAAACCGGCAGGAGAGCCCCTAAACAAACGGTTCCGCTGATCATCTGGTAATAATTGATAATTTTACTGTCGTAATTTTTTACCAGACGTTCATTGTAAATGGTGTAAAGCGCTCCGAAAGCTGATGAAACAACACCTAAGCCAATTCCCAACTGATAAGAGGCATCAAAATGGAAGATTAAACTTATTCCGGCGAGTGTCAAAGTGCTGAGCAGTAATTCTGAAATTTTGAATTTCTTTCTATCAATCAACGGTTTAAATATGGCAGTGAAAAAACTTGTAAGACAATAACATACAACGCCGATTGAAATATTTGAATATTTAATGCTCGCATAGAAAAACAACCAATGCAAGGTAAGGAGTAATCCAATTTTGGCTATAGCCAATTTTTCCGGGCTAGAGATCGTATAACGGATTCTCAGCAGCTTTAGCAATAAGAATAAAATAATGGTTGAGAATAAAAGTCTGTACCAAACCAGTAAGCCTTCATTAAGTGAGATTAATTTTCCGAATACACCTGTGAATCCGGCCAGTATTACGGCCAGATGCAATAATAAATATGATTTTTTCATTGAGAATGAACTGTATGTAAATAAGATTTGTAATTAATATTTTATCAGAATCTGAAGTATTAAAAAATAAGCCGATAAAATTTTATCGACACTTAATCATACTTCAAACGAATTGAAATATTAAAATCTTGGTGGAGGAAGACAGCTCGTGTGGTTCATATTTACTTTGAATGAAGTAAATGTAATGAAAAAAATGGAAATACGAAGCAAAGTAGTACTCTTCTGTAATGGATAAAATAAATCCTATAATTTATATTATGTTAAATTGTACAGGCTGTTTATTTTGTTCATTTTCAAAAATCTTTCCATTTAAATTCCATCGATTTGGGAGATTTAATATAATTTAAACTCTTTCATACAATTTTTTTTGAACTGATTTGATTCTTCCATCTTGGAAAATTATAAACTCGAGGGCTCAATCTCGAGTTTATTTGTATAACAAAGGTCGAGAAAAAGAACTGATTTTAAAAGATACAAGTACTAATTGATTGACTTTTAACCTGAAAAGTTTTCCACATTTACATAAAACATGCTCTGATACTGGATTAAGTGCGTTTTTGTTGCAAATAAAAATCAAATTAGAGAATTATAATTAAACAAAATCTTGAAAATTAATGTAAGTCTATTTGAAAATAATAAAAATATTAGAAATTCAAGACTTGATATGACATAATTTGTCGTGTGGATAAATTAGAATTATATCTAAGTTTTGAGAATTCAAAACTAGTTTTTGGAAAAGTATGAAGCCTAGAAAGAATAATCCGGCCCGAAATGAAATTTTGGGCCGGATTATTCTTTTATTTATTACTCAAAAAGCATACTCAGCCGAAGCTTCCTTAGCTGCTGCAACCATGGCTATCAGCGCTTTTTCTGTTTCTTCCCAATGTCTTGTTTTTAAGCCACAGTCAGGATTTACCCATAACTGGCCGGCCGGGATTACATTCTGGGCTTTCCTTAAAAGTTCAATCATTTCTTCTTTTGACGGAACCCTTGGTGAATGAATATCATAAACGCCCGGACCAATTTCATTCGGATATTTAAAATCTGCGAAAGCATTTAAAAGTTCCATTTGGGAACGCGAACATTCTATGGTGATCACATCGGCATCCATATCTGCAATATTTTCAATAATATCATTGAATTCCGAATAGCACATATGAGTATGGATCTGGGTAGAATCCTCCACTCCACTGGCTGAAATCCTGAAAGATTCCACCGCCCATTTCAGATAATTCTGCCAATTGTTTTTTCTTAAAGGAAGCCCTTCCCTTATGGCAGGCTCATCAATCTGAATGATTCTTATTCCGGCTTTTTCCAGATCCACAACTTCATCGCGTATAGCCAACGCAATCTGTTTACAGGTTTCGGAACGGGGCTGGTCATCCCGTACAAAAGACCACTGCAAAATGGTGACAGGTCCGGTCAACATTCCTTTTACCCATTTTTCTGTTTGAGCCTGGGCATATTGAGACCAATAAACCGTCATCGGATCAGGACGGAAAACATCACCGAAAATCACCGGAGGTTTTACACAACGGCTTCCGTAGCTCTGTACCCAACCGTTTTTAGTGAAGGCAAACCCTTCCAGCTGTTCCCCAAAATATTCAACCATATCATTACGCTCAAATTCACCGTGCACCAATACATCAATCCCGATCTCTTCCTGCCACTGAATGGTTTTCCGGGTTTCCTCTTTCAGCAAAGTATCATATTGTTCTGCCGTTAATTCCCCTTTTTTAAACTTGGCTCTCCAGTTTCTTACTTCTGCAGTTTGTGGGAATGAGCCTATCGTCGTGGTTGGAAATAACGGAAGCTGTAACATTTTTTGTTGCTCTTCCTTACGGGTTTTGAACGGATTTTTTCTTCGGGCATCCTTTTCAGTAATAGCACTTACTCTTTGTTTTACACTTTCATGATGAATCAATGAAGATGTTTTTCTGCCTGCAATGGCTTTTTTGTTTTCTTCAAAATGTGTCAAAATATTTTCATCCTCTGTTCCGGTAGCCAGTTCTTTAAGTGTTACCACTTCTTTGACTTTCTGTTTGGCAAAGGCCAGCCAGTTTTTAATTTCAGCAGGAAGGTTTGTTTCAAAGTCTAAATCACAAGGAGAATGCAGCAATGAAGAGGACGGAGCTATAAAAACTCTTTCTGTACCTAATTTTTCAACAGCCTTTTTAATGAATGTCAAAGATTTTTCATAATCATTTTTCCAGATATTTCTTCCGTCTACCACTCCTAATGATAAACTTAAATTTTCAGGAATAGAATGCAAGACCTCTTCCAGCTGTTCAGGATTTCTTACCAGGTCAATATGTAAAACATCTGCAGAAAGCGCAGTAGCAAGCGATAAATTATCCTTTAATCCTTCAAAATAAGTAGCAATAATGAATTTCAGCTTCGGGAATTGCGTCCTGATTTCCTGGTAAATCAATTGATAGGTTTCTTTTGCTTTTTCAGACAGATCCAGTGCAAGGAAAGGCTCATCAAACTGGATCCATTCAGCTCCCTGTTCCTGAAGTTGAGTTAAAATGTCAATGTAAACCGGAAGAAGATTTTGAGCAAGGTCCAGCTTATCAAATCCCGGCTCTTTTTCTTTTCCCAAAAGAAGGTAGGAAACGAGCCCGATGATAACCGGTTTTGCATTGATTCCTGCCTGTTTTGCACCGGCAAATTCATTGAAAATTTTATTGGAAGTAAGTCTGAACTGCTGATTTTTGTGAAATTCAGGAACGATATAATGATAATTGGTATCAAACCATTTGGTCATTTCCATGGCAGTAATGTCCAGTCCTTCTTTTTGGTAACCTCTTGCCATGGCAAAATAAAGATCGAGTTCAGAATTGTTTTTTTTGAGAATAACCTCATGATAACGTGCGGGAATGGCTCCTACTGTTAAGCTCATATCCAGCACCTGATCATAATAAGAAAAATCATTACACGGAATCAGGTCTATTCTTGCTTCTTTCTGAATATTCCAGTTTTGATTGCAGATATTCCTTCCGGTATTCAGAAGTTCTTCCAAAACGATTTTGCCTGACCAATACTGCTCGCAGGCTTTTTTGAGTTCTCTTTTGCTGCCAATCCGCGGATAGCCAAGAATGTGTGTTTGCATTTTTAAACCTTTAAATTAAACTTGATTTTTAAGCTCTTTGAAATGCTTCGTAATGCCTTGCGATAAAGATGTTTCTGGAAAATAATGACATATCCGGACCGTACAATTTCATCCCCTGATAAAATGTACTGAAAAATATATCATCTGCATGACCCAAAAGCTTCAGACCGCGAAAGCATTGTCATTCAGTAAAGGCAGGTCTCCTGGCTTGTAACGGTTTTCGTTATCCTTCCCGCTTCCGGCAGTGGATTGCAAAGACAAAAACTTTGGTATGTTACTTACAGTTGCGCGACAGCCCGTGATTTTCACACGATTCCCTATTAATCTACCTTAAGTAAAACCTTTCCTGTTTGATGAAGAATTAAAGAACTGTTCTTTATAAATCCTGACCAATACTATTGGTTTCAGATTTTAATTTTGTGTAAAAATAAACATACAGAATAAAACAATATTAGTTTCGTATTAATTAAGCTAATAAAACTTTAGAATAAGACTTTAAAAGAATATAATTCTGTATATTCGTTTGATTTTAAATTTAAAAGAATAATATTCTGTGGAATACCTTGATGATAAAGACATGCAGCTGCTCAGACTGCTTCAGAAAAATGCAAAACTGACCGTTAAAGAGCTGGCCAAAGAAATCAATCTTTCGCCTTCACCTGTTTTTGAAAGGGCAAAACGTCTTGAACAGGAAGGGTATATTAAAAGATACAGTGCTATTCTGGATGCCGAAAAGCTCAACCGAGGGTTTACGGTCTTCTGCCAGATTAAATTAAAAATCCATGACCGGTCTGTGGGACATGAATTTGTCAATGAAATCCTGGAAATTGAAGAAGTTGCGGAATGCTATAATATTTCCGGGGATTTTGATTTTCTTCTGAAAGTTCAGGTCCGGGATATGAAGCATTACCAGGACTTTGTGTTTAATAAACTGGGATCTGTAGATTCTATCGGCAGCACACACAGCACTTTCGTAATGGCTGAAGTAAAAAATACGCATGGATTGACCATATAAAACGTCCTCTTCCACCAATTAAAAACATATTTATAAAACAATGTTTTCAGATATCATTGCTAAAAATCTTAAAGTTATTTTCGTAGGAATTAATCCCGGTTTAAAATCCGCTGCAGATGGGCATCATTTTTCAGGAAAAAGTAACCGGTTTTGGAAAGTCCTGTATTTATCAGGTTTTACGCCTTATCAGATTGAAGCTGTCAATGATAAAGAGATCTTAATGTTTGGGTACGGATTGACTACTGCCGTGGAAAGGCCAACTTCAAGAGCGGATGAGCTTTCAAAAGAGGAATTTGATCATGCTCTTGAAACTTTTAAAGAAAAAATGACAAAATTTCAACCTGAATATATTGCTTTCCTGGGTAAGGCAGCCTATAAAGCTTTTTCCGGAAAGAAGGAAATTTTATGGGGACAGCAAGCGGAAAATCTCTGTGGTGCAGAAGTCTGGGTTTTACCGAATACAAGCGGACTGAACCGTGGATTTACACTGGAAAATCTTGTTTCCAATTACACGGGTTTCTATCATATGATCAATAATCCTTCGTAAACTCTGAAACTAAATTTTATTGGGTTTACTTACGTATGGATTAGATTTTACGAAAAAACGCCATGGCAGAAGGGCATGTTCCTGAGCATATCCTACTCCAACACGAGGAACTTCGGCGATTTGATCAGAAGTATATCGAATAGAGTGATCTTCAATCCAGACCTCTTCCCCGGTCAGCTCTTTTTTATTGAAGGAAGCATTTATTCCCAAAGCTTTCGCAGCAGAGCCGGGTCCGGATGAGATAGCAGGTTTTGAGGCTGGCATATTTCGTCTCATTTCCATTATTTCTTTACCGATGAGAGGTTCAACCGCCCTTATCAGTACGGCATTGGGATCATCTTCCACAGAGGTTACGATATTGAAAAGATGGTGAATGCCATAGCACAAATAAACATAGGAGGTTCCGCCCTCATTGTAAAGTGTTTCCGTTCTGTTGGTGCGCCGCCCGCCATATGCATGAGATGCTTTATCCTGAATTCCAAAATAGGCTTCTGTTTCTACGATAATACCGGCAGTGATATCATCGCCGATTTTGGTGAAAAGAACTTTACCCAAAAGATCTTTGGCCAGAAAAATTACATCCTGATGAAGATAATATGATGATCTGAGTTTCAAATTGATTTATTTTTATCGTGATGGTTTTAGAATAATTCAAGTTCTAAAATACCACTAAAAAATCAATCAGTAAAATAAAAGCCGGTATTGAATTTTAATAAGTGATGATATAATAATCCTGAATTTTATTATCAATACAATACAAATACAGTCTCGTCCTGATCAGTCCAAAGCAATAGCTTTTAAGAAAGCAGACATATTCTACGGGCTGCAGCTTTTTGATTTTGTATCCTTTTAAAATAATTTCTGCTTCTGAAATGCTTTTTCCGACGAGGATATTAAAATTAAAGTTTTTATGATGCATAGTTTTCCTGGGGTTCAGATCAAAAACAGCTTCTTCCATCGGGTTACTGTATTCCTGCTCAGATTAAAATGATGGGCTAACTGCTTATTATTGTATTTGTGCTTTTTCTGGTAATCTAAAATTTCAAGGATAGCCTGTTTGTTATAAAAGCGGTGTTTCTGGTTAAAATCATGTGCTTTCTGATCATATCCGCTGAAGAGCAGCTGGTTGAAACTAATCACTTCTAAAACCGAAAAATTTTCTTTGGGCAACAGCGATAGGTATTCCTCTTTTTTTTTCGGGATATTTTTCATTGATTAAATCGGTATAAATTCTTTTATAATCCGGTGTTGTTTTCATGATCAGTTTCGGTTGGATATTTAATGAGAGTTTCATCATTCGGAACAGGGTAAACAAAAGCAATAAGGCCAAAACCTCTAATTGAGGGGATTACAGATTCTGACCATTACTTTTTCTTGATTTGTGTTATTAGAATGTATTTAAAATTGCCTGATTTTGAGATGAGGGATTAGAAACTATCTGAATGTTTCTGCAACATTACGGGTTTACAGAGTGAAATAAAAACAGTGTATGTGATGATTTCTGAATATATATCAAGGCTTTTAATCTGACCGGTATGAAAACTTTTAATATATTCTTTATCAGTGTTTTGAATGTTAAAATAATACCATTAATTCCGAATTATTAACATTATATTTAAATGTTAATCCTTAAATTAGTGCTTAATTTGCATGCTTTAAACACACTTTATGAAAAAATATATACTCTTATTCTTTTCCCTGATTTTCGGTTTTACTTATGCTCAGATAAGTAATAAAGCACAAGTAGACATTGAAATAGAAAAAGCAAAAGAAAATTCTGCAAATGATCCCGAAAAAACGATAGAGCTTTGTAAAAATATTTACCGGGCATCTAAAGAATTGGGGTATAAGGAAGGAATGCTGAAAAGCAATACGATACTTATGGCCAAGTATTTTGACAGAGGGAATTTTAAAGATGTCATAGAGATTAGTAAAGAAGCCGAAAAACTGGCTGTAGAAACTAAAAATAATGAACAGCTTTCCAATGTCTACAGGCTTAGAGGTGCATCTTATACAGAATTGGGTTTTAATGAAAACAGCCGCAAAGAGTTTTTAAAAGCCCTGGATATTACCGGGAAACTAACCTCAGAAAATTATAAATATTATCAGCAGGCACTTATATATAATGGATTGGCCAGCTATTCTGCTCATGTTAATGCTCCCATAGATTCTGTAGTATATTATCAGAAAAAATCTCTGGAAATCATTAATAAAGTAGATGATCACAAAGATTTTATTAATAAAAAACACCATACCCTGGCTTTGGCCTATATTAATCTGGGAATGACGAGCAATGCATTGCACAATACCCGGGATGCGGAAATGTATTTTTTAAAGGCATTAGACCTGTGCCGGAATGAGAAATATACAATAGGCAAAGACCTTGAGGTAACGGTTCTTAACGAATTTTCCTGGCTTTATTATGATCAGAAAAAATATGATAAAGCGGTAGCATATGCAGAACAGGCTGAAAAAATTGAAAAACAGATCAGGTTACCCTATATCCGCAGGGATATTTATGAAGTATATTTCAAATCCTATGTAGAGCAAGGTAAAAAAGAGGATTCAAAAAAATATATGAATCTCTATACCCAACTCAACGACAGCCTTATCAATGCTGAAAAAAAGACGATCAGTACACCCGTAAAACATCTGATGGCTGAGCAGGGAGAAATTCATATCCATACTATTCAGAAAATACTCATCATTATATCCTGTATTGCCGTTGTTCTGCTATTGGCAGGTTTGTTTTTCTGGAAAAGGAACCAGGCTAAGCTTCATAAAAAATATGAAACGATGATTGAAGGTCTGAAAACAAAAAATGAAGATCCTGTTCATACTTCAGCAGCATCCCATATTTCCACAGAAAAAGGAATCAATATCACCGATGATACCGTTAAAATCATACTTCTTAAATTAGAAAAATTCGAGAAATCCCAGAAGTTTATCAAGAAAGACCTGAGTCTTACCTCTCTTGCCAACGAATTAAATACCAATACCCGGTATCTTTCCGAGATCATAAAGCAGTATAAGGGAAAGAACTACAATAATTATATCAATGGTTTAAGAATAGATTATATTACCAATAAGCTCTATGAAAATCCGGTGTACAGAGAATACAAAATCAGCTATCTTGCTGAAGCCTGCGGAATTTCTTCCAGGGAAGTCTTTGCCGTTATATTTAAAAAAGAAACGGGAGTTACCCCTTCGTACTTTATCAATAACCTGAAAAAAGACTATTCCAGCGAAGAATATGTGTAATGAATTCAGATATTCTCACGATAAGTATTTGCATGGCTTTAGAAAAGAAAACAACTTCGTGGTATAAACTTAAATTGATCATCACATGAAAAAAAATTACTTTATTTCTGTTTGCCTGGTTTTAAGCAGTATAGGTGTAAATGCACAATCTGAATTCAGATTACTTACCGGCTGGGGAACCCGTCTGTATGACATCAACAGCAATGGAAATGCTGTACATTCCGGTGGGTATTATAATTATTCCACAGATATGAGTACTCCGATAGAACCCGTGGCTGATGCTACCAACAGGCTGAATAATGCAGAAAACATCGTGGGAAGTATGCCTTTTGCAGCAACAGACGGCTCCAGCCTGAGCCAGGCAGCTTACCGGAAAAACGGAACCTGGACCGCGATCGGATATTTTCCCGGAGATATCCCCGGAAACAGCTGGTTCGGAGATGCAAAAGGAATCTCGGCCAACAGCGTCTATGTCACTGGGCAAATGACATCCGGTGGTGCAGGAAGCAGCTATCCTTTTATTTATAACACAGAAACCGCAACACTGACCAAACTTACCGGAGACCTTCTGTATACCAACGCTCGCGGGGCTGACGTAAATGATAATGGAGTTGTAGCCGGATGGATAGACCGGGAAGATATTTTCGGAACCGGAACTTTCAGGGTTCCCGCCTATTTTGATGCTACAGGAACTTTACATTATATTGATTTCAGCACTCCCGAATACGGGGAAGCAAATGATGTGAATAATGCCGGACTGGTCGTAGGCTATAAAGGGAGCAAAGCTTTTATTTATAATACAAACACCAATGTTTACCAGGCATTTGATGCACCTGCAGGATATACCGATGCCGTTTTTGTATCCGTTGCAGAAAATGGTGCTGCAGTAGGATATTGTGGAATGATCGGAGACCGTGAAGTGATTATTTATCATCCTTCTTTAGGCAGCACGCCGGTTTTACTGACAAGTCTTCTGGCTTCTCAGAATATCTCTGTGAGCACTTTTGACGGAAAGCTCGGTACAGGAATGGGGATTTCGCCGGACGGGAAGTACATTTGTGGATTTGATAATTCGGTACCGCCTATTTTTGCTGCAGGATGGGTGGCTAAATTAGACAATATACTGGACACAACCGATGCTGTAAAAAATCCTCCATTTAATATTTATCCGAACCCGGTGCAGGATGTACTCCATATTTCCGGTGAAGAAATAATAAAGTCCCTGCTGATCTATGACCCAAGCGGAAAACTGGTTAAAAGTGATCTTTCAATCAATGACAAGAACATTACAATTGATGTATCCATGCTGAAAACAGGCGTATATATGGGAAGTATCGTTTTAAATAAAGGAGGTATAAAAACATTTAAGTTGATCAAAAAATAGATTCAGCAAACACACTACTCTATTAATTATTTTTGGCGTTAAATAAAAAATGGTAACCGGACTAAACCAGTTACCATTTTATTGACTCATTGTGTTTTTCAGGCCTACCTTGTTGTATACCCACCGTTGGCGAAAATAGTCTGCCCGGTAATCCACCATCCGTCAGTGACTAAAAACTCTACCAACGGAGCGATGTCTTTAATATTGGTCAATCCGCCTAATGCTGAAGCTGATTTATGATAAGCGACTGCATCTTCAGTTTCCTGACCGTAGAAAAAAGGAGTATCCATTGGGCCCGGCGCAACGGCTGTTACAGAAATTCCTCTTGAGCCGAATTCTTTGGAAGCCGCTCTTGTAAAATGCTCTACCGGAGCTTTGGCACCTGCATATGTGGAATACAATCCGGTGTACGCCGCCAATAAAGAAGTTACGATCGTACAGATCTTGGCATTATCATTCACTTTTTTACCGGCTTCCTGTAGGAAGAAATACGCCGATTTTGAATTAACCCCGAACATCGTATCATATTCAGCTTCCGTAGTCTCGGTAAACGGCTTTTTCAAGACCATCCCCACCGTATTGATGGCGATATCGATACCACCGAAGCGGGTAATTGTTTCATCAAAAAAACGGGTGATGTTTTCTACTTTGGTCAAGTCACCCTGAAATAAAAATGCTTCAGCTCCTAAAGCCTGTACTTCTTCCAACGTTTTTTCACTTTCAGCTTTAGAGCTTTCGCTGTTATAGTGTATGGCTAATTTTGCTCCTTTTGCTGCAAAATCTCTACTTAATAATCCGCCAAGGTTTTTACCACCACCGGCAATTAATACTACTTTTCCTTTTACATTGTGTGTTGACATTATTAAAATTTTTAAATGTTGTAGTACAAAAATGGGCAATGAAAACCATTTAAATATGGTGAACTTTCCGGGAATTTGTGATCAATTCCGAATTTCATACATGTTTTGATAAGGAGAATCGTCTGGTTTCCTGAGCTGTTATTTTAAAGGATTCTTTCAAGGCTTACATTGCTTTCAGGTGTTCCCCCGAATGTATAACCGGATAAGGAAAATCCTTCATTATCAATGGTAATTCTGAAATTGACATCATTATTGATATCAAGGAATAAAACCGTGTCGGCAGAGGCCAAAAAGCTGTTGATGCTAAAGAAGGCCGCATTGGAAGACATATATGCTTTTTCTTCACCATTAACTACGATGGCCACGTTAATTCTTGTACCGGTAAATCCTACATTAATCCCGTTGAACAGTACATTAAAATTAATTCTGTAAAGCCCCTTCTGCCTTATACGGAAAGTATCCCCGGAATGACGGATTGATAAATAATCTGAAAATTGAGAATTATTGGAAGGAAAAGACAAGGGTAAATTATTTGAGCTGCATAACAGTGAAATACAGCCGATAGAAGTAGATTCAATTCTTGCCCGGCTCCAGGTTGTTGCTTTGCCCTGTGGGAAGAATGCATGATTCCATGTTGTACCGTCATATACTTTTGTAAACGCTGTATTCTTGTCGTACATCAGCATGGCTTCCATCGTAGGATCATCGTCATATTCGTCAGTCTGGGATGGATTGTATTTCGGGAGGGCTGTGTTATTGGCCGCCGCCGGTAATATCAGTACTTTTTGCCCGTTTGTATTTTGGAGCTCCAGTTGTGTGTAGGAACTGCTGAGGTTTCCCCCTCCTATAATGACCTGTGCATTCAGTATGCTGCTTATGAAGATACCGAAGAATATATTTTTTTTCATTGTTTTAGTTTTAGACTTAAAAGATTATTTTAATTTCTGTACATTAATGAATGTGTCTTTATGATCCGTAGAATTGGAATACGTAGAAATGAGCGAACTTGTAGAAACCGAAGCCGCTAATCTGATTCTGCTGTTGGCCGGCAATGTAACGGTAGAAGAAACACTGGCACTTTTATTTCCTGCCTGCCCGATATCAATGAAAATTCCGCCATACTGCAAGGTTTCCTTAAATGCCAAAGTAGACCAGGAAGTCCCGTTATCATAACTCACATCCAGGTTGACCCAATAAGATACGTCCTGCCCCAGCCCTAAAATACTTGTTCCTGAAAATCCTACAACACCGGAAATATGATATAAACCGGCAGCGGGGATTGTTACATAATCAGTACCTGTAACAAGATTGAGATTATTAACCAACAACTGAGGACGGCTGTCAACATTGGAAACAGGGATCACTTTTGTATTGTTATTCCCGAATAACTGGGTTAAATCACAGGTATTGATCCCAAGAAGTGAGACACAGGTCCAGCTTTCCGAACCTCCTGCCCTTCTGCGGGTTTCAAAAGGATTGTGAAAGCCTCCCAACTGCAGTGCAGGAACCCATACCGTTCCATCGTATTTATAATATTGCTTATCTTCCCGGTTATATAAAAGAGCGCCTTCAAGAGGTGCGGAATCATCGAAAAAGTCATCAGCCGCCGCATTGTATAAAGGGAAATTGCTTATCATATTGGCTTTGGTGAATATGGCTCCTTTTACCGGGTTCTTAATATCCAGTAAAGCATTGATGTGTGGAGAGCCTGCGGTTGTAGATATTAAAACCTGCGCTGAAACTGAAATTCCTGATAATAAGGCAATGATGAGGCAGAAATATTTTTTTATTTTCATTTCTTAAGTTTTTAGAGGTTACAATACTATTTTCTCAAAAATAAGCTCAGTGATCCCGTTAGAACCACTAGAATTCTGGAAAGTGGCCGTAGAAGAAACGGGAAACGAAACTCCGGCCTGCATAGAACCTTCCAGGCGTATTTTGTCACCTGCATTCAGCTGAGTAACAATAGAGCCGTTAAAAACGGTGGTATATCCAAGATTATCATTATCATTGGTAAACGATTGCTCATCCAGTGTGGTGAAAGCAGTAGGTGTAGCAGCATTGGCTTTCTGCAGCCTTAATCTGATCGCCTGTGTACTGAAACCACCGAAAGCTGCATTAGATCGGTAGGTAATTCTATACAAACCTACGGCATTTACCGTGACAACATTCGAGGCAAGGCTTAGATTCATAAGGCTTCCCATAAAATCTGAGCTGCCATTGGAAATCAAAGGAATAACCGCCCTGTTATCGGAACATCCCAATAAGGAAGTACAGGCCGGCAATGCAAAAGAAGCTGTCCGGGAAAAATGCGCAAGGTATTGTGGTTTGGTTTCCACTACATAATCATATACGCTTTGCCAGTTGGTGCCGTCATGTTCGTATATTGTAGCATTGTTTCTGCTGTAGACGATAGCGCCCTTAAATACTTCATCACCGTCCGGATCTATGGCATTGCTTATCTGGGGTACTCTGGGTAATAATACAGCAGATGCCGGAACTGTTGATTTCACATCCAGTATGGCATTCAGATGTGGCTGATGGTTGTTGGGATCCCTGGAAATGCCTATCTGTGCATATATTCCGATTCCTGTGATACAGAGCAATACATTGTATAGTTTTTTCATGATTTATTTTTTTTGAGGAAACATTTATTTCGGCTGATATTTATGAAGCCACTTGTGTAAAGTGGTTTTAGGAATTTTGTATTCATCAATTACCTGTTGTCTGGTCATATGATTATTAGCAATACGTTCAATAATAAAATCAATGACCTCTTTCGTATAAATATTCTTACGGAATACCGGCAGGCTGCTTTTGGGTTTTTCGGGAACTTCCGTTTGTCTTTTCTGCGGGGCATACAGCAGCAGATGCTGAGAGTAGATCCTGAACAAATCGTATTCTAATAGCTTGCACCATTTGAGAAGCAGTCCGGTGTCCATAGACTGGACTTCATACATTGCTTTTATATCTGCTTCAGTGCATTTAAGGAAATTGCAGATGCGTAACGTGTGGATGTCGGATTCCTTTACTTTCTGTTTGATGACAGAGCCTATATGTATATTCTTGTAGAGCATCTCTTTCAGGATTTAGGTTGAGTACTTTAAATATTGAGAATGTTTTACTCTTTAGGGATGTAAATCACAGATTCAGATCTGTGTAACAGTACAAACGTATCCTATTATCCTTTTTTTTACAAGAGGATATGGTGCATAATTCAGAAAACCGACAGGTATAATTCGGAATTACATACACCTGTTTTCAGCCGTAAGATCAGCTGTATAAATGAATTTGGGAAATAAATAAGAGAGAAATGATAAAACAGCTAAGGTTATTTCAGAAACTGTTCTAACTTGTTTTTCTGTAATTAAAAATAGCCAGGCCATTGAGAACGACCGCGAAACCGGCCAGGTAGAATAATTCGGTTTTTACCTCATGAAATCCACTTCCTTTCAATACAATAAGCCTCACCACCTTAATAAAATGCGTTACCGGAGTGAAATTTGACATTTGTCTTGCCCAATTGGGCATGCTTTCGGTATTGGTGAAAAAGCCGCTCATCAGCATGAAGATCATCATAAAGAAAAATGCAATAAACATGGCTTGTAGCTGTGTATCTACAAAAGTGGAAATCAGCAGTCCAAGGCCTAAAAGAGCAATAAGATAAACTGCTGCAAACAGGTAAAGAGTTAAAAGGCTGCCTTCCGGGAAGATCCCGTATATAACATACATCACAATCAATCCGATCGTAAAAACAGTCATCCCGACAATCCAGAAAGGAATCAGCTTTCCTAAAATAAACTGCCATTTTTTGATCGGGGTTACATTGATCTGCTCGATAGTCCCTATTTCTTTTTCCTTTACAATATTCAGTGCCGTGATAAACCCGCCTATCAAAGTAAGAAGTAGCACTAAAATACCGGGTACCATATAATATTTGTATTCTGCTCTTGGATTGTACCAATTGGAATCAGCAATAGTAATGACAGCAGGAGATATAGGTAATTTTGCATTCGGAGATTTGATATTAATATCCAGATTGCCGTTAAAATCTGAGATCACAGCCATTAAATAACTGCCTCCCAATGATGATTTTGTCCCATTGATGGCATCTACGGAGAGATTCAGTTTCTGGCCGCCTTCACGTACTAAATTCCGTTCAAAGCTGACAGGAATTTCCAGGACCAGATCGGCGTCGCTGTCTTCGATCATTTTTAAGCCTTCCTTGTAAGATACGGGGTTTCCGGCAATTTTAAAGTAACCGGATGATGCTATTTTATTGATCAGTTTGCGGGAATAGCTGCTGTGGTCATGATCTACAAAGGCAATGTTGATATTTTTAACTTCAAAATTTGCCGCCAAAGGCATAATGATGAGTTGAATGGTAGGCATCAGAAACATCATCGCCAGAATAATTTTATCCCGGAAAATCTGACGGAATTCTTTTTTCAATATAAAGCTTAATACCTTCATGACAGCCTGATTTTAAATTTCTTTAAGGCCAGTGTTAATAATGCAGCCGACATCACGAACAGAATCAGTGTTTCTTTCCAGACATAACTGAAATCAAGGCCTTTGAGCATGACAGCTTTTATTATATCGTAGTAATATTTGGAAGGAAGAATCTTGGATATGATCTGAAATACCAGAGGCATATTTTCTATAGGAAACATAAATCCGGTTAACAGCAAGGTAGGAAGCATCATGCCCATCATCGATATAAGCATTGCAGTCTGCTGTGAATCTGTAATATTTGAGATCAGTAAGCCTAATGAAAGACAGGTGATAATAAATAATATGCTTTCGGCAAATAATAAAAGAAGGCTGCCCCGGATTTCTACATCAAGCAGATAGACTGAAAGAAGCAGAATGATAATAAAATTGACCAGCGAAAGCACCAGATAAGGAATTGCTTTTGCGATTAAAACCATCACGGGCTTAAATGGAGAAACCAGTAAAATTTCCATGGTTCCCATTTCTTTTTCCCTGACGACTGAAACTGAAGTAAGTGCAGTACACACGATCATAAAAATTAAAGCGATAACGCCGGGAATAAAATTTAATGATCCGTTCTGTTCCTCATTATAAAGCTGTCTTATTTCCGGAATAATCTGGTAAGAAAGCTGTATTGAAGGATTGAGCTGCGATTGGTAATCTTTAATGATTGCCTCAAGATAATGACTGAGAATCGTAGCGGTATTCGGGTCTGAAGCATCTGCAATGATCTGTATCTGTGCGCCTCCGGGACGGTACAGGTCTGAGCCGAAATGCACCGGGAATATGACTGCACATTTTATGCTTCCGTCTTTAAATCTTTTCTCGATATCCGGATAATTGAGAACCGGTTCCTGCATTTTAAAATAAGGGCTGGATTGTATCTTGGAAATAATCTGCTCTGAATGGATGTCATGCGCATTATCCATAACGGCAATTCCTATGTTTTTTACCTCACTGCTTAAAGCATAACCGAAAAGTATGATCTGTACTACCGGCAAACCGAAAAGGATCAGCAGGGTCCTGCGATCCCTGAATACATGGTAAAATTCTTTTCTGATGAATACGAGTAGTTGTTTCATAATGAATCTCCTGATCTTTTGGCGCTTCTTGCCAGTTGATAAAAAACGTCATCCATAGAATGGGTATCAAACTGTTTTTTCAGATTGGCAGGAGTATCCAGTGCTTCTACCCTTCCGTCTACCATAACCGTGATCCGGTTACAGTATTCGGCTTCATCCATATAGTGGGTCGTTACAAATACTGTGATTCCATCCGCTGCGGCCTGATAAATCATATCCCAGAACTGCCGTCTTGTAATGGGATCAACGCCACCTGTAGGCTCATCTAAAAAAACAATTTTCGGTCTGTGAAAAATAGCGACTGAAAATGCCAGTTTCTGTTTCCAGCCTAAGGGTAATGCACCGACCAGCTTTTTCGATTCATTTTCCAGTCCTAATCTGGAAACAAGTTCATTGCTCCGTGTTTTTATTTCAGAGCGGGAAACTCCGTATACACCACCATAAAATTCAATATTCTCGAATATCGTAAGGTTGTCATACAGCGAAAATTTCTGGCTCATGTAGCCGATATTTTTTTTGATTTGCTCCTGCTGTTTATAAACATTGAAGCCTGCTACCGTTGCTGTTCCTGAAGTAGGATAAGACAGTCCGCAGAGAATCCGCATTGCTGTGGTTTTTCCGGCTCCGTTAGCACCCAGGAATCCGAAAATTTCACCCTGATCCACATCGAAAGAAATACCGTCGACGGCTTTAAAATCTCCAAACTGTTTGGTAAGGTCTTTACAGATAATCGCTTTATTTTCCATGGGCCGTTTCTTTTATATCTTTTTGTTCACGCATCAGTCGTATGAAGCTGTCTTCAATCGTTGGAGTGATCTTTATAACTTCCGGTTCTTCAGGATGATATTTCAGTACCAGTTCTTTCGCGTTTTGTTCTGTGGCTCCTTCATCCGTCAATGTCAGGTGAATATATTCTCCGAATGCATAGCAGCTTTCAATCGCTTTATCCGAGCGCAACTCCTCAAGCAGTTTATAAATGTTTCCGGCTTTGGCCGCAAAAAGAGGTCTGGGAAAATTCCCTACAATGGTTTCCGGACGGTCTACAGACATGATTTTTCCCCCTTGAATCAGGGCAATCCGGTCACAGAGTTTTGCTTCATCCATATAAGGCGTTGAAACAACGATACTGATATTTTGTTCCTTAAGCTTACCCAGCATTTCCCAGAACTCCTTACGCGAAACCACATCAACTCCTGTGGTAGGTTCATCAAGAAATAAAACCTCAGGTTTGTGGATCAAAGCACAGCATAGAGCTAATTTCTGTTTCATTCCGCCTGAAAGTTTCCCGGCCCTGCGATTGCTGAACGGTTTGATCTGTTCATAAATATCTTTGATCAGATCATAGTTTTCCTGAATAGTGGTTCCGAAGATCGCAGCGAAAAAGTTAAGATTTTCAGCAACTGTAAGATCCTGATATAATGAAAATTTTCCGGGCATATACCCTACTTTATTACGAATGGTCTGGAATTCTTTTACAACATCATGCCCTTCAACGGTTGCTGTTCCGTTATCGGCAAGCAAAAGCGTCGTAAGAATACGGAAAATAGAAGTTTTTCCAGCTCCATCAGGCCCGATAAGCCCGAATAACTCGCCTTTTTTCACTTCAAACGAAACATCATCAACGGCTGTCACGTTTCCATAGGTTTTGGTGAGGTTATTTACGATTACGGAATTCATTTTAATGGCTTTGAGATGGTTAATAATGTCAATTGTGAATAGTGAATAGTGAATAGTCAATTTAATAAAAGACGTAAATAATTCACAATTGACCTTTCACCATTGACTTAAAAAAGCACTTCTCCATACATTCCTATTTTAATGTATCCGTCATTTTTCACCCTTACTTTTATGGCGTATACAAGATTGGCTCTTTCATCTTTGGTCTGAATGGTTTTCGGGGAAAATTCGGATTTATCCGAGATCCATGTAATTATTCCCGGGTATTCTTTATAACCTTTCTCTCCCTGATCAATTCTCACTTTTACTTTCTGACTGATCTTAATCTGCGGAAGCTGTGTTCCGGTTATATAAGCTCTCAGATCCAGTATATTGGTATTGGCAATTTTATACAGCGGCTTTCCTGTTACCTGCATTTCACCCTGAAGAGCATAGTTGATGAGCACGGTTCCGGTAATTGGATTAATGATCTGGCCTTTATCAATTTGCTCCTGAAACTGGGCTGCCGTTTTTTCCAGAGGGGCTTTTTCACTTAGAATGCTCCTGTTTTGCGTACTGATATTGGAATTATTAACTGAAAGCTGCTGACGGGTAACTGCGATCTGTTTTTTTAGCTGTACAATAGCGGCATCTGTATCATCGAGCTGTTTACGGGTTGCAGCATCTGCTTTCACGAGGTTTGCGGTACGGGCACGCTCATGAAGTTGGTGGTCAAGCTGTGCTTCCTGTACTGCCAACTGTTTTTTTACCAATAGATCCTGTTCATCAGAATTGCTGGTTTTTTGTTGTAAAGCCCGGATGCTTGCTTCTATTTGCTCTTTCTGAAGCTTTGCCGTTTTAATATCGATTTGCCCGATCTGTGCTCCGGCTTTAAGCTGCGCTCCTTCCTGCACGGAATACGAAATCAGCTCACCGCTTTGTTGTACAGAAACAATCACTTCATCTGCCTCAAAGTTTCCCGAAGCATCAAAATCATTTTTCTGTTGGCAGGCACTTAAGAATAAAACGGCGCTTAAAAATGCTATAATTTTGTTCATTAGATTCATTGATTGTTAATTTCCGGTTATAAATTTCTGATTATATTTTGCCTGTAATAATTGGATCTGATGGAGAATCAATGTTTGCCGGGCTAGATGTTCTGCGTTGAGTTTCTGAATATATTCATGGACAGTGATAACGCCATTGGCCAACTGGGCTTCGGCAGATTGTTTTACAGATTGGCGTAAGGCGATTGCCTTTTCATCCTGCTCAATCAGTTCGGTATATTTTTTTACCTGTTCGTCCTGCTGGGTAAGATCAATCCGGGTATTAAACAAAAAGGTTTCCTTATCTATATCTGTTGTTTTTCTGTTCAGTTCCAGTATTTCTTTTTTATTTGAAGAAGTGTATAGGCTTTCTAAGGACCAGTTAAACCGTATGCCTGCAATAAACCAGGGGCCGAATTTATTTTCAATAATATTAAGCGTAGGCCTGCCATAAGCGCCCTGGAAAAAAGCACTCACTTTGGGTAAAAGATCAGATTTCAGGTGTTTTTCCTCCAGATCATAAACTGATTTCTGAAGATCAAAAGCTTTAAGCTCGGGCCTGTTTATTTCTGATTGCGGAAGTTCCTGATCCGGTACCTCAAGTTCCGTTGAATCCGGGAGAGGCTTACCTGTAAAAATAGCGAGCATTTTCAGATAAGCTGCACGGTTGGCTGTATATTCGGTGCTTATCATTTCTATATTGATGATCTCAGCTTTCAGTTCGTCCAGGTTACTGCGGTAAGCGACGCCGTATTTTAAGGCAGCTTCTGTTTTTTGAACCTGGGTCTGAAGATTGGCTTTGTTGAGGTCATTTTGCTTCAACTGGGAATCCATTAAAAGAATGGAGAAAAATAGGGTGTTGATTCTCTGCTTTAAGGCGTAAAGATTGGTTTCAATATTCTGTGTCTGCAGTTCTGTATTGGCTTTTATAAGCTCTTTTTGATTGTGTATCGCCCCACCGTCATAGAGCATCTGATCTACTTCACCCTGAATCTTGTACTGGTCTTTACTTAATGAAGGAAGTGATGTACTTACAGGGAGTGAGCCGAGCGCATCGGAAAAATTGATGGTTTGGGACTGATAGGTTGCCTGTCCGGAAAAAGAAACCTGGGGAAGATATCTTTTATTGGCATTTTCTATTGTGTAATCGGCTGTTTTTGCAATCATTCCAATCTTCCGGATCACAGGATAATTTTCTTTTGCGAGACGGTAACATTCTTCCGGACTTAGTTTTTCAGATTGTGCCTTCATGGGTAATGCTGAAGCAAACCCCAATAAGAATACCAACACATATTTTTGAAAGTTTCTACACATAAGAACTGATAATTTGGGTTGAAAATCAATTATATTTTATAATCAGTCGTTTTAAATTTAAGTTTTAATCATTTGATTAATTTAAGGGTAAAAAAATTTATCCTGCAGACATGATTGCTTTGATCCAGACCGGGATAAGCTTTTTACGTTCCTGCATTAGCGATTCAAACTCTTTGTCACTCAGATCGCTGCTTCCCATCAGCATAGGTTTGGCTATAAAAGGAAATACGGTAAGACCTAACATATTGATTAAAAAATGCAATGGGTTCGGTTCAAGAATCTGCCCTTTTTTTACGGCTTCCTGATGCTGCTTTAAAAACACCGATGTTTTGATGACTTCTTTTAAAGGGATTTTCTGCAACAGCAGATTAGGGTTGTTACGCAGCTCGCTGATAATGAAGGTAGGAATCTCGGGCTCTTTGATAATAAGATCGATGTATCTGGCAACTGCATCTTCTACTTTTTCTTCAAGAGATGTTTTTTCATCGTTTAAAACAATCATTAAATTGCGGAAAAATCCTGACATGGTTTCTATCATGATCAGCTCAAACAATTTCGCCTTACTTCTGAAATAATAATTCAGTAAAGCAAGGTTTATTCCTGCTTCTTCAGCAATATCCCGCGTTCGGGTGGCCGCAAATCCTTTTTTATAGAATACGATACGGGCTGCAGATTTTATTTTTTCTTCTGTCGTGGCATCCAGTTTTTTTGATCCTTCTTTCATTTTTAATTTTCTTTCTGATGCAAAGTTATATAAATTTTTTAGCATTAAACAAATATTTTAATCAAATGATTAAATTGATATAAAAATTCAAAGTTATGTTTTTGTTAAATTTTCAGGGATGTAATATTAATAATTCGTGATAATCGGGATTTTTAGTTTGTATTTGTTTGTATTTTATTGGTAATCAGTTGGTAATGTGTCATTTTTTAATGGTCTGTATTAAAATAATGTTAATACCCTGCCCGGGAAATTTTTCCTGATCTCATGTTTTATAGATAAAGCTTTAATCATCAATGAAAATAATCATGAGAAAATTAGGATTCATTTTATTGGCAATATTGTCAATCAGCAGTTGTCATCAGTATGACAATTTAACGGAACCTTCCCCGTTTGAAATGCAGGGAACTTCGGCAGAATATTTAACTGTATCAGAACTTCCGGTGACGACCGTGAGCGGATCGATATGGCAGAATACCACATGGAGCGGTGTTATCGAAATCACAGGAGTTGTAGAGGTAAAAGAAGGTGCTACTCTTACGATATTGCCGGGAACTTTCATTAAAGGAAAACGGGATTCTGATTACGGACCCAGTGGAGTTCTGATCATTTCTAAGAGAGCTAAAATAAATGCTGTGGGTACGGAAGCCCAGCCTATCGTTTTTACAAGCTACAGGTTATTGGATGGTAATGAAGATACTACAGCCAGTCCGGGAGATTTCGGAGGAGTGATCATCTTGGGGCAGGCTCCGACCAATTTGACATCCGATCCTGGAATTGAAGGTTTTATTGGGTCTACACCTTATAAATTTGGAGGTTACAGTTCTAATGATAATTCAGGCATATTAAAATATGTACGCATTGAATTTGCCGGGTATGATCTGTTGGGGCCTAATTCCGGAAATGAAATTAACGGACTGACGCTTGGGGGTGTTGGAAACGGAACTGTTCTGGATCATATTCAGGTATCTTACAGTCTTGATGATTCTTTTGAATTTTTCGGCGGAACCGTTAATGCTTCCAATCTGATTTCTTTAGCACCTCAGGATGACAGTTATGATTTTGATAACGGGTATACCGGAACTGTTTCCTGTGCGCTTGCTTTGGCTGATTACAACTCACTTCACAGTATAACTCAGGGGTATTCTCCGGATTCCAACGGTGTGGAGCTGGATAATAATTACAATGCCGGCTCTACAACATTGATCACCCGTCCGGTACTTAATAATATGACCATCATAGGCCCCAGAAATGCTTATCAGGGGTCATGGTACGAAAACGGAATTCATGTGAGAAGAAACGGCAAGCTGACTTTAAATAATTCTGTAGTCACCGGATATCCTGTGGGAATTTTATTGGAAACGGCAAGCGCTGCTCCTGTAAACCTTGCAGACTTTAGTTTTACCAATGTACAGGTACATGGATTTACATGGGCAACGGCTTCTAAAGTGGGTTCAGCGACTTCTGCCTTTACTATTCCCGGAGTAACATTTACAGCAACGGCCAGTCCTGCTGCAAACCTGGGAATGACACAACCCTATTATAATGAGGGAATGTGGGATGTTTCGCCAAGAAATTGCGGAGATTTCCGGGGAATCTGGACAAAATATGATTTTTCAATTGTTGAATAATTCTACAAGATCACGGTTTCAAACTTTATAAAAAGGTAACTATATACTATTTTACACTTATTTTTTCTTGCTTCTTTGATTGTTTTTCTCGCAAAGAAAATGATGAATCAGACTTATTAAGATGATCAAAGTTTTTTTAATCTATTAAAATAGATTTTTAAAAGAATGCTTCATAGCAGCTTTGTTGCTTTTCTTTGCTTTTCTTAAAATATAGCAATCGGATTTAAAAAGCTTTGCGTTAATAAAAAAATGATGAGTGTAAAATAATATATACTTGCCAAAAAAAAACGGCGAGCTTGAAAAATGAGCTTGCCGTTTTATATTTAATTGAAAAAATGCATAAAAGAAAAGTCGGGATTGCGCATTTCCAATTCATTCCGGCTGGATTCCAGTTGGGCTTCCGAAGCGTAGACAAACATTTTCTGCTCATAATCCTGAATAGCAGCTTCTATGGTTCCAAACGTTCCATTGGTCAGGTTATCCGATAAAATCAAAGCATCCACCAATCCGGAATTGACACCCTGCCCTGCAAAAGGCGGCATCAGATGGGCGGCATCCCCGATCAGTGTTACCGGCAAAGGCCGTCCGGTTTTCCAGGGTTTATCCAACGGTAATTTTCTGGTTGGTAACCCGACAAAAAAAGACGTTGCCCGGAATAAGTTTAAAAATTTCTGATCCCAGTCTGAGAATCTGTCTGTGAGGAATGCGACAATACTGTCCCTGTCTTGAAAATCCAATCCATTGGTATGAAGCCATTCTTCGGGGCTTTTAAAAATAATGCCGTAGGTTAATGCTCCGTTATTAAAAGGATTGGCAACCAGTAAATTGCCCTGGTGGGAAGTCATCAGTCTTTTTCCGTCACAGAACTGATAGAATTCAGCGCAGTTGATTTCCGGTTGAGGTACATCTCCCTGAATGATAAACGTTCCGGTATCTTCAATTTCAGTGTCGGTAATATATTCTCTGGCTTTGGATCTGCCTCCATTGGCGATAATCACAACATCTGCGGTTGTATCAGCTTGATGTTCAAATGTCAACAGCCATTTTCCGTCATGTGGCTCAAGCCCGGTAAGTTTTCTGTCCCAGATTACTGTATTCTTTGCCAGGCTGTTCAGCAACATTTTTCTTAGATCATTTCTGTTTATTTCCGGGTTGTCATATTGATTTTCGGGGGTAATTTCTTTGGTAAATAATTTGTTGCCCTTTTGGTCTGCAATGATGATTCCCATCGGAAGCGCCAGTGCATAATAATTGTCCAGCAATCCGGCTTTTATCATTGCTTCCTGCCCTGAATCCTTATGGAGGTCAAGCGTACCACCCCAGATTCTTGTCTGTGCATTTTTATCTCTTTCGTAGACGGCTACTTCTACTCCTTTTTGCTGCAATAGTTTCGCCATAGTCAAACCCACCGGTCCTGCACCGATAATGGCTATTCTTTTATCTTTCAGTAACATATTATGTCTGTTTAATTACAGAGACAAAATTCTGAAATGCTTTTGAAGCAGGCTTGTACAAATACGACAAAATTGAAGATTATCTTTAGTCTTTTTTTATTTTTCGAGAATATTTTTCAGGTTCAATAAACTGGAATCCATGTCTTTTGCAATCATCTTTTCCATTACCGGGATCATGATGTTGAAAGGAAATTTTAACAGGCCGGCATTGCTCCACGATACCTTTGTCTGATCAGCTGATAATGATTCTGTTGCCATCACGGTATAGGCACTTACTTTCATCGGCTTTATAAAACGGATTTCTGTTTCTATTCTTTCTCCTTCAACAAGTTTCATAATTTCTTTTTCACCCTCTCCTGCCTCTTTATTTCCGCTCCAGGAATAAATATATCCGACATTTCCGTCCGTTCCTTTGAATACCCTTTTCCGGTCAGGATCAGCCATAGCTCCTTTATTGAATTCATCCTGGTTTTTGAGCAGTTTTATATAATCAAATGCTTTTTGCCGGGGAACATTGATGACAATAGTACGGTTGACATAATGCTTTTTCCTCATGAAAAGGGCAATGATTAATAACAGGGCGATAATGCCTGCCACTGCAAATAAAATAGTAATGATGATATTCATTTATTAAGCTGTTATTTATTTACGCGTAAAGATAATATAATGAATGAAACCTCTTCTACTTCGGGAAAATATTTATAAATGTTAAGCGTCCGTGTAAACTCATAAAACAGCTGTACAATCACTCAGGATTTATCTTTTATAAATGTAACCAACTCATTGCTGGTTTCCTGTCTTTTTTTTGTGTTTCGTGCAAATGCTGCCGGAGTGGTTCCGCTGTACCGTTTAAACTCCCGGCTTAAATGGGATTGATCCGCATATCCAAGCTCAGCTGCTAAAGCCGCAAGATTGGAATCCGGATGCTGCCATAATCGATTACGAACCTGCTCAAAATGCATCAGCCCTGATACATCTTTAACCGTATAGCCCGTAGAATCTTTGAATTTTCTTTCCAGTGTACGAACCGTGACATGAGCAGCAGCTGCTATCTGACTGACAGGCATCGTACCTTTAGCTTTTCTCATGGCAACTCCAGCTTTGGATAACATGGTGTCCGGAGCAATGTGTGACCGTTTATTCAGGAAATACTGTTTTACACAATCGATTGCTTCATTTATCCTGGCCGAATGAATCAGGGAGTTCAGTTCCGTCTGAAGCTGTGCAATAGGATGCTCAAAAGTATGGAGCTCATCTTTATTGGAGGGCAGTTCAAGAAGATCGAAGACCATCCATGGATAACACCGGATACCGATAATTTCAAAACGGTTTTTGGTATAGAAAGTGACCGGATTATTGAGTAATCCCACCATAAAAGGTGATGGCAACGGTTGCAGAGCTCCGTTATAAGAAATACTGCAGGTACTTCCGAAATGGAAAATAATTTCTGCATAGCCATCCGGTATCACCTCAAAACCCGATTCTGTTTCCCCGGAATCTCTTCTGTTGTACCAGAAACACTTTATGACATCCTGAAGTTCTTCAGGAGGATCAAATTCTTGATGTAGTGTTTTAAAAGGCACCTGTTTTTTATGTTTAGTTGAAAACCAATGACAATATAGGAATAAAACCATAATATCAAGCAGCAAAAAAAATGGCTTAAGAGTAAATACTCATTAAGCCAAACTGATAATTCAATAGTAGAAATATCAACCTATCCACATTCTTTTATTATTGTTGAGTTCCCTGGAAAAGATATATTATATCGGTAGCAGAAGTCTTCTGGGTGCTTACCGTTAATGCTTTTGTCGACATGAGATAGCTTATACTTCCCTCGCTGTCTGAGCCTACAATTGATACACCTACCGGATTTACCGCACTGAGTGTTTTGGTGGTTACGGATGAATAAGCTTCCCCGGATTTAGCCTGAACCTTAACGTGCGAATTATCCACTTTCGTTACGGTAACGATAGCATTGTAATAATCCTGTCCGCCAATATTAAGGGTTCCTTTAAAAGTTCCGGTTACTGCATTGATGCTGTTATCTGCTGCCGGATTGGAATTATCATCGTCATCATTATTGCAGCTGACAAAAACTGCACCGATAAAAAGGATTAAAAAAAGTTTGTACATCCATTTGTGAATTCTGATTACACTCATAATTTTTAAATTTATTTTTTTTGTTTTGATGTTCTGTATTGATTGATTTGATGAGTCAAATTTGAGAAAACTATAACCGGACAGGAAAAAATATCTATCAACGAAAAGATATAGTCTACAAAAGATATCAGCTAAAAAAAGCCTGCGTTGGGAAGCAGGCTAAAAATCACAGTTGGCAAAAAATAATTGATATGAAAAAACACTATGATATTTTATTTTTGGGAACTATATACTATTTTACACTTATTTTTTCTTGCTTCTTTGATCGGTTTTTATCGCAAAGAAAATGATGAATCAGACTTATTAAGATGAGCAAAGTTTTTTAATCTATGTAAAATAGATTTTTAAAAGAATGCTTCATGGCAGCTTTGCTGCTTTTCTTAAAATATAGCAATCGGATTTAAAAAACTTTGCGTTAATGAAAAATGATGAGTGTAAAATAGTATATACTTGTCTTATTTTTTTTGAATATTAATTAATGGATATCCCAGAATACTTTGGTGGTAAGTTTATCTCCACCGATGGCTGCGGCTGCTTTGGCATAATTGGTTCCGTTGGTTGTTGCCTCCAAAATAGGATATTGCAGCCTTACCGGAACTTTTCCATCTGCATTGTTGATCGCAGTAGGTGGAGCCTGTAACACAGGATAATCAAGGCGGCGGTAAAAATTCCATGATATGACGGGGTGATTGTATAGAGCAATCCAGGCCTGTTCGCCGATAGATTTTTTCCAGTTTGAAGCATTGTAAGGATGATTGGCAAGATAAGCCTGTGCTTCCTGTGCAGAATATCCCCATTCTGAAAAAGAGGCCTGGACTGCATTTTGGTAAAGAGTCTCGGGATTTCCGCCAATTCCGAATCTGGCAGCTGCTTCAGCAAGATAAAAATTAACTTCGGTATACGTGATGAGATTTCCGGGAGTAACAGGAGTATAGGCAAAAATACCCGGCGCTGAAAAATCTGAAAACTCTCCGGGTAAGCCAATTACCTGGCCTATATAGACTCCGTTCACAGTCTGGAAATATTTTGATATTCGTGGGTCTGCAGTGGTATTCAGAAAATCAATAAAAGGTTTTCCTCCAAAAAAATCATTCCGGTGATTATTGGCAACATTTTCAAAAATAGGACTGAAATTGGGTGTTTCCGCCAGGTATCTGAAAATACAGCTCTGGGATTCATCACTCATGACTCCTCCGGAAATAGCAGTATTGATAGTGGATTGAGAAAGTGAGGGATTGATATCGGCAATGGTAATTCCCAGTTTCAGAAGAAGAGAATTGCCGAATTTTTTCCATTTTGTAATATCTCCGCCATATAAAATATCTCCGGTCCCAAACGTTCCTTCCCCATCCTGAAGCTTATTGATGTCAGTTTTAAGACGGGAAATAAGACTTTCATAAATCTCGTTGTCATCATCATATCCGGGAAGAGGAAACTGACTGTTATTGAGGGCCTGGCTGTAAGGTATATCCCCAAAAGTATCTGTCAACGTCTGAAAAGTATAGACAGAAAGTATATCAATAATTGCTAACTGGTTCTGTTTTTTTGCAGGCCAGGTATTTACTTCCGAAGGTACAGGCTGATACTGCTCAATGAGTTCTTTAGCTTTGTTGAGATTGTTGAGAACATTCACGTAATTATCGCCCCATACATTATTTGAAACATTTCTTGCCGTAAAATTGTAATTGCTCTCGTTGACGTAGATCGCTTCCTGCCAGTACTGCATGGTAAGCCGGAAGTTGTTTTCATTCACACTTGGCGTATTCATATAATCGCTGAGCTCTTTTTCTGCATAAGTAATAAGCGTTTCCGGTATCGTATTGTAGGTTACATGAGGATCTGTATTCACATCATCCGGTGTGCAGCCTGTCATTACGAGTGCCAAAATAGAACTTATGATAAGGGTATTTTTCATTGTAATCGTTTTTAAAAATTAACTTTCAGATTAAAGGAGAAATTCTTTGTAGAAGGCATTACTCCCGATTGATATCCCTGGATATTTCCGGACGAAAGGCCTGCTTCGGGATCTGCATAAGGAAGATTTTTGTGAATGATCCAGAGGTTGCTTCCTACAAGGCCCAGGGTAAGGCTCTGGATCCCGATATTTCCTAAAGATTTCTTGTCAAATGTATAAGAAACAGATACCTGGCGGAGTTTTATAAAGCTTGCATCATATACAAATGCAGCTGCAGGCGGATCTGTCTCAAGGCTCTGGCTGGAGAGGGAGCGGTCCAGACGGATGGTATTGGGAATATAATGTCCCGGATTATTGGGATCTTCCATCACGCCGGGTAAAATAACCCCACCGCCATTGGCAAGCGTATTTCTGACAGGGTTTCCCAGATCGTTAAGACCTACGGAATCAGGTTGCAGACCGGTCCCATAAGCATAATACTGGTCTAAAGAAAATATATCCCCTCCCTTTTTCCAGTCGATCTGGAAGCTGAGGTTAAAATTTTTATAGGTAAAAGAATTGTTTAATCCTGCAAAAAAGTCCGGCTGAAAATTTCCCAGCTTGTGATTGGTATCGTCGGTATGCAGATAAGCCCCGTTTTCGCCCACGATTTTATTTCCGCCGGAATCATAGACAAAATCAGCTCCCCAGATACTTCCATAATCTTCATTGAGCGGTGCATTAATGGTAACTCCGCCCTGTAAAGAGCCGATGGTAATATTTTCAATCCCTTCGCGTAAAGCGGTAACCCTGGTTTTAGGATTTGACCAGTTGAGCGCTACATCCCAGGTGAAATCTTTTGATTTTAAAGGCGTCATATTTAAAGAAACTTCAAATCCTTTTGTCGTAAGCTCACCGGTATTCTGAATCTTACTTCCCGAACCATTGGCCAGAGAAATAGGAAGCGGGAGAATCTGATCAAATGCAATGTTCCGGAACCATGATACATCGAAACCCATCCTGTTCTTGAAAAACTGCATATTGGTTCCGATCTCAAGATTTTTTAACTTCTGGGGAATAAGATCTGCATTCCTCAATGTGGTATTATAGGAATAAACCGGATTGTTACCAAAGGAAGACTGTACAATAAACCTGTTTCTCAGCTGGTCTGCATTGGTATCAGAACCTACTTCTGCATAAGCTGCCCTGAGTTTTCCGAAGTTCAGCCATTTTTGCTTTAGCAGATTGGAAAATACCACACTTGCCGAAACTGAAGGATAGTAATAAGCTTCTTTTCCTTCAGGCAGTGAGCTGGACTGATCCCTTCTGAAAGTTCCTTCAAGGTAATAAGTGTTTTTATACCCTAAAGATGCCTGGACAAAGGCGCCGTAAATATATTTTGAGGTATCTGTAATAATGGGTTTTGCAGGAGTGGCTGCAGAATTGGAAATAGTATAAAGCCCCGGAATGTACAATCCGCCTGATGTAGTCTGCGCATTGGAATAATTGGACTGAACATTGATATTTCCGCCTAATAACGCCTGAATATTGAAATCTTCACCGATATTCTTTTTGTAAGTCGCAATTAGGTCATAATTGGTTTCTGTAAAACGAAGATTGGTCACCGCATATCCTGAAGGCTGTTCGATGGGATTAAAGCTGAAAAAGGCAGGGATGGACCCTTCGGCTCTTCTTTCTTCAATCATCATCGTATATCCGTCAATGCCTACCCTACCCAATATATTGAGGTTTTTTGAAACATCATAATTCAGACTGAAATTCCCAGCAAAACGCTCTCTTTTATCGTTCTGATAATTTTTATAGCGGCTGAAATAAGGGTTGTCCCAAAAGCTTGGAGCCAGGTCACTGGTCGATTTGATGTTCCATGTATAGTTTTTATCGAACGTTTCATACAGGTATTTCTGATACTGAATATCAATATTCGTTGGCCACCACTGTCGGAAATTCCCCATGAGATTATCGGTGTAGCCTGTAGAGTTTCTTCCTTTCGTGCTCTGGGTAATATAATTGGCAAAAATAGAGGCCGTAAGGTTATCTGTAATTTTGTAAGAGGCATTTCCGCCGAAATTATTTTTGATTAAAGAAGAATTGGGAAGAATGTCTGTTGCATTGGTATTGGAATAACTCAGTCTGAAAGTTGCTTTTTCGTCTCCGCCACTTAACGCAATATTGTTGGTCTGGTTTATTGCCTTTTCAAAAAATGTGATAGGTCCGTTTTTCGCCATTACCCAGGGTGTTTTCTTACCGGAATTACGAGAATCGGGAATAAAGGCGTCATATTGCCATACCATAAGATTCGGGTCATAAGGAGCTCCGTAAGAGGCATCATGAGCAAAAAAAGCCCTGGGCTCATTCTGATAGGATGCGAAAACATTTCCGAAATAACCTTGCCCGTATTCTGTCTGATATTCAGTGAAAGTAGATTTATCAATGGTAGATACAGAGAAGCTTCCGCTATATTCAAGGCCGATACCTTTGGAATTTTTCTTCCCTTTTTTGGTTGTGATGATAATCGCTCCGTTCTGCGCCCGTGAACCGTACAAAGCTGTGGCAGCCGCACCTTTTAAAACATTCACTGTTTCAATATCATTGGGATTGATGTCTGATACAGGGCTTCCGTAATCATATCCGCCGCCGCCGTTCAGTTGAAATGCCGTATTGATGTTTCTGTTGATCATAGGAACTCCGTCGACAACAAAAAGAGCCTGGTTATCTCCTAAAATAGATTTATAGCCTCTGGAAACCGCATTTACCGAACCTCCGAAATTAGTTGACTGTTTGATCTCAAGGCCTGCCACTTTCCCGGAAAGGTTGTTAAGGAAGTTGGTGGTCGGATTTTTATTGATATCCTCGCCTTTTACTTCCTGTGTAGAATATCCCAGAGATCTTTTTTCTCTTTTTATCCCTAAAGCCGTCACGACGACGCCTTCTATATCCTGGGTCTTAAGCGTGTCCTGCTTTTCCTGACTGAAAAACAGCTCTTGCCCCATAAAAAATACGACACCGGCACTCAGGAGCTTTAATTTATATTTCATAATTATTGATTTTTAACTGTTAATCAAAATTCAATAATTGTCAACGTTGTGTGAAAAAATATATATCAACAGCAGATTAAGGTCTATAAAATAAAAACACCCGGCTAACAGGTGTTTTTCAGGATCTATATCATTTTAAAATTCTATCAAAGGCTTGTAAGTCCTGCCGATAGGAAGCTTTTTGCCATTGATCTGAACCATGTTGGCTGATTTTACTTCGATTTTCGATTTGGAGATAATGTAGGATTTGTGAATACGGAGAAACAGATTGGGGTTTAAATTTTCTTCTATTTTGCTGATAGGCATTTTGATGGTGAAAGTTTCTGCTTTCGTATGGATGCTGATGTATTCTCTCAGGCTTTCGATATAAAAGATGTCCTGCAGGGTTATTCTGATCTGTTTTTTTCCGCTGCTGATGAAAATATGATCACGGTCTGCTATTTCAAGCAATGCATCCTCCACTTCCATCAGATGTTTAAATTTACCGGTAGCTGTAAGAAATCTGCTGTAAGGAATTGGTTTCATCAGATAATCAACAATATCAAGCTCATAGCCTTCTACGGCATATTGATGGTAAGCTGTGGTAACAATCACAAGTGGCGGATTTTTTATTTTTCTCAGGAAGTCAAATCCTTTTATGACGGGAAGATTAAGATCCAGGAACATGAGGTCAACATTATGGATGCTTAAAAGACTGCTTGCATAAACGGCATCGGCACATTTCCCTACAAGATTGAGTTCTTGATCCTGAGAAACAAAATTTTCAAGAATTTCTGCTGCAATCGGTTCGTCTTCTACGATGATGCAGTTGTATTTTTTAGATGCTGAATGAGTCATTAAAGTTGATGGTTAGTTTTACAATATATCGGTCACTTTTATCCTCTACAATCAGCATATGGCCGGGATAAATCAGCTCAAGCTGCCTGCGGATGTTTTTCAATCCTATTTTGGTTGAATTTCCTTTGGGTCTTTCTTCTTTGGAATTTTCAATACAATAATCAAGAATTCCGTTTTTCAATCTGATGTCAATATTAATGAAGGAATTGCCTAAACTCTCGGAGACTCCGTGCTTAAAAGCGTTTTCAACAAACTGAATCAAAATAAGCGGTGAAATTTCCTGTTCGGGATGATCAATGTTTTCATGAAAGTTTACGGTAAGATGACGGTGACGGATTTTCTGAATCTGTATGAAATCTTTAATGTTTTCTATGTCTTTCTCAACGGAAATACTTTTTTCTGCCGCTTCGTAGATATTGTACCGCATTATTTTTGAAAGCTGGAGGATGATATCGGGGGTTTCATCTGCCTTTTTCAATGCCATTCCGTAGATATTGTTGAGGGTATTGAAGAGGAAATGAGGATTGATCTGGGCCTTCAGCATGGTAAGCTCCTGATCGAGTTTCTCTGAATTAAGTTTTAAAATCTGATCTTTCAGCAGGTTTTTCTGTCTTGTAATTTCGATCCCAAATATCAGGCCTACCATAAAAATGAGATCCATAAACGAGTTGAATGCTACCAATCCGTTGATGAATCCGGAAGGTTGCTTGCCATCAAGAGTTTCCGTAACTCCGTAGATAAAGGGATAAATAATATAATGGGTAAAAAAACGGTGCGCCAATACGGCAGCGATAATAACAAGAATACAGAGAATATACTTCAAAAGCTTATTGATGTTCAGTTTTTCGTAAATGTACAGTAAGGAGTAAGCAAGCGGGATTTTAACCAGAAAATATCCCAGCTCCAGTAAAAGGGTATTCTGAAGCCTCACCTGCCATCTGAACTCCGGAAACTGGTACCTTGACCAGTAAAAATCAAGATAAACCTCCAGAATATAATACAATATCCAGAAGAGCAGATGAATGTATAATTTTGACTGTATATTGGGTTTCAAGTCTGATGTGATTTAAATTACAAAGTAATACCTTTCGGCTCAATATAAAAAGATAAAAACTATGAAATCAAAGCATCTGTCTACAAACGACCTGTTTTTTTGCGAGGAAATGAGATATTGGGAAACATGAGATTTAAAAAGCAGAAAATAAGAAGGAAATTAAATTCAATCCCGTTGGTGCCACCTCCTACTACAAACCAGCCGTTTTGCCAGTGAACGTAATAGATCCCGAAAACAAAAATCAGAATATTGCATACGGCAACAGGTTTAATGTACCGGTCTGACCAAAGCAAAGGAACTGAAACCAGATGAGTCAATTTAACGGCCCATGCGATATAAAGTCCAAGCGGGTTAAAGCCAATACCGTTCAGAAACTGAAGCCCGAAATTATTGACATCACCGCTGAATATGGAAATCACACTATGCATCAGTAAGATCACTGACAGCGCCAGACGGAGGAAGAAGTTCTTTTTCATGAAATCAAAAGTAGAGATTCATGAAAAGAAGAAATGAGTATGATATATCAACGGCTTTTATAGGTATACAAAAGGATTTACGGATAAATGTTTTAGCTTTCTGCTTGGGTTTTTATCTTTGATAATTCCATTTCTGATGAAAATATTGACTTTTTAAACAACAAAAGGCATAAAATATGCATGGTTTTAATAAATAACTTTAAAAATTTACGATTATGAGAAGTTTATTATGGTTAGTCGCAGTCATTTGTATTATCGTTTGGCTGCTAGGAATGTTAAATGTTGTACCGGGTATCAGCACAGGGTATTTACTTCACGTTTTATTGGTTATTGCCATTATTGTAATTCTTTATAATATTATTACGGGCAGAAAACCTCTTGATTAAAATTAAGGTAACTATATACTATTTTACACTTATTGTTTCAGGTTTCTTTCAATTATAATTTTATCGCAAAGAAAATTATGAATTGGACCCATTCTAAGATGAGCAAAGTTTTTTAATCTATATAAATAGATTTCTGAAGAATGCTTCATAACAGTTTTGCTGCTTTTCTTAAAAATATAATAGACGAATTTAAAAGCTTTGCGTTAAAAAAAATGATGAGTGTAAAATAATATATAGTTCCCAAAATTAATTCAGTTGAAATTCGAAACATAAAATTAAAACCTAAACTATGGCACAAGTGAATTTTAAAGAGGAAGATTTTATAAAAACCGAAGATGGTAATTATAAAATTGAATATACAACAGAAGAAATCGGACTGGGATCCAATTTAATAGTAGAAAGACAGGAAGCAGACGGCAGCTATGAAGTGGTGACTGCAGAAATAACGAGAGAGGATGACCGTGTTTTTATCGTCTGGAGCGAACCATTTAACGGAAGGTTTATTTTTGAAAAGTAAATTGATATAAGTATGAATTACAAAGAAGCCGTTAAGCATAAGAAAGAAGCTCTTAAGAAAGCTGATGAATCTGTATTAAAAACGCATCATCTGATTATTACACCAGCGGATACTGAAGAAAGCCTGAAACATATTGAGGCTTTTATGAAGAATCCGGATGAGTTTGATGATACAAGCTGCATCGAATTCTGTTCCAATGATGAGTATGAAGTCGTCAGTTTCAGAAAAGAAGAGTTTGAAAAATAAACAAGATTCCCTGCTTTTGGCGGGGATTGTTATTTCATGAGTAAATTTGTAAGATTATATTCACTATTATACTTTCGTCATGGATCAGTTGAGCTTATTTAATGCAGACGAATATTACCAGTTTCCAAAAGAACTGCTGGAATACACAGAACATTTTTTATCACCGAATGAAGCAACACTGTTACAGAATTTGTTGTTAGAAACCGCCCCGTGGAAACAAACGTCACAGAAAATGTACGATAAAACGGTACTGACCCCGCGCCTGACCGCCTGGTATGGTGATGAGGACAAACGGTATCATATGGGGGGCAATGATATTCAGATTAATCCCTGGCTTCCCGAACTGTTGACACTAAAACAGCGTATAGAACGATCTACCGGCTACCGGTTTAATTCTGTTTTGCTTAATTTATACAGGAATGGTAATGATTCGGTCGCCTGGCACCGGGATAAGGAAAGTGAACTGGGCAACCGCCCTGTCATTGCATCCGTCAGTCTGGGACAGGTCCGGAATTTTGATTTCCGGAAATTTGATGACCACCGGCAGAAATACAGCCTGCCACTCTTACACGGCTCATTACTGATCATGAAAGGCGATCTGCAATTGCATTGGGAACATCGCATCGCCAAATCTTCAAAAGCTATGCAGCCCCGTATCAATCTTACCTTCCGTTTAATTCGGGAAATATAGAATGGTATGTTTTTTCTTCTTTCTGATATTCGGCCTCTACTCCTTTTAATAAAAATGAATTTTTAAGAACGGTGCTTTCTTCTTCAATGGCCTGCAAACACGCGTAGGTCATAGCAGACACGATCTGGGCACCTGTCAGCTCGTAGTGTAATGCCAGCTGATTTAAAATTTCCGAATCCTCCAAAGCTATATTTGCAGGAAGAATGTTCTGCCACAACAGCAGTCTTTCTGCTGTGCTGGGCTTTTTGTAGCTGATCAGGCAGTTAAAACGGCGCAGAAAAGCATCATCAATATTATTTTTAAAATTGGAGGTTAGGATGATTAGTCCGTTAAAATTTTCCACTCTTTGCAATAAATAGCTCACTTCCTGATTAGCGTACCGGTCATTGGAAGATTTGGTCTGGGTTCTTTTCCCAAATAAAGCATCCGCTTCATCAAATATCAGGATCCAGTTTTTATTTTCGGCCTGGGTAAATATTTTTTCCAGGTTTTTTTCTGTTTCACCGATGTATTTGGATACGACCTGGGATAAATCTATCCGGTAGACTTCCCGTTGAAATTCCTTGCCCAACAAAGTAGCTGTAAGGGTTTTTCCTGTGCCGGAAGGCCCGTACAATAACGCTCTGTATCCCGGGAGAATATGTTTTCCCATCCCCCAGTTTTCGCGTAAGGTCCGGTGATGCTTCACCCAAAGCCTTATCTGGTGTATCTGTTCCTGTATGACAGGATTTACAATCAGGTCTTTCCATTCCAGTTGGGTGAAAACTTCTTTGGCCGGAAAATCAGGGCTGAATTTCGGTTTCAGTTTTTCACCATATAAAAGCAGGTGTATGGTTTCCGGTTTTAAAATAATCCGTCCGCTCATCAGGGGTTCACCCTCTTTTACAACATCTATTGTCATGATCTGCTCTTTAAAAAACCAATGGGAAGGATCAAACAGCTGCTGGATTTTTAAACGGGGTTCGATATTTTCGTGTGCTAAAATATACTGAACGGTTTCGCCGGTAGGTAACATTCCTCTGTGGTTTTCCAGACGGACGCCGCCCAACTCGGGGAATTCGCCGCCTTCAGGATAAAGCTCCTTAATGATATCATCAAAAAAATGAGGCAGCACATGAGGAACCAATGCCATCAATAGAATCGCTGCTTCTTCATGACTCGTTTCCCTCTTTAAAACTTCGGAGAAATAATTATGAAAAGATATTTCCGAGTTGTTTTGACCGGGAGCCAGGGCATTGATGATGTATTTTTTTAAATCTGTAAAAAGCATGAGATTAAATTCTTAAAATTGATATTATTGGAAAACAAAACCTATTTTTAAAGACAACGATTGCAGTATAGGGTCATTTTTTACAAGGTTTTTGATTAATCCATATTCGAAACCGATCATTAATGAATTTTGAATATTATAGTTAAGTCCGGCACCGGCCTGCACACCGGCTCCCCATCTATTACCATCAAAAACATTTGTTCCTGAATTCGGAGACAGCAAACCGGCAGCTCCACCTCCATAAATATAAAAATCGGGTAAATACACTATTTTCTGAGGCTTGAATTCTATCTGCAGACTTGAGCTGAGGTAAGAAGGTGCTTTGGAAGAAAACCCGATTGATGCCTGGTTTAATGACTGGAATCTGATTTTATTTCCCAGGATAGAATAAAACTGATGCACATATGATCCCTGCAATGAAATCCCACTGGATTGATTTTGAAAAGAATTGCTATTGAAATCATACCCTATACCAAAGGTTTTCCTACTTCCGTTCATCCAGCCGGATAAAGAATTGGGAGAATCCCATATTAAGCCATAACCTCCAATAGGATTTTTTTTCACAGATTTTAGGATATGGTTGGTAAAACTTGTACATTGATTATCATATAAATTATAATCAGGTTTGGTATTACAAAAATTAATTGCAGCATTTTTGGCGGTATCAAATTCCGTATCTGTCAGTGTAAATTCCTGGGTAGAGGATGCGGTATGTGCTGTATCCGGATGATGTACACATCCGTTTACACTTTTAAAAGGTTCGGATGAATTAAAACCGGTTTCCGGCCAGAAGCCATAGGTCCAGTAATCCCCGTTTGCTTTAATTAATGTTATCCATGAATGACCTACAGGCCAGGATTTGCTGCCGTCTTTTTCTTTTTTTAGCGGGATGGTTAAAAAATCAGCCTCTTTATCAACATTTATAACCAGTTTATTTTTGTCAATCTTACTTTGGGTACCATCTTTTGCTGAGCAGTCGGCAGAACAACTGGCAGCACTTAATTTCTGGATTTTCTTACTGATATTCCCTCCCTGCTGTATGGTGTGGGTCAGCTCATGAGCCAGCAAATGTTTCCCTTTATCGGAATTCGGGCTGTATTTTCCTTCATTGAAATAAATATCATTACCTACAGCGAAAGCCTGTGCATTGAGATCCCGGTTCATTTGTACCGCTTCACTCCCGGTATGGATTTTTACATTCGAAAAATCGGCTCCGAACCTGTTTTCCATAAAGCTTTTTGTGCTGTGGTCCATTGTATTTCCGTTTCCTTTGCTGGAATTGATCCGGCTTTCTACATGATCCGGTGCATGGGACTCTCCTGCCGTTTCTGTAGCAGAACGTTGAATCATTGGTGTTATACTTTCGGCGAGAGGTTTCATTCGGAGCTTTTCTTCCTGCTCACAGGCTGCACACTTTTGAAGGGATGTTCCTTTCTGTGCTACCTGAGCTGATGATCCCGGCTTACTCATTACCTGGTCTGCAACACGGTCTGCTTCTGCTTCGTAGGAATCATTGGATGAGCCTATATTCAGTTTTTTCTGAACGACGGGTTTGAAAAACGTTGTATTATTGTTATTTTCGAAAGAACCGTTTTTGTATTGGTGTTGATGCAACATAATATTTCATATATTTTTAGTTAGGGTATTGAGTTGGGAGGATTCAGTATTTTCCATTATTTTCAATGGGTATATTGAACCTTATTAATCTATTTCAATGTCCTCAATGATAAACCGGAATCTCTCTTCTAAAATTCCTCCTAATGTAAAATCATACTTTTCAGAATAAAAGGAGTAACCTCTGGAAACCGTCATATCAAGAGCTTTGATCATTTCAGGTATCAGCACATCCCTCACCAGACGATAGAATTTTTTTCCATCATTTGTTGATTGAAGTTTTGCATAATAACAAATCGTATTCCAGAGCTTACCGATGATTAGATATTCATTTGGGGTAAATCTTTTTCTATCATCAATATCTTTTGAATATTTTTTAATGATGTTATGGTATTCTGATAAATTCATTGGTTTAATATTTATGGATAACCGGGATAGTCAGCAGCAAGGGTATTCAAAAATTCAGTACTCGGAGAGGATGCTGTTACAATTCCTCCTCCAGCTGCATTTGTCGGACTTGATTTAAAAGTAGTACCCCGATTGGCAAATCCCCACTTAAATGATTCAAGTAGCTTGTCATGGTTAGTGCCCAGATAATTTAAACAGACAAAAGCAGTTTCAAAATATGCTTCATCATGTAAACGTGCTGCACTGGGTGCATCTTCTGGATTAACTGTACAGCCGGAAGCACTTCCCGCACTTCCCATAGAAGGATTATAACCATAACTGGAAGGTAAAGCCGGGAGGCCAATATAGTAAGGATGGTTACCGGAATATGTTGCTCCACCAGGTGAATTAATACCTCCATCAACAAAACTGTCATAGGTGGCGGCTAAAGGTGGAAATACAGTCTGATGAGTTCCAACCTGAACACCATCGGTCCGCCTTGTTCCCCAAAAAACCTGGATTGCTTCAAGACCATCGCGGCAGGCTCCACAACTAGAATATGTAGAAGTGACATTCATCCGTAAACCGGTAACTCCTCCGGTAATATTTCCGGGACTTATACTCTGGCTGTTCAGCCATTGTGCATATAAAGGATCGTGTTGTGATACAGAATCTCTTGGTAAACCAGTGTCATTACTGAATTGATCTAAAAGTGGATCATGAATTGGATCACCGTGAGAAAAAGGAAGACGTTGAATTCTTTTTGTTGCAACTCCTCCTCCCTGCTGAATTGTATGCGTCAGCTCATGAGTCAGTAAATGTTGCCCGGAACTGGTTCCCGGATTGTATTTTCCTTCGTTGAAATAAATGTTATTTCCTACAGCGAAAGCCTGCGCATTGAGATCCCTGCTCATTTGTACGGCTTCACTTCCCGTATGAATTCTCACATTGGAAAAATCAGCTCCGAAACGTTGTTCCATAAAGTTTTTGGTTCCGTTTTCCATAAGGCTTCCACTGCCTTTGCTGGCGTTGATCCTGCTTTCTATATGATCCGGAGCATGAGATTCTCCGGAACTTTCTGATGAACGCTGGATTAAAGGTGTAATGCTTTCAGATAATGGTTTCATCTGAAGCTTTTTCTCTTCTTCCTGGCAAGCTGCGCATTTTCTTTGGAGCAATGCTCCGGTATGGGCAACCTGCGGTGAAGAATCCGGCATTTTCATGACTTTGTCTGCAACCTGATCCGCTTCTGCTTCATAAGAATCATTGGCAGAGCCAACACTCAGTTTCTTCTGAAGATTAGGCATAAAAAAAGTGGATTTTTGTTTTGAGGTTACAGCAGCTTCTTTGGGTTGTTTTACTGCTTCCATGTCCTTAATTTATTTTTACACCATTGGCTATAATTTCTTTGGACAGATCCCAGTTTTTATTAGCGATCTGGTCTTTAAAGCACTGGGTTCTGTAAATTGTTTTCCTGAGTATCTGTCTGGAATGATTGGCCAGCCAATTATGTCTTGTATTGACGTACTGGGTGACCCATTTTTCTTCATTCCCGCCGTTCAGGGGAATATTTTCCGGAAATCTTTCTCTTAAAAAAGAAGGAACACCTCCGGAATGGATAAAGCTGTCATAGATCACCAGCATGCTTAATGCTTTTGTGAACTGGTTTTTCTGGAAGAAATGGTAAGCCGGCTGATAGTAAAGGATATCAAAAAATTCATCCTGGCAGGTTCTCATCATGAGATCTTCACGTGCAGATTTTCTTAACAGGTTTTTAAATTCCGTGTTATCTACTAAAGACTGTTTTCCGATCAGTTTTACAAATTTTTTGAACTGCTCTGCGAAAAGGCCTTTTTTTGCAATATACATTTCAATCAGGGCTTTCAGGTTTCCCTGTTCGGTGGTCTGGCTTCTGCCGTAAGTAATCTGCCGGGTTCCGTTTTTGCCATCGGCATAAATGACCAGAGTGTCATACTTACCTTCTTTACTTCCTGTTTCAAAAACATTAATGACCTGTAATATTTTTGATTTTTGCTGTGCTGTTATCATGATTATTTGTTTTTTTTGGGGTTAATATCTCCAGTAAATATTAAGAAAGGCTTCCATCCATGGAGTCTGAATCATTCCGATTCCCCAGGGCAAGCCGGCTAACAAAACATCGACACCTTTTTCTTCTACCCACAATTCGGAGGAAGATTGAGTGTTGAGTGATAATTTACCGGATCTCTGTAAAAAAGTTTCCCTGAGTGCCTGTACAGATGATCCTTTTAATGTGGACCAATGTTCTGTTACAGCTGATAATAAATCATTACAGGTTTCTTTTTCTTTTTTGCTGATTTTTAGTCTGGTATTAGCGACATCATCTATAGGAAAGCCGCAGAGAAGTTTATTTAAAACCAGTTCGTTTTCAAAGAAAATTTCCTGTCCGGTAACCAGGTATTGGGTAATCATAATTGCCTTATGTTGGCTGTTTTTTTGTTTCCAGTCGTTTTCTGTACACAGATTCAGCTTTTTAAAAAGAGTCTGAAGAAACGGGTGGAGAATCACCAAGCCTGCATTTTCAATATAAAGGGATGAAGATGGTAAAACCGTATAATGGTTTTTTTCTAATTTTTTCTCTGATTGCTGAAAAGACTTGGTTGATCTGCTACTTTTTTCTTTTATTTTTCTTTGTTTGCTGTCTTCTGTAAGATCAGTATTTTCTTGTTTCTCCTGAAGATGGGTTTCCTTAACGTTGATGAATGAATCCTGATCTTCAGTAATTTCGGTGCTCTTTGTATTTTTTTCTATGGTTTTCCCAGTATCCGGAGTATTTTCCCCGTTGAGTTCCTGATGATTCAGTTTATTTTTTTCAAAATCCGGGTGATGATCTTTTTCGGATGATGAATAATTCTCTTTTTTATTTTCAGAGTACAATCCTGCTGCTTCAATATAGGATTCCAATTCTTCTGTAGAATAAAATTCGGTATTACTGTTTAAAAAATTAAAAATTTTAATTGAATCATCATAAATATAGTTATTTACTGGTTCATATTTAATTTTTTCTTTAAAAAAATCAGGGACATTAAAATAATACCGTATAAGGGCTTTTTTATTTTCGTATAATACCGTAAGAAGTTCTTTGATAAAAACTTCGGACACTTCTATTGCTGCTATGATTTCATCAATACGATCTGAAAATAAATTCTCTTTAAGGATTCCTGTTTTTAAATATTCAGTGAAAATATTTTCAAGATATGCAGCTTGTGGTATGAAGCCCTGCTCTACATGAATTTTTTCGTTGATATTGGACTTTGTAGTTATGGAATTATTCTTCAGATATTCTTCGACCTGAATCAATGACTGCTCTATCAGCTCTTTTTTCCATTCTTTCTGAGAAATGTCAGGCAGCTGGACGCTTAAATGATCTATTTCCCAGTTATAATTCTGAACGGAATACCGGTCTAATAAAATTTCAAGTTGAGGATAGAATGTTTTCTCCAGCAGATCGGATAACGTATTCTGTATCTCCTTTCCCAAAGGCTGGGAAGAGCACTGAACATCGATGATATGTTGCCCGAGAAGATGCATTATTTATTTCTTTTCGTCAAAATTAAACGGCGGACAATGAAACTGGATTGAGGTGAAAACTTCATCTCCTGCCCTTATAATCTCATTGGTTGTAAAAGGGTTTGGTCTTAAGCTGATCCTTAATGTGTTTTCCACAAGCCGGAAAAACAGGGTCCATACCCGCCATGTTTTTTTCTCTATATCCGTTACAGGTACGGCAAAAGACATGACCGTATTGTGATATTGCTGAAAAAGCGGGGTAAGTGTCTCTATGATTTTAGGATCCGGCTGAAACTGGAAGCTGGTAACAGATGCTTCTCTTATCAGCAATCTGAACGTAAAATTGACGGTTGTTTTTTCTATTCCCCTGAAAGAATACCATAAACTTGCCGTTCCTTTAGGGTCTTCAACGGGGTTCTGATCCCAGAGATCAAATAAAGGTAATTGTGCGCCGTTATCCGTATTCTCTGTATAATCCAGCAGACTGGTGAGTACATCGCGTACTTCTTTTGCCGTATTATTTCCGTTATCGTTGATAGCTGCTATTCTTGTTTCTACTTCGGTTCTTGTTGCCATGATATTAAGTTTTAAAGTGGTTATTATTTTTGAGTATCGAAATCTTTGTCATTAAAATCAGGATTGTTGAAATCTCTGACGGCAGCAACTGTGATTTTCTGCATATTGTCACATATTTCGCCTAATTGTCTGATGGTTACGGTAAATGTTTTCACCTTTTCATTGAAAGGGAATGTGTGTCTGACTAATTTTTTATCAGTGGTTATTTTATCTGATTTATCGCCAAAGTCTATTTCATATTCATGGGTATCACTTTGGTCGGAATTGGTAAATTCAAAGGCATTAATATCTCTGGAGTTTCTGGCAGCGTTCCAGTTAGAGATTTCAACAGGCTTGAATATTTCAAATTCCAGGGTATTGCTCACCTCGCCTTCGCTTTCGTATTGTAAAGTATATTTTGCAGGGCTTGCGATTGATGCGTGGTTAGGCTGAAGGAAGAATTTATCGCTTCTCTTAATCACTGCGTCTTTGGCGGTTCCTGTAAAAGTTCCGTCGGTATTGCCTTTGACGGTTATTTCATATTCTTTATCGTCGGTATTACAGTATTTCAGGGTATTCAATGAAATGGAAAGCGGGTCTTTTTTCTCGATTTTCAGTTCAATGGTATTTCCTTCTCCGCAACACAGGTACGGAAGGAAAAAATCTGCAATGACCAGTTGCTGGTTAGGAATATCCTGAGGCTGCTGATTAGGATAATAATACTGCATGGCATATGAAAGATTTCCCAACAGATAAGCTTTCATTTCTTTGGTGTATGCCGGAGACAGGTTATAATCTGCCAGTTTAAGGATATTGGCTTTGATATTTTCCGTTTCCTGCTTACATTTATCGAGCTCTTCAATCGGCGGGTTTACAATCTGGGAAGTATAATCTTTGAATTTAATGCTTGAAGTAATATCCTGCATCACACTCTCTTCCAGGTTAAATCCCTTTTTATAAATCTTTATAGATTCCAATAACTGATATAATGGTTTTACAGGAGTTTTAGGTTTAAATACGGAACTGTCCACATAAACCAGTATAAAAGTTCCGCCTTTGGTAACTCCGGCTTTATGATCAATTCCGGGATGTTTCTGGATAAAGGTTGAAAAGAATAAATCTTTAAATATTTTCTGCCATCTGATCTGTGATTCTTCAAAAATAACGGCAAAAGGATCTTCCAAAAACAATTCATTGATATCATCAAAACGGTCTATCAGGTCTTCCGCAATCATTGACAGCTTGTCTTTATTCAGAAACTGAATACAGAATCTGTGCATCAGGAATATTTGGTTCAGTTCTTTGAAAACCTCATTGAAGCTTATGAAATTGGGCAGAAAATCTTTCAGGTCATTGGTGAGTAGATTTTTGATCTGCTGCAGTATATTTTTAAAGCTGTCGATACTTTCATTCGTTAATAATTTCTGGTTAACCAGAGTGGTTTTATTTTGTGAGATCCAATTGATGACAAACTCCGTGATGTTATACAGTCTTTTTCTTGCCAGGTCATAATCGGTTTCCAGATCATCCCATCTGCCTTCAAATTTAGATATGTCAAGTTCTTTTCCGATATAATTAATGGCATTTAAAGCCGTGATTTTGAAGGGAAGATTATAACTGTTTTTAATAATGTTCAGCTCTTCAGCCACATCAGTATATTTTTTACCCAAATGGCCTTCAATTCTGAAGAAATTAAATGTTTCAAGATCATAAAGCAAAGGTTTTTTTACATTATCCAGGTTGGTATATCCAGGTATTTCAGAATGATAAGAAAGTATTTCGTTGTTTTTATTTTTTATCGTTTTTTTAGGGCTCCATTTTTTATTTAAGTCTAAAATCCCCTCATAATAAAAAGGGATTGACTTTCCGGAAAGCGGAATATCTCCATACACGGAAGGCGTTACTTTAATACCGTTGTTCTGTATTTTCCAGGATTTTATAATATGAACGAGTCTTTCAAATAATAAAGTGAGCTCCTGTTTTTTCTTGTCATTTTTTCCTGATGTATTTTGTGTTGAGAAAAAAGGAGTTCGGTATTCAGTACCTGAACCGTCAGCTTCCCCGACAACAATATGAAAAGGAAACATGCTTACATCCACACAGCATAAGGACGGATTTTGAATATTGAAGTCTACAATCTCATTATATGCAGCAGCAATATCAAACATCCAATCCCATAAATACTGTACATTGATTGTATTTTTATGGGTATTGATAATGGTTTCAAGAGTGGTTTTAACATTTTCCAGAGCATTAAAATCAACGTTAGGACTGATGCGTTGTTTGTAATGTTTATAAACCTCGCTGATCTTATTGGACAGGGTATCAACAGTAGAACTGCTGACAATTTTCCTGAATTCGTTCAAGACCTGTGTTCCGGTAATTAACGGGTTGTAAGGAACATTGTATCTAGGTAAAGAAACTTTTTCAAATGATATTTCTTTTGGATATTCCGGGAATAAGGAAGCGTTCAGCTTATCCACTGAAATAAGTAACGGACGGATTTTAAATTCGATTCTTTTGCCTTTATCATCACAATTGGTGGTGACGCAGTTTTTTTCATCGATTAAAGAAGCTTCCAGTAAAAGAACAACTATTTTATTTTCGAAAAACTGATCGGGAATCGCAATCCTGTCGGCTTCCAGGGTATTTGTCGGGAGCAGTTCTATAGACTTTTTCAGCGGTTCATACATTTTTGTGTACGGGAAAATCATATCCAGATATTCACCATCTATAAAAGTAGGTGCTAAAAAATCAGAGGACAGCTCTATGGAATGATAATAGCTGAAGGTCTGCTCTTCCCACTGAATCTGATATCCCAGGGAAGTAATGGCGGTTCCGCAGCTTATGGTGATCTGATTCGGTTTGGGGTGTGAAATGTCCAGCCCGCAGAGAATTCCGATTCCGATTCCGCCTGCGCGGGTAAGCCTGTCCTGCTCTTCCAGGTAACTTATGGCACGGTTCAGATGTTTTTGACTGAGCACCTGGTCTGCTTCAAAAACGGGATATTTGGATGGTGTATATGCTTTCATGGTAATGTTTTTTTAAAGGGTTCCTAACGAAGTGCTTCCTAATATAATGGGGTTTGTGGTTTCACTGAGCTGACAATCATATAAATTTCCTTCAGGATAAATGGTATTGAGTTTTTTAAGGCTTTTCAGCAAAGCTTTATGGTATTTGGTATATTGGGTAAAATCTTTTTTCAACAGGGTTTTACTGCAGTATCTGAGTCTGAAATGCCGGTAGTTTGCCAGCCAGTTTTTATAGGCTTCCTGGAAATCCCACATATCTTCGGAATTAACCCAGCAGATCTTTAAAAGTACGTGAGCCGGGGCTTCCTGTCTGAAAATCTGTTCTGCATACCTTCTGAAAGCAATGCTTCTGAACCTTGATAAATATCCCGGTAATACGATCGTCGCTTTAAAGGAATAAGGATCGTTATTGGCTTCATCTTTACAGTCATCTTTTAAACAGACCGACAACAAATCTTCGGTATCATCAGCAAGATGCGAAAATGGTCTCAGCAGAATATGCTCAAGGCAGTAGAAGTTTTCATAAGCTTCATTTAAAGCCTGCATCAGCTGATAAAAGTATTCTGAAGCTTTCTCATGGCTTGTAAAGGTTTTATCTACTGTTGCTGTTTTTTTAGGTTGTATTCCCAGGTAAATAAAAAATTTATTGCCTTGTTTATGAATGAAATAGGCAGTTGGGTTCAATAAATTCTGTTGTGCCCATTTCCATTTTTCTTCCAGATCCGTAGCGGGTTGTACAATCTTGTACACCACACTTTCATGATCTATTTTCACGGGCAGCGTCCATTGGGTCTGTACTTCGGTTTCAGTAACGATATCTCTGAGCCCGATATGGTTAATTCCCAAGAGTCTTGCAACTCTTCTTTCATATCCGCCGCTGTGATCCGTATCCCATAAATCCTGGAAATCAAATGTATTATTGATCAGTCCGGCATGCAGATAATCTATTCCGAGACCTCTTTTATAGCTGGTTTCTGCATAATCTTTTATAAATGCTTCTTTATCGTTGATCAGATCCTGCGGCTGAAAAGAAAATTCTCCCAGTCCGCCTGCATCCTGACTTACCCGGTATATCATAAAGACATAATCATTGAAGCTTTCACTGAAACGGGCCATCAGATGATCTAATACCCTGTTCCGTCTGTCATAAAAAACAACCTGCGTTTCCTCTAATGAAACATCGGTATCTGTTTCTCCGGATAACAGCTTATTTTTAAACTCGTCGCCATATATTTCTTTACCGTAAAAGTCTGCTCCCGTTTTCGGATCTATATCCAGATAATTAGGAAAATACGTTTGCTGAAGCGGTTTCAGATCAAATATATTTTTGGCATTGTACAGCTGGCTGAAAAAATCTGCCAACAGCTGATCGTAGAAATGCAGGTAAGCTTTAAGTTGTTTTACCTGTGCTTTCCTTTTTTCAGGAACTTTATCGGAAAGCTGATTTTTACCTAATCCGTACGTGATCGGAAATTCTTCCTGAATGCTGTAGTATTCATCCAGCTGATAAAACTGTCCCTGCGGAACCGGCAAATCATTTTGCACGGAATAAAGTTTGTAATTCTGCAGCTGTGCCTTAAGCTGTAAGACTTTTTGTTCCACCAGCATCTGGTTGGTTTCAGATAAGAGAAACGGAATGTTTTTCTGAAACAATAATATTTTTGATCGTTCATTGGAAAATACCGGTTTTTCTTCACCGGATAAATGCAGGCACCATTTCTGATTGGTACTTCCTGCAATAGGTTTTCCGAGGGAATTATAGGCAGTCATCAACAGGTTTTCCACTGAGGTTATTCCTTCAATTTCCATCAGAGCAGCAATAATATCCGAAGCATGAATGCTGGTCGGTAACTGGGCTTTTCTGAGCTCTTCGTCTTTTAAAAAGCCGTGTTCAAGTTTTGGGCCTGAAAATATTTCGGTGGAATTTAATCCCTGCTCTGTCAATTGTGATAAAGTGTAAAAACGTACCGGAGGATTCAGAATGTTTTCAATTGCCATCTGAATCCTGGCCATTGTTTCCACGGAATCGGTTTCTGGAGCTAATTCCACATCTGCACAAAAACCTATATCAACGGTTTCGATGGTTTCCACACATAAGAAATCTTCTGTAAGATTCCTGTTCTGGTGCAGTCTTTGCTGAACGGTTCTGAAGATACGGTCTGCCTTTATTTTTTTATCTTTTAATAAACTGATGATCTCGCAGACGGGTTTTTCAGTGCTGAAATATTCTTTTACTTCATTGATTTCATTGCTGTTAAAAGGTTCTATGACCAGTTTCAGAATGTCATTCTCCTGGAAAGTCCGCATAACGGTAATCACAACCGTATTGTCTTTCAGCTCTGTTTTTTTGTTTTTTATTTTGGTGGGCTTATCCATTTTGGCAAGGAGAAGCGCTTTAGAATCATTCCATAAGGAAAAATCCGGTATAATCTTTACCTGTACCCATTTTCCGGATTGCAGAAATACAAATTCCAGTTCTGTGGTATTCAGGTTTCCGAGAACGGGATCTTCAGCCAGTTCTATTTTTATTTTATTTAAACCTCTTACAGCTAAAGGTTCCAGCAGTTTATTGTTCTTATCTTTTGGAGTAAAGCTTAATTTATCCTCCAGAACATTGATGTAGATGTTTTTTTCTGCTTTATGGGGTAAATGGTATCCGTATAGATCGGATTCTTTTTTTGTGGCCAGATACCAGGCATTAGAAACACCTTCAATATCGATTAAGAGCTTACGGTAATCCAGTTCTGTGACAGGAGCATTGGTCATGATGTCTCTGGCTGTAAAGAATGACTGGTTTTGGATCTGTCCGTTTTTATTGGTCAGTAAATCTTTAATGTCAAAATCGGTTCTGTATCCAAGTTCCGTGATCATGAAAGAAAGGGCTTCCAAAATGGTGATTCCCGGATCGTGGGCATTGTAATCCGTCCATAATCTGTTCCCAAGTTTTTCAACATGCTTCAAGCCTTCTTTTCGCAAAAATTCATAATCCTGCGACGGCTTCAGTACTCTTTCTGATGGTATGTAATATGTTGGGTTCATGGTTAGCAATTGTTTTTAAGTTCTTCTATTTCATGCACATCATTAGGAATAAACAAAGTGTAATCGGTTTGCGGGAGGATCTCTTTTACATCGGATATTATTCTTTTCACGATATTTTCCGTATCATCAAGTATCATCTGATTGACTTTGAAATCAACGACATAATCCACGAAACTCTGGTTGTCAATCAACTGGATCAGTGAAGAAAGCTCTATTTTTTTTGCAAAATCAATATCGAGGTTGCTGTAAGCCCACGGACTGATGTATTTATTCAGGGTTTCTTTCAGCAGGTCAGCATACAACCGGGTATCGGCACCGGGAATTTCCCGGTATTTTACTTTGCAGGTGATCTGTATCTTTTCTAAAACAGGAGGTTTTACACTGAGGCGGGCATGGGGCGAGCACATTTCAATTATCCTGTTTTTAATGCGCTGCAAAGTACTCAGGCTGAGTAAAGGTTTCCATTCCCAGACGGCTGATGAACTGAGAGATCCTGCAACAGGAATAAGGGTAACATATCCTGCGGAAACATTGGAAACATTTCCTGTATCATAACGATAATGGTTCAGGCATTTTATTCTGTACACTTCCGGGAATTCCTGTAAAATAAGCCTTTCATAATCCCATGAAGTGATCGCTCTCTGCTTGTGACGCAGCCTTTCACTGCTTCTCTGGTGTAATAAACTGTCGTCTTCCTGCTTTCTGCCTCCGAAAGACGGGTAAGGTTGTTTTACTTTTTTTACGAATGGATGAGGCTGATAGAGTTTTGAAATAGTTTCGGCCGGAGTTGTTTCCAGAAACTGACTTCCGTTATTTTCAAAATCGGTCAGAACGGCTTTCAAAGCCTGTTCGTGAATGCCTGTGAAATTACAGATCCGGTCTAATCCATCCACTGAAATTTTGATCCAGAAAAGAGCATTGGGTAAGAGTGTGGTTTGTGTATTGTCAAACTCCGGTACGGTTAATTGTATAATTCCCGACTGCAGTAAACCTAAGGTCTCATCTCCTATTTCATACGGATCTATGGTTTCCCATTCATTGTTGTTTAAATAAGCCCAGGATATTTTTGCGGGGTCTTTTCTTGGGTTGGCTGTTCCTTCTGCCATCTGGAAAAGAATACTTAATCCGTTTCCCGGCTGTGCATTTTCAAACCCGATATAGATTTCTCCCTGTTGGGGTAATGAAGGAATTAATGTTAAAGAGGATTTTGGTGTTATTCTTTTATAGCCAAATGGTGATAAATGATAATATTCTATGGTGTTTAAGCTATTGTCCGAATCCTTGAACGTATATTTCTGACTGACGGAATAATTCATTACGATGGATTGAATAACGGGAACTTCAGGCAATACCGGGCTTGCTGTTTTGGCTGCCGCAATATAATCCTGCAGAAACTTCTCTTTTACATATTCAGAATCATCCAACTGAACTCTTATATATCCTGAAACACTTTCTTGATCGGGAATTTCATCTTCCAGATATTCTGATACGGGATAATTATAATTATTGGTATAAGAAGAATTAAAAGTATCGGCTGTTTTAATAAACTGTCCGTCATACATTTCATATAATAAAGAATCATCGACAAGACTTTTGAAAACCCCTGCCATCACAGTAAACTCCTGAGGTGCAAAATTTTCGAACCACATCAGTGATTCATTTTCAACGGCCTGCATTTTGGCCACCGTATTTTCCATCTGCCAACCTTCATTGTATGCAATCAAATTCTGTTGATTATTGCTGGTATTGCTATGGAACCTGAGGATATTCGTGTTGATCGAGAATGTGGCGGCAGCTCCTTTTTTCATGAAAAATTCATTACAGCCAATCGTAAAGCCGTTTCCGTTCCTCGGGAAATCCCCGAAAGGTCTGAAGGGCTTATTGATATCTACAACTCCTGTGTCTGTTGCAACAATAAAATTTTTAAGGCCTGTTACCTTTATTTTAATGTCAAGGCTCTGACATTTTATGGCTATCGTATTGTTTTTAGGAATGATTTTAAGGATCGGATGTAAGGTATTGATGATATCTCCGTCATGAATTTTATGATCAAACGGGACAATCGCTTTTTCAGTGGCCGGAATGGTCAGCTGTATGCTTTTATCCTGGGTTAATTCTGTTTTGGAAATTTCAATCCATTTTTTTTCTCCGGTTATCCGGAAATCAAAAAGATCGGGACTTAAGTTTTGGGTGTCAAATTTAAGGGTGATGATTCTGGTTCCGCCTTTTAAATAAAATAAAGGACTGGCCAGAAGCAAGCCTGTTTGGGTATCTTCAGCTGAAACGGGAAATGCAGAAAAAGGGGTATTGGTTCCGTTGAGAGGAAACAGATCTGTTTTTTTCCAGGTTTTATCAGTATAATGGCTTAAAAAAGATTTAATTTTTGTAGAATTAATCGCCTGATCGGAAGTGGAGGCATAAAATTTATTTTTTCCTGCCCCGTTTTTTCCTGCCGAGAAAATGGTATTTTTAGGAAGTAAAAATGAATCGGCTGACGCAAAAGGTTCTATCAGTAAGTGTACATGATCCGGCTGTGCCTTTTGAGAACACAGTTGAAGAATATCCTTGTAATAAAAATCAAGATGTCTTTTGGTAAATTCATTCAGATGATTTTTTGCAATACCCAACAGCTTTAAGAAAGCCAGAAACAGGGCATAATGCGGTGAATGGGAAGGATAAGATTCCAATTGCTGTCTGAGTGTTTCCTCCGTTGTGTTTTTCCAGTGTAAAAGAAGCCCGAAAAGCTGCTGAATACTTTTGTTGAACTGATAGCTTTGTAATAAAGTAAGGATCGAGGTTTCAGTATTTATTTTAAGGATAATGGCGTTTAGCTGGCTTTCAATAGTACCCTGGGAGCTTACCAGAAATTCCTTCACGGTAATGGTATCATCTAATGCAGGTATTTTTTTTGTTAATTCGGTTAAATCATGCTGAAGACCTCCGAAAATTTCTTTAAGGATATCTTTTTGTCCTTCATTGTCGCTGATTAAAGGAATCAGTTTTTTCCCGGTCTCATATTTTTTTTCATAGGCTTTGATATCCCATGTGTAAATTCCGGCTAAAACGGCTGTGGATTCCCATGTGAAAAACGAAGACCAATTCCCTTGCTCCAAATTGAATTCATCAAAATATCTGAGATATTCGGACATTTTTCGGGCTAAGACGATATGATCGATTTCACCCCTTTCCTCTAATAAAAAATAATCGGTTTTAAGGGCAGACAAAAATCTATCGCCTTGGGTAGTTCCCATGCCTTGAGGAATAGATATTTTTGAAGAACAATTTTCCATGATGCTAAGTTTTAATATAAGTTCCTTCTTCTAAATAATAAGGAAATACATAATTATGTCTTGAGTTGGTTGTCCGGATGGTGTATTCAATTTCAATTCTGATCATACCTTGTGTATCATTGTTTTCAGAGGCGAAATAAATATCATTCAGATCAATTCTGGGTTCATACATTAAAATGGCATGTTCAATAATGCCTTTGATTTTTGTGAGTAAGGTCACTGTAATATTTTCAAATAACAGCGGACTGAGATCGCATCCGAAATCGGAACGCATCACTCTTTCTGTCAGTTGTGTATTTAAAAGGATCTGCAGGCTTTGATGGATGTCCTGTTCGTCGGAAACCGTCTCAACCGTTCTTGTTACAGGATTGAATGTGGGCGGAAAGCCCCATCCCGTTCCTAAAAAATCGTCTGTTTTCATGTTTTAGTTTTTGTTAACCTCCTATAATCACTGTCGGGCAACCGGCTACGATACTGCCTCCGTGTGCTGTGGAATCTCCCATTCTTGCGGCCGGCTTACCTCCAATCAATACGGATGACGAACCTTTTACAATAGTATCCGGAGGTCCTGTGCAGACACAGCTGTCTCCTACTACCGATGCAGGCATTCCGCCGATCAGTACAGTGGCTCCGCCGGGTAATATCGGACCTCCAACGTGAGGTACCGTTCCTGTGGTCATGGGACATACATGCATGTCACCTGTTCTTGCTGCTGCGGGCATATCAGTTAAGTTTTATGATTGAACCTTTTACATCGAGCGTGGCAGAAGCTGTGAGTTCTGCTTTTGCCGACTCCATTTTAAAATCTTTTTTTGCTTTCAGGATAATATCTTTGCTACTATCCAAAGTGATTCCGTCTGTATTCATGATCAGCTTATTTCCGTTTTCATCTTCGAGTATGAAGCCTTTCTCGTCATCACTGATCAGAAGTTTATTGCCTTTTTTGGTGCTTAATTCAATTGATTTTTTTTGATCGTCCAGTTGTATTCTTGTACCTTCTTTGGTCACAATCCCCTTAGTGTAATTTTCTTTTTCAAGAGGAAACGGCATCGGGTTTTGTGAGCTGTGCAGGCTTCCCAATATCACCGGCGTATCCGGGTTATTTCCCAGACAGCCTACGATCACTTCATCATTTACATTGGGAATAAAATAACCGCCCATTTCGTTGCCTGCAAATAAGGTGGCCAGCCTTGCCCAAACCCCTTCTCCGCTTTCAGAAAGTGTGGGGATTCTTACTTTTATTCTGAACTGGTTGTCCGGATCTTCTTCGATCTGGGTAACAGTTCCGATCTGTAATCCGCTTACAGAATTGGTTTGCCCTGTCTGTGCCTGCTGAGCAGGAATTGATGGCGAACTGCTTTCTGCAAAGGTTTGTTCTGTTTCTATTCCCAGTGTATATTCTGTTTTCCAGCAGGCGTTTTCAATGGTATGAACCTCTTTACTGATCAGTAATTTTTTGTGGTCTATTTCCTGATTTACTTTATTACAGCTGAGAAAATCACCTATTTTGGCTTCTAAATTCCCGAAAGTGGTTACCTGGGCCTGTATCACGGCATGATTGCTTCGCTCCAGGGAAGTTTTCACCATCCGGGTCATGGTTGAAGCTAAAAGCCGGCTTTCATTGAGGGTAAGAACTTTGAGATTCTTTTCAGCTTCCTGTTCGGCTTCTATTTTTTCCAGAGCCTGAGAAGACGCATCCCAATATTCAATAGAGGCTTTGCTCAATTTTTTAGATTCATCTTCCCTCCCTGAAAAACGAAAGACATTAATTCCGTTTTCAGCGGTATATTTTTCATCAGGAGGAGGCTTTAACAGATCTAAAGCATTAAACTCTCCGTTTCTTACGGCTACGATCATTCCGATGGAGTCTAAAAATCCGACCAGATAATCCCACGGGATGGTATGAAGATTATGGGAAATTTTTTCCTGCCCCCAATCCTGCCCGGTAAGGGTATTCCCCAATACCAGAGGCCGGGTAAATGATTTCAGCTTATCTTCAAAGGTCTGATTGTTATTTTCTCTTTCTTCTGAAGGAGTGGTCAGCTGATAGGCATCATCCTTACATTCTACTTTTACGGTTACACAGCTTTCGCTGATTGTTTTTTCAATAGACTTGATAAATCCTTTAAACAGGGTTTGAGGCTTTTTGCTGACGGTTACCTTTATTTCTATTTTTTGCCCTTTTTTCAGCTGATCCGAAGGTAGGGTCGTCTGAGAATCTACACCTGGATTGGATGCCGTAAAAGTGAATTTTGCAAAAGGTATTTTGTTCAGTTCAAAAGTAACCTGCCCTTCTGTTAATAAAGAATCAAGACCATTATTGACACCGTCTGTTAAAAACTCGAGTTTTAGCAGGTCATCGGTTGATATGTAAGATTGAACGGGCATGATTCTGATTATTTAACGGGTGGAAATGATATGTTTTGTCCGGTATTTATTTTTCTGAAGCTCAACAATCGGTTGGTCTGGGCTACGTCTATGTAAAATGATGGGTTTTCATAAATGTTTTCTGCTATAAGAGTCAGCCTGTCATTCATACTCACGGTTCTTACGTGGGTAAGGTCAGGTGATGTTTTATTTTGCTGGGCAACCATCACTTCATAGGTGGCAGTTCCTTTGAAAACACATTTTACTTTTGCTCTGATAGGGCGACCGTCTTTTCTGAAAAGCATGTATTCAATATCCATGCTTTTTAACCGGCACTGCAGTTTGTATCCGCCCCAGAGAAGCTGAAGATAGGCTGTCTGATGGGTACTGCCGTTGTATCCCATGATGAGGTTTTTAAATGCTTCCACATCTTCTTCTACAGATTTTATTTCTGCAAAAGGGTTTACAATGGCGGGCTTCAAAGCATCCAGCACGTCTCCTGCTTTATCCAGTAAAGACATTTCTCCTTTCCCGTCTTTTATTTTTCCGGGAGGTACAACGCCTGAGCTGTCAAAAACAAAGTCAAATGTTACTTCTTCCCCTTCAATCCTGTTAAAACTTAAATCATTGGAAGAGGCTCCTATGGGCTGGCCTTCACAAAAAACCACGTTATGCTTAAGCGTATACTTTTCAGGGTTAAGCTGAACAAAAATGGTCTTCTTAGGCATTGTATATTTATTGTTTTCATATACTTCAATCCTCATTTTGTCTATAATCCCTAATGCTGCTTGTATCATCGTTCATTTTTTTCTTTAAGTTTTTCTAATACTTCACGGGTACACTCTTTAATGAGCTGCGATTTTAATTCCTGCAATTTTAAAGGACTGATCGGCTGGGAGCGGGCAGAATTTACCGGCTCCTCCTCTATTTTTACCTTGATGTGTAATTCTTTGATCCGGATAGGCATTTCAGTACGTATTAAAAGTTAGGTACCGGGAGCTCTTTGAAAAAATTGTATTTCAATGTGATGGTCTCAATGACCATTTTGTTTTCTTCAGCATTGAAATCACTGAATTCATAGCTCAAGGGAATCGCGTGTGATACATACCAGACTTTCAGAGGATTTCCTTTTTCGTTTAATAGAGAAACCACCAGATTGGCCGGGTAAAAAACAAAATCTTCCAATGCCTGATTGCACCACATTGATAAACCGGACATATCTGAAGTTAATCCTCGTTTCAGAACCAGATCCTGATATCCGGAACGGAGCGGCAGCTGATGTTTAAATTTATTTTGCCCTCCTTCGGTATAGGATTCGGTTTCCATTGTCACTTTTAATCCGTTAACACTTTGAAATTTTGTATCAATGCTAAACTGCGGCAACAGTTCAAAGATGACGGAAAAGTAAAAACCGGGTATGGGATTGCTGTCAGGCATGGCATTCAGTTTAAACGTGTTCTACGGTAAACCCGTGATTGGCAATTTCCACTGAGTCTATTGCCGCTTCATTCGCATCAGATTTCATATCGGTGCATTTTAAAGAAACAATGAAACAGTCTTTTACTTTCCATACCACTTTGGGTTCGTGATTTTCATCCAGTAATGAAATGGTGATATTTCTACGTTCTACCGTATTCAGAGCAACGGTATTGTACCAGTCATAGAATTCATTATCGCCGGCAAATACGCCCCTTTTAAGGGTAATATTGCTAAGTTTAAGCATTCCCGGCATTTTCTTTTTAAAGAACTCGGGACTTGAGCCTACGCGATGTTCGATGACATCCATTTCTTTATTTAATCCGGAAACTTCTGTAAAAGCTATTTTACTACCGCCCCATTCTACACTGAAATGAAACTTTGGTAGCGGAAAATCTGTATTTGGCATGATGTATAGTTTTTAAGGTTAAATAATTAAGATTTTTGTTGCATTTGTTTGAATTCAAGGATGATGAATTCTGCAGGTCTTGAAGGTGCATATCCTATTTTTACGATCATTCTGCCTTCTAAAATATCCTGTGCAGACATGGTTTGATTAAGTCCTACCGCAACAAAAAAGGCATGTTCCGGTTTAGCTCCGGCTAATGCGCCGTCATTCCAAAGGGTGGTCAGGTAATTTTCGATCATTCCTTTTACGTTAACCCAGGTTTGGGCAACATTCGGCTCGAATACAAACTGCATGCATGCTTTTTTCACAGATTCTTCAATCATATTGGCAAGCCGTCTTACGTTGATGTAACGCCAGTCGTTGCTGTTTCCTGCTAAAGTTCTGGCTCCCCATACAAGATTTCCTCTGCCCGTAAATTTTCTAATGGCATTGATGGATTTTCCTGTTTCATGGATGTTCATCTCTTCCTGGTCTTTATCATTGATGTCATCTGCCAATCCGATAATTCCGTTTACACTCACATTAGCCGGAGCTTTCCATACGCCGCGTGTGGCATCGGTCTGGGCATAAATCCCTGCAACGGCTCCTGAAGGCGGAACGGTATTCATCGACTGAGACAGCTTGGATACGATCGCTGAGTAGATAGGAATGTTAGAGGTAAGATTATTTTCTTCTGTTGATACATAGTTTTCCAAAGCGCTCACTGCAGAATTCATTGCAGCTATGATCTGGGCATGTAATTTATCCAGGGCTGCCTGTATTTTTGCTTTATCGGCAAGGCCTCCCGTAATTAATGTTTCTGTATACGGATTAGGATTTGTGGCAGCAAAAGAGCCGTTTCTCCATACATGGTCTTCAAATGTAACATTAGGATCAGGATTAAGAACAATGTCAGCAATATCATCAGGATTTGAATCTGCATCTGCGTCAACGGTTTTCAAACCCTGATACGCATCTGTAAAATCAATTAATTTCTGAGCGTACTGTTTAAGAGATACAGAGATAAGCCCCTGCACATAGGTTTTAAAAGGGTTAACAAGAGAAGTGGTCTGTCCCAGAACTCCAAGGAATCCCAATAATTTATTTACATAAGTGGCCGTATTGCTGAAATCATTGGCAATGGTTACTTTATCTTTATTCTTTTCACCCCATTTTACACTGAATCCGTTGTTTGTATCATTAGGAGCTACATTCTGATAGACTTTTTTATAAGTAATATCAAAGCTGTCCAATAATGGCTTTATGGCTAAATCTGTAGCATAAACGGAGGCGAAATCCACTTTGCCGGGAGCACTTCCGTTGATGTCATTGAACCTGAACTGATAAGGGAAGTTAGCCTGTAGATAAGGATAATAGGCAGCACCGTATTTAAGGTTCTGATTTCCTATTTCATCTCTGAAATCTTCGCTGTCGTCCTTCAGATTTGCCGTTTGTTTTACATCCATAATGGTGAATCTGTCCATCAGTTTTCCACACTGCATTAAAGAATGTACCTGCACTGCACCTAAATTAGCAGCAGACAGATTAATCGCATCAGGAAATAAGATCAGAGTGGGCTCATCAAATTTGTTTAATGTATCGATCCCTTCTGTAAATTTGGTTTTTGTTCCGGCATCAAAAGCAGGATTATCCGTATACAACCCGACGGAAACAATATAACATTCTCCGCCTCCATTGGCATAAAATAACCGGAGGCTGTTGTAAAGCTTAAATTTACTTTCCGTAACAGAGCTGTTGTCTGTAGGTAATAAATTGCTGTCAAGATCTACTGTAATCTCTGCAGGGGCCGGAGCTCCGCCAAAATTTTGTTCGTACTCCAGTAAAGAAGAGATTCTCGTAGGTACATTTGAAACTGATGCTTTTTGGGTATAGCCTACAAATGCAGGAATGGCAGTCGCTACCTGAGCGATAGATGGGGGAAATGCATCAATCTCATTGATATATACTCCCGGGGTTTTAATGGCACTAATATTCATGATAATTAATTTTAATTAGTTTCTATGATTTCGTTGTTTTCATTTTTAGTAAAGGTTCCGGATTCAAGATGTCCGGTAGAATCATGAGGATTATTTTCCCAGAGCTGGATTTTAGCTTTTTTAATGATTCCGTCTGTGGAAGTTTCGTTGGCCTGAATAGGGATCATCTGCACCTGATACAGAACTGAAGGCATATATTTCGCGCCGAGGTAAGACCACATCTGGTTGAGCTGGTCGGTTTTTAAGCTTACCATTTCAAATATCAGCTTATCATAAGAACCACTAGCCGGTATGGTTTCCGATAAATTCGGAGACTGCCAGTAGAAGATACGCTGATTTTGAAAATACCGGATCACAACCTCCAGTTTGTCTATTCCTTCGGCATATTTAGACTGGTCTATATTGTAAGAGGCAAATAAGAGTGATAAAATTAAATTCTGGGCAGGGTTTTTATATCTTTCTATACCATTGTCCGGTGAAATGTAATTTTTGTATAAAGACTGATTTTTAAGTACTTTATCTTCTTCTATATTGACAACGGATAAAATAATGGATGATTTGGAAGACAGAAATTCATCACCATCATTAAGCGTCGCTATATTGGCTAATTCAACAATCGGGGCTCCCACTATTTCAGCATTGACAGCGGAAACAATTTTGGAAAGAAAATCTGTGACTTTCATGGTAGTAGTTTTATACAGACAAATTTGCTGTATATCAATTACTTAAATCGTAGTAGAAACCCCATATGTGGTATGGGGAAAACCCTATTTTTTCAATTACATTGATAAATAACCTGCTATAAATGTTTATTTTGAAATATAGTTTAATGGGAAAATGACCTGATTTTACTTGTGTTTAGCTTCTTTTTATAAAGTAAAAAATCACCCTTATGGGGTATTGATATCGGGAAGAAAAAATTGAAATTTTGTAATAAACTAAAACCTGATACCATGAAAATTTTTAAATCAACCCTTACTATCTGTAGTCTGGTCTTTTATTCTGTGTTATTTTCTCAAAAAGACAAGAATAATTATGTAAGTTATCATAAGCCTTTAATCTTAGATGAACTTAAATATTGTACACTCGAATATTATAAAAATGATATTGATAGTTTGAATGAAAAAGAGAATAAAAAATTTATAAGAACAAGAAAAGAGGATGACAAATGGGTTTTCAATAATCAAATGTTAGCTGTCTTTTTCAATAATGAAATCAATTCTTTTGCCGTAACGATGAAAGATCTTTCCTTAGATCCGAATATTGTAAGTGTAAATACGGACAATAAAACGCTTACCGTCGGGAGAAATATCAATTTACAGAATAACAAGAACAGGCCGGATAAAGATTTAAGAAAAATTTCCAATATGCTCTCTGTAAGCGCAACTTCAAGTATAGATAAAAGTTTCTCCAAAATCTATTCTAAAAACAATAAGACCAATGAATATGATTTTGCCAGTGAAATCAGTTTGAACTTCAAGTTTACCCATATCAATAATAATATTATCGGGACTTATAATAAACATAGAACCCAGATTGAAAAATTCAGAAATGAAAAAATTGAAAAGTATTTACAATCTGAGTTTGAGAAAGATGAAGAATTGAAAGATCCCTCAAATGTTGATATTGGGAAAAAGTATTATGAATATTATAAAAAGATTGCAGACAAAGAAGTCAAAAATATAAAGGATAATACCTTATTCAGTAGTTATAAGTTAAGTTGGTGGGGTGTAAATGTGAGTGTACCATTAACGAAAAAAGTGATCAATGTAAAATCAACAAAAACGGTCGGAAACTTTGATAGTAAAGAATTCTACAGCTGGAAAGCGGAACTGTTCTTTAACGGCTTATACCATATTCCGGGTTACCTGAAGGGAACTACATTGAACGGAAGAATATCTGGTTCGGTTTTTAACAATAATAATTTCATAGCCAATAATACGAGCGCAGTGACTTTTCAAACAATTGCCGACCAGAATTCAACCCAGCAAATTTTAAATCCTGCCGATCTGGTATTTATCGGAGATTATGAGAGGTTTGCAACTACCGCTTTAAAATTAGAAGGAGCTTCTTTATTTTTTAATAATACAATCGGGGTAAGTGCTGCCCTTGAAAAAAACTTCGGAACCTACGATGCCTTAAACTGGAAGCTTGGAATTCCCGTAAGTTTGAAAGACAAAGACAAAAAACCTAGTTTGAATTTTGAAATGCAGTGGCATGAAATAAACAAAGTACACGTCTTAGGAATAAGCGTAGGTTATATTTTCGGGAAATTTGTGAGATAGAAAAATTTACAATTTTAAAAGATCAGCTCCAGTTTTGTCATTATTTTTTACTTTCCGTATCAAATTCTGAATAAATTTCTACAAAATTTTTATTTGTACGTAAGAAATCTACCGGTAAATAATGTAAGGTTGACCTGCCCAGAAAGGTTTTATTGATTCCGCTCAGCTTTTTTTCACTCAGGGACGGGCTTATTTTGAACTGACTGATAGAATGAAGAAGATAATAAACAAATTCAGAACAATACATTTTATGATGATCATTAAAATCAAAATCGAAATCAAACTTTGTATTTGTTTTTTGCAGGCTGTCTATAGTAGATCTTAATTTACTTAACTGGGCGTCAGAAATTTTTTCCTGGCTTTTCCAGACTTCGGCTCCGATTATTTTTTCATTTTTGGCCTGGTAAAAGTCTTCGACTGTGGAAGACCAGATGTCGTTTTTGGTTTTCTTTACGTCTTTTTCCAGGATATGATAAATGGTGAACTTATTTTTTTCGTCTGTAAGGCCAATTGCAATATGAGACATTTGAGAGCCCCATTTATTGTAAGATTGTGCAATAATCCCGTTTTTGGAATCGGTCTTTCTGTAAAATAAATAAATACGGTTTTTCTCCGGAATGATCTTTTTTATATTATCGCCTAACATTTTTTTCTTGCTGCAGCCTATTCCCAGAAGCATTAACAAGACTAAAGAATATTTATACATTAAAACAGATTAGCTATTTGACCCCTTACCAATACATATTAAAAATGGAGGTAATTTTTAAGAAGAATTGAGCTCCTTTAAAATTACCTCCTATGTTTTTTCAGATGATTATTTATTTCCACCTACAAAGAAACCTACCACAAAGCCGATAACAGCACCTGCAGCAGTTCCCCAAGGGCCAAAAAGAGAACCGATCTCAGCTCCACCTATAGCATACAGACAGCCTGTTGCAAATCCTAAAACAGGATCAAGAACTCTGCTTGCTGAATTCGGGTGAGCTATTGAATATTGTATATAATCCTGCTGGAAGTACACGATGTCTTTTAATAAGTCTTTTTCTTCCTGAGATAAAGCACTGAATTCAGTACTTTCAAGGCTTGATGAAATATCCTGACCGCTTTCAAGTAGTCCCATTTGCTGGGCAAAATATTCAGAATGTTGCAGCTCCAGGCTAAGACCTTTTAATCCGCTTTGTTTCATCAAAGGAACATAGCTGATAATCTTGTTCACCATCTCAACAGTAACCAATTCTTTTCCCTGAAATTCAACACCAGCCAAAGACTTGTCAATCAATTCTTTTGTGATTTCTGTATCAGGTTTGAAACCATTTTCATCTAACGAGTTGGCAACTGCTAAACTGGTTTCAGTGAAATGGAAACTGCTGTTTACTAATTGCGAACCGGTAGTTATGTTTTTAGATGTTGAAGCGTCCGGTGACGTTGAAAAAGATTCATTCTGGCATCCTGTTAAAAAAAATACCATTGCTACTGAAGATACGACACTTAAAGTTTGTCTCATAATAATTATTTAAAAGTTTTAATGTTACTTAGTTTTCAGCAAAAATATAAAAATATGTAAATGAAAAAAATAAATTTATTTTTATTTTTTATTAAATATTTGTTATGAGATACGGCTGTATGATTATAAATGAATAATTGTTATGCGAGAATTGGTTGAAATATTTTTACGAAAAGATGAAGATAATTACCCTCGATCTACTTCCAGGCAAAAACCAGCGTACCACTGATGATAAGTAATGCACCGATTACGGTTTTCAATGTTAGACTTTCTTTAAAAAAGATGACCGATAAAATAATTGCAATAGCTACACTTAATTTATCGACAGAAGCAACCTGTGAGACATTTCCGATTTGTAAAGCTTTAAAATAAAATAACCACGACAAGCCGGTAGCGATGCCCGACAGGACGAGAAAAATGATGTTTATTTTTGACAAGGAACCGATTTCCTGGCCTTCCCCTTTTATCAATACGATACTCCATACCATGACGAGAATGATCACCGTTCTGATGCCGGTAGCCAGGTTGGAATTGATATTACTCACTCCTATTTTTGCGAAAATGGCTGTGAATGCCGCAAATAAAGCTGATAATAAAGCGTAATAAAACCACATAATTCAGATATTTATTTAGGTTGTAACAATTGGATATTGACTTCTTTAAACCTGGAAAGCACCTGTTTCCCATAATCTGTATAATACTGATGCTGAATAAGAAAGCTACAGTTTTTGATGCACCATTCTTCATCAGTATACACCAGTCCGAAGAAGGTTTCAAATTCCTGTCTTATAGCCTGTTCGTATCTCGGATAACAGGGTTTTGTAAAATGATAAAAATCCGCATCACAGAGCACTTTTTCTACCAATGAAGATGGGTTCTGAGGATATTTTGTAGATTCAATACAGCTTAAAACAGCTTCGATGAAATCCTGCTGACATCCGGTATTATTCAGAAAATTTACTGCTATTTTTTTGCTTTCCTCTTCGTGTCCGCTATACGTATGAGCATAGCCGCAGTCATGAAACCAGGCCGCAACCCGTAAAACTGTCATTTCCTCTTCAGAAAGACGGCTTTGTATTCCTATTTCTTCTGCTGCCTGCACGACATCTAAAGTGTGATCTATTGTATGGAAATGCAGATTGGCTGAAAGATTTTCGGTAAGAAACGGAATTACGAAACCGCTTACATTCTCTATTAAATTATTTGTACTCATGATGTACTGTTTTAAAATTTATAATTATATCCCAGCCTTACAACCTGGGTTTCATAATAATCATTACTTGTGTAAGCAAATCCGTTCCCACGGATGTTTTTCTTAATAACCATGGTATTCAGCAGATCGGTGGCATTCAGGAATATTTCTCCTTTTCCTTTCTGAACTGATTTTTTCAATCCCATATCTACAGAAAACCTGGAATTGGTTTTGCCCTGCGGAATGACATTCGGAGCCAGATAAACTGCGGAAACCTGCACATCAAGCCCTTTGGCAAAATGGAATACATTATTCAGTTTCACATTTCCGGAAATGGCAGACTGCTTTTCCGCTGAAAACAGGGTCGGTTCCGGATACAGATTTTCTACTGAAAAAGCATTGATCTGATTCCTGTATATGTTTCCGTTAAGGGTCAATGAATAAACAGAAGATATTTTCTGGTTCCAGATGGCTTCCAGGCCTGTATTATAGCTTTTCCCTGCGTTCTGGAACACAGCATAAATAAGCGTATTCTGAGGAACGGTACTTGAGATTCTTGTAATGGTGCCATCTGCAAAACGATGATACAATGCCGAATACAAATAGCCATTATCCCAATTGTATTTATACCCGAGCTCGATGGAATTGGTAAACTGTGGCCGTAATCCCGGGTTTCCTACTTTTATAATTTCGGCATCATCATATTTCGGGAAAATCCGGATATCTACTTCATTGGGTCGGTCTACCCTTCTGTTGTAGAACACGGAAAGTTTATGACGATCATTCAGCTTATAAGCCAGCCTCAGATTGGGAAACGGTTGGGTATAATGATAGCCGTCACTTTTATAGGTGGGATGATTGGGGTTTACATCATATTGAATTTTCACATATTCAAGCCTTACACCAAGCTCGGCTTCCCATTTTTTATTTTCAAAAATATAATTCCCGTAAACAGCAGGAATTAATTCTTTATAATCTGCCCAGCCGCCCGCATTGGCATCTAAGACAGAATTGGTGCCCGGAATGAAATTCATATCAGTAGGAATATTTCTGTTTCTCAGCTTGATTCCTGTTTCAATCCGGCCGTATTTCAACGGTTTTACATAGTCAATATTGAAATCGTATACCTGCTCATCAGAAAGGAGTTTAAAGGCATCGGTACCCGTAGAATTCGGAAGATAATTGTCATAGAAATATTTTTCGTCTTCTCTGTGAAACGTGTAATTGAATCCGACATTGAGTACATGGCCGGCTTCTTTGAATTTATGCTGATAAGAAGCGGTAGCCATAGCCGTGGTTTTCAGTTCGTCTTCCAGAAACTGCCATAGCCGGAGCCGTTGAGAAAGGTCTCCGTTAAAAAAAGGCTGATCTCCCCGGTCTATAATTTTTTCACTTCCGTAGAGCCCGGAAACGGTTAATGTGTTCTGAGAATTGATGTTCCAGTCTATTCCTGCTTTGGTTGTAAGAAAATTGGTGTTTCTGTTTCTTTTTAACTGGGAATTGATCATGGTACCATCGTCATAGGTACGGGTTACAAATTCATTCTTGTTAAGAGTATGCGTGTACAAATTATCTGCCTGAAGAAAAATATTGATCTTATCTTTTCTGTAATTAAGAGAAACCGAAGGATTGATTTTCGGGGTTAAAGTATATTGCGGCCTTATGCCGGGAAGGTTTTCTTTTTTTACCCAGAGAGCTCCTAATCCCGTGGTGAAGCCGGCTTTACCGTTCCATCCGTTTTGCTTGTTTTTTTTCATGATAATGTTGATGATTCCTGCATTACCATTGGCATCATATTTTGATGACGGATTGTTGATGATCTCAATCTTATCGATTGCGGAAGACGGAATATTATCCAGTCCGGTCTGGCTTCCGAAACCTGTAAGTGCGGTTTGTCTGCCGTCAATTAAAACAGTTATTTTATCATTTCCCCTTAGCTGTACTTTCCCGTCCTGAACAGTTATACCCGGTAAATTCTGCATGCTCTGCAAAACGGAACCTCCGCTTTGGCTGATATTGTCGGCTACAGAATAGGTTTTTTTATCAAGCTGGCTGCTTACTTCATTTTTTTTGGAACCTGTTAAAACGATTTCTTCGATTTTTGTTTCTTTTTCCTGTTTTTTTTCAAGTTCAACCACAGGGATTTCAAGGAATTCGGATAAGCTGCCGATAAAAACAGGCTGTGTTTGCACATCATATCCCGGGATGGAAATCTCCAGGTTATAATTGTCAGGTTTTATGCCTGTAATAGAAAACCTTCCCTCTTCATTGGTGATGGTTCCGGATACAAATGTATTGTCTTTTGATGTTTTTAAAATAATATTAGTGTAAGGCAGTGTAGCTTTGTCCTTATCAGTTACCAAACCGGAAAGTGTAACGGAGGTGACCTGCGCAAAGGCTGTACAAGAAAAAGCAATTAGCATCAGGAAAAGTAAAAATCGTATTTTATTCATTCTGTTTTTATCTTTAAACTCTTTTAAGAATTTTAATTTTATAGTACAATAATGCGGACTGATTTAGAAGAAATTTTGAATATCTAGTTTTGAAGCCTTTCTTTTCCCTGTTGGGAGTGAGAAATGAAAATCATTAAAAAAAGAAGGACAAGGGAAACCAGAGATGCATTGAGAGTACCGAGATTAAGCCCGCCATGAACAATCGGTTTAGTGAGGAAATCTCCAAAAGTGGCACCGAAAGGCCTTGTGAAAACGAAAGCAATCCAGAAGAGGACCACCTGATTGATTTTTGTGAAATAATGAAGCAGAATCACGAGCAGTATAATGATTCCGGTGATAGCGGCTCCGTTCAGATAACTTAAACCCAGATTATCACTCAGGAAATCTCCGAATGCCGTCCCTAAATTGTTTGAGAAAAGAATGGCAATCCAGTAATAGACCTCTTTATTCCTTTCAAAAATAGGATAAACTTCAAGGCTGCGGTATTTTTTGTACCATAGAAAAAGAGTGAAAAGAAGCCCACCCACCAATAATAAGCTGCCGATTAAATATCCTGCTTTTAAGGTTCTGTCGATAAAATCAGAAATTTCCGTGCCTAAGGTTGTTGTTCCCACAATGACCATCCAATAAATAAACGGAATATATCTTTTAACCTTTAATTGTACTGATATAATGATGCTGAAAAATAGTAAAGTGACGACAATCCCTATAGTATAGCCTAAATTGAGCGTCATGGAAATAAAAATCTCCCAGAGTTTCCCCCAATGTCGTCGCCACAATTTTCATTAACCAGAAAAGAACGGTTACTGCGGCTACCTTATTTACTGTTTTCATTTTTGATTCAAAATTCCCATCCAATTCTGTAGAAATTCTGAATCCTGAATACACTTTAACAGATAAAAAGAATGTGAGCCCATGACAGACTCACATTTTTTTAGTAAAACTCAATGGATTATTCCGGAGTCTGGGCTTTTTGATAAATCAATCCCTCAGCTTTCAATTCATTCCAGAAATCGGCCGGAATATTTTCGTGAAGGGCATTTACATTATCCTGAACCTGTTCAGTTTTGCTTGCCCCCGGAATAATCGATGCAAACTCGTCTGCAGCCAAAACAAAATGAAGAGCAGCGTGTACAACATTGGTATTGTACTTTTTTGCAATTTCATTAATCCGGTCACGCTTTTCTGTCATTCCTTTGGGAATAATTTCTTTGTAATTATAGCGGTCTCTTCCCGTTATAAACCCGGAATTATATCCTGCTCCCGAAACAAGCTTTACACCTGCTTTCTTTACAGCCGGAAGTAACCGGTCTACCGCATCTTCATGCTCCAAAATCGAATATTGTGTAGCCGAAAGACAGATATCCGGGTCAGCAGCTTCAATACAATCCAGGATCGGTTCGATTTTATTGACGCCCATTCCCCAGGCTTTGATAATGCCCTGATTCCGTAATTCCGAGAGTGCCTTAAACGCCCCTTTTTTTGCCTGTTCCAAAAAATACGGATAACGGTCTCCTACCTGGTCTTCCGAAAGGTCATGAATATAAACGATATCAATATGATTAAGCCCCGTTCTTTCCAGGCTGCCTGCAATGGATCTTTTGATACCATCGGCAGTATAATCATGCTTAAAATCATAATTCAGTGGTTTTTTCCACATGGTAGGCGGAACATCAGATTCCGGGACTTCTTTAAACAGCCTTCCTACTTTTGTAGAAAATATAAAATCAGATCTGTCTTTACCGGCCAGAAATTCTCCAAACCGTCTTTCACTTTTCGTAAGGCCATACCAGGGTGATGTATCATAATACCTGATCCCGAGATCCCATGCTTTCTGTAAAACATCATGAGCTTCTTCATCCGTTACATTTTCAAAAGCGGTTCCTATGGCAACTCCTCCCAGTCCAAGCCTGTGCGTTTTTGTTAGAATGTCTGTTTTCATAATTGTAATATTTAAAGTGTTTGGTTTTACATAAGATGCAAACATCATGCATTTATCAGAAATAAATGAATACACGTAAATAAAATAAAGTTGTATTTTCTATGTTTTACAGATTGAATCTTTGGTCTTATTATTGAAGGAATATGATGACCAATTCAATATCAATCTATTATGAAAAAACATATTATCATTGTAGGCGGAGGATTTGCAGGAATCAACCTAATCAAAGCCTTACAGAACGACGGGAGGTTTCTCATTACGCTGGTTGATAAAAATAATTATCATTTTTTTCCACCGCTCATTTACCAGGTTGCTACTTCGTTTATTGAGGCATCGAATATCAGTTATCCGTTCCGGAAGCTGTTTTCCAACAATAAAAATGTACGTTTTCATATGGGGAATTTTCTCAGAGTCATTCCGGAAAGTAAAACTATTGAGACCGATACGGGAAACCTGAGTTATGATGATCTCGTTCTTGCTCTGGGAACAGAATCGAATTTCTTCGGAATGGAAAACGTGCAGAAATATGCACTTCCTATGAAAAATATTGAAGAAGCACTTTATTTAAGAAATCATATTCTTCTTAACCTCGAAGAAGCAGCCCGGAATAAAGATTTAAAAATAGCCCAGAAGCTCCAGAATGTAGTCATTGCAGGTGGTGGTCCCACCGGAGTGGAACTGGCGGGAATGCTGGCCGAAATGGGAAGGTATATTGCTGAAAAAGAATATCCGGAAATCAAGCTGGCCCTTTCTAACCTGTATCTTATTGATGCGTTGCCTACCCTGCTTTCACCCATGAGCAAAAAAGCACAGGAAACGGCTTATCAAACCCTGGAGAAACTCGGCGTGAAAATTATTCTGAATGTTTCAGTGAAAGACTATGTTGATAGGAAAGTCATTCTGTCTGACGGAAAATCAATAGAAACAGAAACGCTGATCTGGACTTCGGGTGTCATAGGACGTGAAGTTCCCGGTATCCCGGAAGATCGTGTCGGACATGGCAGAAGAATCCTGGTGAATGCGTACAATCAGGTAGAAGGGATGTCCAACATCTATGTACTGGGAGATCTGTGCCTTCAGCTTACCGATCAATATCCCAAAGGTCATCCACAGCTTGCACAGGTCGCAATCCAGCAGGGTAAAAATCTCGGAAGGAATTTTAAGCGGATAGAAGATGAAAAAGTATTGGTTCCGTTTGAATATGATGACAAGGGAAGCATGGCTATTATTTCAAAATTCAATGCGGTTGTAGATCTTCCGAAATTTTCATTTAAAGGTTTTATTGCCTGGCTGACCTGGCTGTTTATTCATATCATTCCGTTGGTGGGATTTGGAAATAAAATTCGTCTTGCAATGGATTGGTTCAGGTTATTCATCACCAATAACCCATCCATCAGACTGATCCTTTACCCTGACCGGAATTCGAGCAAGGATTAGCTTTTTCGTATGGATTATCGAGGGAAGTTTAATTTTATTTATTAAAAAAATACATACCACATCTGGCTTCAATACGGTATAATGACTGTTTTTGGTCTTATAATTGTAGGTAATAGACTAATCTTATCACAATTCTAATCACTAAATCATATTATTATGGAAACTAAAACACCACGTAAAAGCGCGGCTGTAAAAAAGACGCCGGCTAAAAAAACAACCGCTTCAAAAGCTACGGGTAAAACGCCAGCCAAAAAAGATGCTGCCAAGCAACTGAAAGACCTTTTTGAAGATTCATTAAAGGATATTTACTGGGCAGAGAAAGCATTAACTAAAGCACTTCCTAAAATGCAGAAAAATGCAACCAGCGAGAAATTAAAAAGTGCGATAGAAAGCCATCTTGCTGAAACAAAAATGCACGTGGCCAGGCTTGAAGAATGTTTTAAAGCATTAGGAAAAAAAGCCCAGGCTAAAAAATGTGATGCGATGCAGGGACTGCTCGATGAAGGTAAAAGCATTATGGAAGAAACTGAACCTGGCGCAGTAAGAGATGTTGGTATTATTGCAGCTGCCCAAAAAGTGGAACATTATGAGATTGCAACTTACGGTACGCTAGCTGCCTATGCCAAGATTCTTAAAGAAGACAAATGTCTCAAGGCACTTTTAAAAACGCTCGGTGAAGAAAAGAAATGTGATGAGCTGCTCACCAAAATTGCAGATACGGCTTTAAACAGTAAAGCTGCTAAATAAAAAAAGAGGCGATTAAGCCTCTTTTTCTGTTATATTATTTTAACCAGGTCTGGTTATTCTTATTTTCAGAACGTTTTTTACCGTTGTCAATATTGTAGGCAAATCCTACGCCTAAAGTCTGTTTCAGCTGGGTCTTCTGAATCTGGTTATGATCATACAGCAGATCCAGGGTGATATTGGTGGAAATAAATTTATTGATCTTCATATTTAAAATTCCGCTGTAAGAAAGGACCAGTCTTTCCGGATGGTCTAAATAATTTGAAAATACTGAAGCGGTGTTGGTCAGGTTGATATTTTCCATGATTTTGATCTTATAGATCGCTGTTCCCAGGAAACCGAACTGGAACAAAGAAGAATCGCCGTCATTTTTCAATCCGTAAGTTCCGGCATGCTGAAGATCCTCATCCAATACGAAGGTCCACCTTGCATTCGCCGGGCGTAATGTTACAGTGAGATTATCATTGGGGCGGTACGTAACTCCTACTCCGATATTCAGATAACCGGGAGCCATAAAATTCGAAATTTTAGCTGCTTCAGGATTGTTACCGTCTTCATAACCTGCTGCAAACTGGGTCTGTAAGCCAAGTCCGCCGGACAGGTACCAGTTTTTTGCAAATTCTCTTCCATAATTGGTGGAAAGATTGATTACATCCTGGGTTTTTCGGGTTCCTATTCCTTTTGTATTATTTTGTCCGTAGCCAAGAATAATAATATTTTCCCAAAGGTCTTTTCCTTTTTCATAAGTAAGATTGTAGTTCACTCCGGCAAGCCAGCCCACATTATTGGCTCCCCCGCCAACCCAGTTTGAAAAAGCTGCCTGGTTAAGCATCAAAGTATTTTGTCCCTGGATGCTCCATGCTTTTGTTGTATCTATTGCAGGAGCTTCAGGCTTTACTTCCTGTGCATTGGCAAATATCCCTATCAGGATGGAAAAGGGTAATAGAATTTTTTTCATAGTTTAGAGATTTATCATACAAAAATAACAATATAATTTTTGTTGGAAAATAATAAATAATAAACTTAAACCTACTTAAAATCAATATTTTTCATTATTTTTTAAATACTAATTAAAAGTTTTTAAGTATTTGCTCCTATGAATTTTAATTCTACAGATTTTGAATTAGAAGTTGATGATAATTTTTCCTACCGTTCTTCCGGTTTCCTGCTCAAGATGGGCTTCTTTTATTTTGTCAAAAGGGAAAATATGGGAAACATGAGGTTTAATAATTCCTTTTTCAAGCAGTGAAGTGATTTGTTTCATATCTTCACCATCAGAGTGCACTTTTGTGGGATATCCTTTGACACCTTTAGCTGCTGCTTTTTCAGTTACTTGTTCGTTCATACCACTGGGAATGCTGATAAGGGTCCCGCTCTCTTTAATTACCTTTAGTGATTTATCGATATTGTCACCACCAATGGTATCTAAAACAAAATCGAAATTACGAGGCGCGGCATCCCAGTCAAAATTATGATAATCTATATGCTGATCGGCTCCGAGACTAAGCACAAAATCCCTGTTTTTTAACGAAGAAGTTCCGGTAACGGTTGCTCCGAGATATTTTGCAATCTGTACAGCAACATGGCCTACACCTCCCGCCGCAGCATGGATCAAGACATTCTGCCCTTCCTGAACATTGGCATGATCTACCAAAGCCTGCCAAGCCGTTAAAGTTACCAACGAACTTGCTGCAGCGACTTCAAATGAAATATTTGAGGGTTTTAATGCTAACTGATCAGCCGGTACAGCAACATATTCTGCATAAGCCTTTCCATGGCCGGGGAAATTGATCATTCCAAAAACTTCATCACCTGTATTAAATAACGGGCTTTGGCTTTCTTCCACAATTCCTGCAATATCCCAACCTAATATCAATGGCTTCTCTTCTTTAAGCTTTTCATAAGCACCTTTTCCGGAGCGGGTTTTTACATCAATCGGATTAATGCCTATTGCTTTTACTTTTATAAGGACTTCCCCTTCTCCGGGTGTCGGTTTTTCGATTTCGGTATATTCGAGGTTTTCTACTCCGCCCGTGGATTTTAATGTGATTGCTTTCATATTCTGTATGGTGTTAATTTTAATTTCTGATAACGTGTCAGGCTCAAAAATAGTAAAGAAAAAGAAAACCCCAACATCATGCAGGGGTATTCAATACTATCGATTAATTTAAATTCATTTTCCTGAACTCCAACGGCTTCATACCGGTTTGTTTTTTAAACAGGCGGGTAAAATAAGAGGCATTCTCAAAACCGAGTTCATAAGCGATCTCGGAAACTCCTTTTTCGCCGATGCGCAGTAAATTTTTGGCTTCCGAAATCAAAAAGATATGAATCAGCTCTATGGCTGTTTTCCCCGTTTCCTGTTTCAGAAGATCACTTAGATAACGTGGAGAGATCGCAAGATGATCTGCAAGGTAAGCTACATTGGGAAGTCCGTCTTTTTCCAGATTTCCTTCATTTATATATTTTCTTAAGGCATCATTAAATCTGGATGCTGTTTTTCCTATAATCTGTGACCGGTCTATAAACTGTCTCTTATAAAATCTTTGTGCATATTTTAAAATAGATGAAATATGGCTTAAAATAATCTCCCGGCTGTATTCGTCCGGATTATTAGAATATTCGCCGTTAATTTTATCGTACAATTCAAGAATGATCTGCTCTTCTTTAGGTGAAAGATGGAGCGCTTCCGTTACTTCATAATCGAAAAAACCGTATTGATCAATAGATTTGTGAAGTTCATGACCGTTAAGATAATCTTCATGAATGAGCAGCATATATCCCCTTTCTTCAAACTCAAGATCTTTCATTTCAATGATCTGTCGTGGCTTTGTAAAAAACAGGCAGCCGTTATCATGATCATAAGGCGTACGGCCATACATGAATATCCCCGATTTTATTTTCTTAAATGCAATAATATAACAATCCGTAGTAAATTCCCGATCTCCCAAAGGACAGGATGCCAGACAACTAACTATGCCGAAAAGCGGATGCTGCGGAGCTTCCCAGCCATTTTCCAGATGTAATTCCGTAAGGGTTTTGTAATGTTTCATCGGTTCTTTTTTAGAGTTATGAATTATAAGTTATAAATTATGAGTTATGAGTTATGAGTTATGAGTTGGGCATTTTTAAATATAAATTCTGGATTTATTACTCAGATACAGAATAAGTTTGATTTTTCCATTTACCTACATCATTGAGATTCTCCACACTCTACCAACTCATAACTCATACTTCTCAACTCATCACTAATTAATGCCCATGTGCCGCAATACTTACCTCTTTCCAGTCTTCGATTTCTTTAAGACGGTTAGTGTATATATTCTGCATTGCATGATAAGCAATTTTTCCTAATAATAATCTTTGTGGCGGATTCGGGCTGTCTGCGATCATCAGAATGGGTTCTACGGTTGCTTCCGGTTTGCCCCAGATATCTGCATTGTCACCACTTTCAGCAAAACCTTCACGTACAGGATTATAATCTGCAATATCTGAAGTTGTCTGGATGGCTGAGTTTCCGCTCCATTCCGTTGCATATCCGTTAGGTTCAATCAATGTGAATTTTATTCCTAAATGGGCCACTTCTGAAGCAATGGTTTCACTTAAGCCTTCTACTGCAAATTTTGAAGCATTATATAATCCCAGCATGGGCAGTGTCGTTAAACCTAAAAAGCTTGAAACCTGGATGATATGTCCGCTTTTTTGAGCTCTCATTACAGGAAGAACTGCCTGTGTAACCCATAATAATCCGAAAAAGTTGGTTTCCATCTGTGCTCTCGCCTGCTCTTCCGATGTTTCTTCCACTGTTCCAAATAATCCATATCCTGCATTATTGATCAGGATATCTATGCTTCCGAAATGCTGCTTCACATTTTCTACTGCTTTTGTTACTTCTTCTTTTTGGGTAACATCCAACTGTACCGGAAGAATATTGTCGCCATATTTTTCTACCAGGTCATTGAGCGTAGAAATATTCCTTGCAGACGCGGCTACCTTATCGCCTCTTTTTAAAAATGCTTCCGCCCATAATTTTCCAAAGCCTCTTGATGCCCCTGTGATAAAAACTGTTTTTGCCATTGTTGTAAATTTTAATGGTGATTGTTATTTATTTTGATGAGACAAAGTTATTGCAGAGGCGGGCAAAAGGTTTAGTCCATTTCAGCGGAAGAATAGCACAGAATTACGTAGCAAAAATTAAATATAAAAGCGAAACCAAAAGATTCCGCTATTATTGACTGGCTTTGTTTAAAAGATCGATATCATCGCTGCTTAGTTCAAGGTTGGGTGCATTGAATAAAGTTTCAAGCTGGCTTTCACTTGTTGCACTTACAATCGGTGCTGTAATTAACGGGTTTGCCAGAAGCCAGGCTAATGCTACACTACCCTGTGTGGTATTGTATTTAGTACTTACCTGATCCAACGCCTGTAAAACGGTGAGCCCTTTTTCATTAAGATATTTTCTCACACCTTCTCCACGTTGGCTTTTCGTAAGATCAGCTTCATTACGGTATTTTCCGGTTAAAAATCCTGCAGCCAGTGACCAATATGGGAATACACTTAAATCGAATTGCTCTGCCAATGGGGCATAGTTTTTTTCAAAACCTTCACGTTCCATTAAATTATAATGGGGCTGTAAGGCTACATATTTAGGGAGGTTATTTTTTTCAGCTGCTTCGAAAGACGCTTTTAACCGTTCGGGAGATAAATTTGAGGCTGCAATATAACGAACCTTTCCTGCTTTGATAATGTCATCATAAGCTGATAAGGTCTCTTCTACCAAAGTTTTATGATCATCAAAATGGGTGTAATATAAGTCGATGTGATCGGTCTGAAGTCTTTGTAATGATTCATCTACAGATTTTAAGATATGTTTTCTGCTGATGTCAAAGCCGTGTTCTTTAGTTTCAGATCCTACTTTTGTAGCGATTACGAGGCTTTGGCGGTTGTTTCTGCTCTTCATCCATTTACCGATAATTTCCTCGGACTGTCCGCCTTTACCGTTCACCCACCAGGAATAAGTATCCGCGGTATCTATAAAATTAAATCCGGCATCTGTAAATTTATCCAGAATTTCAAAAGATTGTTTTTCATCTAATGTCCAGCCAAAAATATTTCCCCCGAAATTAATGGGTGCAATTGACAGATCGGTGTTCTTTATATTTCTCTTTTTCATAAAAATGATTTAGATTTAAAATATTAATTTCAGCTAAGGTAAGAAATCCTGTCCCGGATTAAAGCTTGCAGACAGGGCTTTTATGATCATTATGACTATAGTCGTTATAGCTAAAATTGATTGAAAATTTATACAAAATTTGAAAAGAAATCAATCAAAGTTGAGTAAACCGTCGGCAAGTGCTTTCCACTGTATTTTAGAGACTCCCATTATTCCTCCGATAGCAATGGCAAGGTTTCTTATCTTGTCAAAAAATTTAGCTTTCATATTGGGAACCTCATTCCGGCCGTAAACAGCAGCCTGGATTGCCGTACCGTTTCGTGAAACCATAAAAGTAGAAATTGATTTTTCTGAATAAAAATGGGCAATATGATTATTTTTTTGCTGGGCAGGGATTTTCGAAGGCCTGCAGGTCATTAATAGATTTTCGGCTTCATCGGTTTGACGATGGAAAATATCTACAATCTCTACCCAGTCATAGCCTTTTGCTTCAGCTTCTCCCGGCCCGGGAATATCGATTCTTACATAATTTCCGATTTGCGGCTTGCCATGAAGTTGGTTACCGGATGAATCATACAGACAGAAATCTGCTGAGTTTTCCCCGGTATAAACTTTCCACTGGTTAACAGAAAGAAACCGTTGCTTCAGGATTTCAAACTTCTGAATAGCTGTTGCTAAATCTTCATATTGTTTCTGGCTTTCAGTGTCGTGAAATCCACCTTTTATCTGTTCCGGTACGCCGGGAATTTGTTTAGGTTTCATACGTTAAATTTTGTTGGTGTTTAGAAAAAAGAAATTGAATTCTGTATGTATAAGGCAGTAAAAATCAAGCCATTCTGTTTTGTGTTTCCTGCTATGGTCTGAATTTTGGTGGATTTATTCACATAAATATCTAAAAGAACGGATTTTATCCTGTTCAGATAACACAATAGAATCACTAAATATAATTGATTATGGAAACGGAAAATATATCCAGAATAGCATTGGGTGCTTTTCTGATAAGTGCCGGAATCAGTCATCTTACGTTTGCCCGGAAAGAATTTCAGGCACAGGTTCCGGAATGGGTTCCTTTAAAAAAAGATGATACCGTAGTTTACTCAGAGATTACGGAAATAGTGTTAGGAACGGCAATGATTGCTGTTCCAAAAAAATATCAGGGTATGATGGGAAAATTTCTGGCAGGCTTTTTTACCGCTGTCCTTCCCGGAAATATTGCACAGTATAAAAACCGTAGGGATGCTTTCGGACTTAATACCGACCGGCTCAGGTTCGCAAGGCTTTTTTTGCAGGTGCCTTTAATTGTCTGGGCATTGAAATCAACTGCTAAATCCTGAAAAATACGGATAATGAATAGATGATAAAAAGCTATAACTGACTGAATGTTATAGCTTTGTTTTTTACGATTCCGTATAAATACGGTAAATTTATTTTAGTAATAATTACGGTAGTGTTTTTCTTTTTTTTATGATAAATTTGTCGGCTTAGTGACAAAAATACAAAAGTCTGTTGTGGAATGTACAATATTCATTTGCTTTTGAAAACTAACATTCGGCTAATAATGAAATATATTGTTTTCGATAAATTTTGAAGTCTGGTCTTTGATTTATTAGTTGTATTGTCTTGATTATGTTGGTATTAAGATATTATTAATAATTTATATTTGAAATATTAATAATTTGTAATCCATTGCATCATATTTTTTCGTTATATTCGCATACGAAATAATTTTTTTTCATCATTTGTGTTTTTTAGTGCCTTCCTCCCAAGGGGGCACTTTTTATTTTACAGGGTTTTGAAATTATAAATATCCCAATAATGAGGGTTTAGGATGATTTTGAATTTTTTTTGCGATTAAATATTCAAATTTTCAATCACCATAGCCGATGCACCGCCACCGCCGTTACAAATGGCAGCAACTCCATATTTTCCTTTTTCCTGTTGGAGTACATTTAAAAGAGTAACCAGAATTCTTGCTCCTGATGCACCAATCGGATGTCCTAAAGCGACTGCTCCGCCATAAACATTTACTTTTTCAGGATCGAAACCTAAAATTTTCTGGTTAGATAAAATCACTGAGGCATAGGCTTCATTAATTTCCAGATAATCCATATCCGACAGATTGAGATTTGCATGTCTGAGTGCTTTCGGAATAGCCAGAGACGGTGAAGTGGTAAACCATTCCGGAGCCTGTGCACTGTCTGCATAACTTATAATTTTTGCAAGCGGTCTTAAATTATATTCTTTAACGGCGGCTTCGGAAGCGAGAATCAATGCTGCTGCTCCATCATTCAGGTTACTGGAATTGGCGGCAGTGAGTACACCATCTTTTTCAAAAACAGGTGGCAGCTGGGATATCTTTTCAGGAATGAGTTTGTAAATGTCCTCATCCTTATCTACAATTACTGTTTCTTTCCCTTTTTTGGTTTCTATAGCAATCAGTTCGTTTTTAAATTTATCCTGAGCTGTTGCATTTTGGGTTTTTTGATAGGATGATAAAGCATAATCATCGAGCTCCTGTCTGGTATGACCGTATTTTTTGACCCCTAATTCTGCGGCACTTCCCATATGAAAATCGTTGTAAACATCCCACAGTCCGTCTTTTATCATTCCGTCTGTGAGGGCAAGATCACCCAGTTTTTTTCCGTTTCGTAAAAAAGCATAATGCGGAACATTGCTCATACTTTCCATACCGCCTGTTACAACAATGTCTTCCAGTCCGGATTGGATTTGCTGAGCTCCGATCATGGTTGCTTTCATTCCCGATGCGCATACTTTATTTATGGTCGTGGCATCTTTATCATAAGGAATACCTGCAAAAATTCCGGACTGCCTTGCCGGAGACTGTCCCAAGCCTGCACTCAATACATTTCCCATGTATACACTGTCGATCCATTCCGGAGCTAATGATATGCTTTCATAAGTGTTCCGGATAGCAATTGCCCCTAACTCTGTAGCGGTATATCCTGATAAACTGCCGAGTAATCCGCCAATGGGAGTACGTTTTGCCGATACGATAAATACTTCTTTCATTGTGATTGTTTGTTATTGTTTGATGTTTTTATTTTAATGATCAGCAGATACGATGACCATTTTTTTGTTTTTATTCTTTTTAATGAAAAATAATAATAAAGGTAATACAAGTATGAAGGCCAGTCCGATTGCTAAATAAGCATCAATATAGCTTAAGAATGATGATTGCTGTACCACTATTTTCTCCAGTAAGGCTATTGCTTTTTGCCGGGCTTCCGGAAAACCGAATCCCCTGCTTTGAAATACTGAAGTATAACTTTGCAGCCTGTCTGTCACAAATCTGTTATCAGCAGACAGGTTTGATATCAGATCGGTGCGGTGCAGAGCTATTCGCCGGGCAATATAGGTATTGATGATTGAGATCCCGAATGATCCTCCGAGTTGCCGCATCATATTATTGATTGCTGTTCCTTGCGGCATGTCTTCTGCTTTTAAGGATGAAACAGCAAGTGTAGCGAGAGGTACGGTAAGTAATGCCATTCCGAGTGCCCTGAAGATTAAGTTAATGGAAATGGTTGCCGATGAAACCTCCAGGTTTACTCTGGACATCGACCAATTGAAATAAATAAAACAACCAAATCCCAGCAATACAATTAAAACAGGTGGAACACCACTTTGCAGCAGCTTTCCGGTGACGATCAATGCGAAGACTGCGATAATGGATCCAGGCAGTAATAATACCCCGGCCTGAGCGGGATTGAAACCGAGAATCCAATACGGTTTGTAAAGAACCAATACCAATGATTAACAACAAGATTCCCGCCCAGTCGATCTTTTTAATGATCTGTCTTGTGGGTGATTCGGGGAGTAAACGGAAACATAGTATTGTAGCCAGTATACCAAGCGGAATATTAATATAGAATATCCATCTCCATGAAAAATTGTCAGTGATATATCCGCCCAACGTAGGACCAATCGTAGGCCCGATAAATACTCCTATTCCAAATAAGGCGCTGGCAATATTCTGCTGTTCTTTAGGAAAGCATTCGTAGACAACCATTGCCGAGACGGATAATAAAGCTCCGCCACCAATTCCCTGAAGAAACCGGAATGTGACGAGTTCCCAGAGATTGGTGGAATTTCCGCACATAAAAGAACAGACCGTAAACAAAATAATGGAACCGATATAATAATTTCTCCGGCCCAGATTATTAACTAGAAAGCTTGTCATGGGAATGATAATGACATTTGCAATACCATAAGCAGTAACTACCCAGGAAATATCTTCAAGGGTGACTCCCAGATTTCCGCTCATATAATTCAAAGCCACATTGACAATTGAAGTATCGATAAGCTCCATGATGGCTGCGGATATTACGGTTATGATTAGAATGATTCTTTTCATGTGAGGAAAGTTTTAATTAAATTAATATACCAATCGGTATATTTTAGTGTAAAAAAATATTACTGCTTTTTTTAGCTTCTCAAAAAAGTCTGACAAAGATATAAATAATATACCGATTGGTATATTTTATGAAATTATTTTATTGAATTTTTTTACATTCCTCTTGAATCGTATGGTTTTTTGATTCTTAACCGGAGTGTTTAATTCCGCAGATTTAGCGGATTAAGCTTATTTTTTATTGTTGAATTTTGGATGTATCAGTCTGAGTATTCCTTTAGAAGATCTCTGTAACTCATTAGAATTGTGGATTTTGATATGAATCCTATAAACCGATTGTTGTGATCGACAACGGGTAAATTCCATACACCGGTATCATCAAAAAGCTGAATGATTTTTAAAGGCTCATCTTCAGGCTGAATAACAGCAGGTGGTGCTTTCATAAGCTGCTGAATACTGATGGAAGCATCTTTATCTCTGTTGAAAAGCAACGGGCGTACATCATCCAATGTTAAAATTCCTTTGAGCTTTTTTTCGTAATCTGTAATGGCAAAGATATTTTTATCCCCGTTTTTTATGAGTTCAAAAAGATCAGTAACCGGAGCATCATCATTGATCGTCTGGGAATTGAAATCAATAAGATCTTTTATTTTTAAAGAAGACATCAGGTTTTTATCGTGTTCGTGCGTAAATATTTTCCCCTGGTCTGCCAGGCTTTTCAGCTCCGGAGAAACCACTGAAAACCATTTTGCAATAAGATAGGAAATCACGGAAACAATCATTAACGGAATAAAAAGATCATATCCAAAACTGGATTCGGCAATAAGAAATATCGCAGTAAGCGGTGCATACAAAACTCCGCTCATCGCTCCGGCCATACCGACAAGAACAAGATTGGTCACCGGCACATCTTCAAAACCTATCTGTTTGCAGATCATGGCAAATAAGAAACCAAGAGTGCCTCCTGCAAATAATGAAGGGGCAAAATTCCCTCCGTTCCCACCACTGAAAATAGTGATAGAAGAAGCAAAAGCTTTGAGAAGACAAACCAGCACCAAAAAGAGAATAACGGTCCAGTTTCCTATTTCAAAATACCTGAAAAGACTGTTTTCTATAATTGAATGGGCGTTTCCATTGGTAAAATCTTTTACCGTCTCATAACCTTCTCCAAATAACGGTGGAAATAAAACACAAAGTAAAGACAAAGCTGCCCCGCCTATCATAGCTTTACGTATTCTTGAGACTTTGAGGCCTTTGATAAAATGTTCTACTTTTTGAGAGATAATAACAAAATAGCGGGCGTATAATCCGGCCACAATTCCCAATATAAGATAGTAAGGAACATTATGGTAATTGAATGATTCTCTGGCATGAAACCTGAAAAGAATATCTTCCTGAAGGAGTATTCTCGACAAAAGGCTTCCGCATACAGCAGCAACGACCAAAGGTATGAAATCAGAAAACACCACACCGGTAAGCAAAATTTCAAACGCAAACATTACTCCGGCTATCGGTGCGTTAAACGCAGAAGCTATCCCTGCAGTAGCGCCTGCAGCCAACAGTAAGGTACGTTCTTTATACCCGAGTTTATAAGTTTGGGCATAATTGGAACCAATGGCTGCACCTGTAACGGCAATGGGGCTTTCTAATCCTGCGGAACCTCCCAATCCAACGGTAATAGCACTCTGAACGATCTGTGAATACATTTTTACCGAGGAAACAATGCTTGAATTCTGTGCGATCTCATATAGAATAGCACCTATGCCCTTTCTGTCCTGCCCTTTGAATAAGGTAAGAACAATACTTGTAGTGAGAACAATTCCTAAAAAAGGAAAAACGATATAAAAAAGAATCTGATATTCGAAATGAACTTTATTAACAATAAAATAATGAATAGTATGTACCAAGGTCTTTAAAACCACTCCGGCAAATCCCGCCGTACATCCTACAAGAATACCCGACAGTATAAGAAACTGGCTTCTGCTGAGCCTGTTACTGAGCCAGTGCAGGATAAGTTCATAACTACGCACTTTTTCAAGGCCGTACTGTTGAAAATCTCTTTTAAATTTGAGAAAGCTCAGGTATTTTCTTTTATTGTGAATCTTCACGGATAAAAATTTACTATTCGACTCCTGTTAAAACAGTATCGCTTTGATACTGAATAAGAAAGGTGTATTGTGTATCAATAAACTTTTATTATTTTTTTTAAGCAGATATTGATAACAACAAATGTAAGGAAAAATATGAAGGTAAATTTTATGTAGTTCTCTTTTTATTCTTTAGATTCCGGAGATTAAACATATTCTTTTTATTGTTTAATGAGGTTATCATCTGTGGAAATCTGTGTGATTTGTGGTGATCTATTTTCGCGGATTTTGCACAGTTTTTTTAATAATGAGGTTATCATCTGTGAAAATTTGTGTAATCCGTGGTTTATATTATCAGAAATCAGAAAGCTAAGTAATTCGTCTTTTGTTATCAGCCAATACCCATTCGTCTTTTTTACATTTCGGGCAATTTGCAGCTGTGCCGGTAATTTTTTCTTCTGTATGTCCGCAGAATGTACATGCATAATGGCCCTCTTTATCTATATGTTTGAGAGGGTTCTCCAAAGAATCCGGCATGATGGGAAGTCCGTATTTTACATCATGATCTTCATAGAAAAAGACGCTGATTTCCCCGGAAATTTCTTCGATTGCCCTTTCAACCTGTCCCAGATGAGAAATCCCCCTTAAACGGAGCTCGGCAAAGAATTCGTCACTTCCCAGATTTTCCTTTTTAAAATTCTCTATGGAAAATTCACCGTCTTTGATCAGGCAAATCGATTTTCCTTCAATCAGCTGTTCAAATTTTTTATTCTTTCCGATGAAATAGGTAATGATGCTATACAGTAATATAATAACTATAAAAACGATAACAGAGGAAATAATTCCAACATCTTTATTAAACATCGGGTCTCCTGCAGCAGATCCCAAGCCGATAATCACGACCAGCTCGAAAATAGAAAGTTGCTTGACTCCTCTTTTTCCTAAAACTCTTAACCCTACAATAATCGTTAAAAACATAATGGCAGTACGCAGGATAATTTCCAGAAGAAATGACCATTCTTCGTGTCCCATTAACAGTTCTTTCCAGTTAAGTTCTAAGAGAAATACGGATAACATAGAAAATGATTTACAACAGAATATTCAAAAAATACGCCAAGAGAGAAATATATTCTGACTTCCTCAATCAGTACATACATATTGATTGAGAACTTCTGTGATTTGCCGATATACAAAATCAAGTTCATTAGAAGTAATGCAGTATGGCGGTACCAGATACATCACATTTCCGAGCGGACGAATAATGATCCCACGTTGCAAAAATTCATTATAAAGCATTTTACCTGTTTCATTAAAATAAGAAGTCTGCTGAGTGGTTTTCAGTTCCCATGCCAATATGGTCCCGGTCTGACGGACATTTTCCACCAAAGTTTGTTGGTTAAGTATTTCGGTAAAACTGCAATGCTGTTCTGCGATCCTTTGGATATCAAGCTGTGTCTTTTCCTGTAATAAAAGTTCCATACTCGCTAAAGCAGCTGTACAGGCTAACGGATTGGCTGTAAAGGAATGGCCGTGAAATAAGGTTTTGTATTTATCATCAGATAAAAAAGCATTGTAAATTTCCTCCGAACATGTTGTGATTCCCATAGGCATCGTTCCGCCTGTGAGACCTTTTGAAAAACACATGATATCAGGTTTTTCAGAAAGATGATCGGCAGCAAACAGTTTTCCGGTCCTTCCGAATCCTGTAAAAACTTCATCCTGAACCATCAATATATCTTTACTTCTGCAAAATTTCATCAATTCACTCAAATCTTCTGCCTCATGCATCAGCATGCCCGCAGCGCCCTGTACTAATGGCTCATAGATAAAACAGGCGACCTCATCACCAAGCTGATCAATCTGTTCTTTTAAATCTTCCAGGTTTTCTTTTGTTGGAGTATCTATGAAGACCACTTCAAAAAGCATATCCCCGAAAGGCTTTGTCCATGCACTTCTGCCACTCACCGACATTGCTCCGAAAGTATCTCCGTGATAAGCATTTTTAAAAGCCAGTACCTTTGTTTTGGATTTTCCGAGATTGTAGGTGTACTGAATGCACATTTTAAGGGCGACTTCCACAGCAGTAGAACCGTTATCCGAATAAAAAACCTTTTGTTGATTTTCCGGAAGCAGCTTCAATAAATTTTCAGAAAGCTGTATCGCGGGTTCATGGGTAAAGCCTGCAAAAATTACCTGCTCCAGGGTATTCAGCTGTTCAGAAACACGCTGGGCAATGTAAGGATGCGCATGGCCATGTAAAGTAACCCACCATGAAGAAACGGCATCTATGTATTTTTTTCCTTCATTATCATAAAGATAAACACCCTTTCCTTTAACGATGGGAATTGCATCATCAGCTGTTTTAATTTGGGTATAGGGATGCCAGTTGACTGCCCGGTCCCTTTTTTGTAAATCGTTGTGCATGAGCTTTTTTGAGTTATGAGTTATGGGTTTTGAGTTTTTAGTTTTTAGTTTTGAGTTAAGAGTTAAGAGTTATAAGTTATGGGTTTTGAGTTATGAATTATGAATTATGAATTGTTAGCAAAGACTTGAGGTGCAAAAGTGTATTTTCATAACTTCCAGCCTCAAGCTTCCCGCTTCCAACTCATAACTCAAAACCCATAACTTATAACTTCTAACAAACTTTCATCGGTTTCAGTCCCAATGTTTCCAGCATTTGCATATCTTCGGAAACTCCCGGATTTGGGGTTACCAGTAAGGTTTCTCTTTCTCCTGTAAAAATAGAATTGGCTCCGGCCATAAAACACCATGCCTGCTCGGTTTCCGTCATTTCTATACGTCCGGCACTCAGACGCACCATTGAAGAAGGCATTACGATTCTAGCCGTTGCAATCATCCTTACCATTTCCCAGGAATCTACTTTTTCATTGTCCTGGAGCGGTGTCCCTTCTACCCTTGCCAGAGCATTGATGGGAACTGATTCCGGATGTTTAGGCATGGTTGCTAATGTCAACAGCATGGAGATGCGGTCTCTGTGAGTTTCCCCAAGACCGATAATTCCTCCTGAACATACCGTGATTCCTGCTTTTCTTACATTATTGATGGTATTGATCCTGTTGTCAAAAGTACGGGTCGAAATAATTTCTTCATAATACTGCTCTGAAGTATCCAGATTGTGATTGTAAGCGTATAATCCGGCCTCCTGTAAGCGCACGGCCTGATCTTCAGTTAACATTCCAAGGGTACAGCAGACTTCCAGTCCTAATTCATTCACACCTTTTACCATATCAATCACACGGTCAAAATCACGGTTATCACGCACTTCACGCCATGCTGCTGCCATACAGAAACGTGATGAGCCACTGTCTTTTGCTTTTTGGGCATGGGCAATTACGGTCTCGGTAGGTAACAAAGCCTGAACTTTGATATTGGTATGGTAACGCGCTGCCTGCCCGCAATAGGAACAGTCTTCCGGACAACCACCGGTTTTTATGGATAATAATGTTGATATCTGTACTTCTGAAGGATCATGGTATTCACGGTGTACGGTAGCTGCTTTATAAATTAATTCCATTAAAGGCTGGTGATAAATTGCCTCTATCTCTTCTTTAGTCCAGTTATTTCTGATTTCTGTTTTTTTATCCGTTATCATAAGTTTGTTAATTGTTTTGTTATTGCTGTAATATTTTCTCTTGTTATTGAATGCATATCAGGAAGCCTGATGATTTTTGTTTCTTTTTCTGTATAATTAATGATGATCCGTTCCGTATCAGGTGGAAAAGCTCCGTTGAGAATCAGGGTGTCTATTATTAATCCTGTTTCCTTTAATGCCATTATTGAAAGTAAAGTATGATTAATGCAGCCCAGATAATTTCTGACCACCAGGGCAACCGGAAGCTTCAGCTTTTCGATTAAATCAATCATCAGTTCATTATCTGAAAGCGGAACCATCAATCCACCCGCACCTTCTACAATTAAAGGTTTTGAGGTTTGTGGAAGTTGAAAATCATCCACCCGGATCAGTTTATTTTCCTCGGCCGCCGACTGATGTGGTGATGCAGCAAGTTTCAGACGGTAAGTTTCCGGATGGCAGAATATATTGTCTCCTGCCCAGTCTTTAATTTTCATGCTGTCTGTATAATGAAGGTCTCCCGATTGTACCGGTTTCCAGTAATCAGCCTGAAAATATTGAACTAATATTGCTGAGCAAACCGTCTTCCCTACCTCAGTTCCTATCCCCGTTACAAATAATTTTTTTTGCATCTTTTAATGGCCTGATCTTTTAATGATTTCACATAATTTTCCAATTTCTTCTTCCGTATTGAAACTATGAAGGCAGATCCTGAGACGTTCCGTACCTTCTTTAACGGTCGGGCTATACACTGCATAAGTCAGGAATCCGTTTTCTGATAAATTTTGCTGTAAGGTTTTTAAACGTCGATTATCCGGAACAAGAATCGCCTGTACCGGACTGTTTTCCGCAGATGGAGAATCTAATCCCTGTTTTCTGAAAAGGTTGATATTTTTTCGCAGTTCTTTTTGGAATTCAGGATGATGATTCAGGTATTCATATCCTGTTTGTATAGCTGACCATTGAAAATCCTGCGCGGAAGTGGTGTAAATAAAAGGTGATGCAAAATTGACCAGATAAGATTTGATCAATTCGTTACTTAAAATGGCTGCTCCGTGCGATCCCAGTGCTTTTCCGTAAGTGATTACCGCAGCCATCACCTTATCCTGCAGCTGATATTCTGCAACCAGGCCGTATCCGAAAACCCCGAATGCATGGGCTTCATCTACGAATAACCCGGCAGAATATTTTTCAGCAAGCTGTGCAATTTCCTGAATCGGAGCAATATCTCCTTCCATCGAATACAGGCTTTCTATAGCAATAAAACATTGGCCGTTCTGTCTTTGAAGCTTTTCTTCTAAACTGGCAAGATCATTATGTCTGAATTTTACTTTTTTAGCATTGGACATCGTACAGGCATCGTGTACCGACCTGTGAATCTGTTCATCAACGATAATGGTATCAAGCCTTCCCAGAAGCGTCGAAAATAAAGCAAGGTTGGCATTATAACCTGATGGAAACAGCAAGGCAGAAGGATAATGGTGCTGTTTTGCAATATATTCTTCAGTTTCTGTGGCAACAGGACTGTTTCCGCTGATAAGCCTTGATCCGGTGCTCCCGGATAATAATTCCGGGTAGTCTGATACTTTTTTTAACAGTAGCTCCCGGAAGTTTTTATTTCTTGCTAATCCCAGATAATCGTTGGAATAGAAGTCAATTCCTTCCGGTTTTATGCGTAAAGACCTGAGTGTACCTTCTGCATTCCTTTTATCCAATGCCTTTTTCCAATGGGAGAAATAACGATCCGGCATATCAGTTAAGCGGTGTTATTTCTTTAGCTATGGAATTCAGCCACTGATCATGAAGCTCTTTTTCAATATGCTGAACATATTCTGCATGCAGTTTCCAGTCGTCTGAGAAATCATTCAGCTGGTTAATCATTTCTTCCAGGTGTCCTTCTTCTTCCAGAATAATGGATTTCACCATAATTTTGGATGATTCTTTGGTAAGAATATCCTGATAAACCGGGTAAAGCTCATCGGCACGTACCTCTATGGCATAGGTTACGAAAAGATAGGCGGCATATCTAAGCTCTTCCTTATTTAACTGAAACGTTTTTTGGAGGTACTTGCAGGTTTTGATATCCAGAGAATGAAGGTATTGCCTTGTAGCTGATGGTGCTAAAAGCTCCTGCTGTTCATAGTTTTTACAGAGCTCGGGATTCAGTTTTCCGATCTGCTTTTTCAGATAATAAGCATGGCGGTGTTCTTCTGCGGCGTGTTTCAGCTGAATTTGAGTCACTTGTGTAGGATGCTCACAGCCGGAGATTTTTCTGGCTCCGGCATTCTCCATGAAGGATAGTGTATTCAGCCATTTGGCGTGTGTTTCATTATCCTGCACAATGGTCTGTAATAGATTGTGAAATTCCATTATTTTTATTTTGAGCCAAATGTAGTATATTGCCGGATGGTTGAATGGTGCCAGTTTTAATATTATGGATAGTCCGGTTGAAATTCCTTATCAGAGTTTTGTGAAAATTAGCAGAGCTTCAGACACCTCGATTTATATGCAGGTGGCCAATCAGCTGATCAATGCCATTCAGAGAGGTTATCTTCCTTTCGGGACCAAGCTTCCCGGAACGCGAGCGCTGAGCCGGACGTTGGAAGTTCACCGGAATACAATCGTAGCAGTTTATGACGAGCTGTTTGCACAGGGCTGGGTAGAAAGTATTCCGAATAAAGGAACTTTTGTGATCGGAAAGAATGAAGAAAAACCGCTGTCGTTTAAAGATTTTGAGAAAACCCATCTTGAGCATTATCCTAAAATAACCGGATTTTCTTTTAAAACTTCCAATATCCTTGATAATCCTTTTGAGCATTCAGCCTGCGAATATCTTTTTAATGACGGTGTTCCGGATATCAGATTAACACAGATTGACCAGCATTCCAAAATTTACAGCTCGATTCTTAAACGTAAGGCACATCATAAGATGCTGGGACATTACAATCACGACGGAAGTGAATTTTTTAAGAAAAACCTGTCCCATTATCTCAATTTATCCCGTGGATTACCGATTTCTAAAGATAATCTTCTGATCACCCGCAGCACGGAAATGAGTATTTACATTGTTTCAGAGGTTTTGCTGTCTCAGGGCGATACAGTGTTGGTGGGAGCTTTGAGTTATTTTTCGGTGAATATGATCTTTCAGAAAGCCGGAGTCAATATCCAATCGATTCCCATTGACGAGGAAGGAATTATCGTTGAAAGTGTAAGGGAAGCCTGCAAAAAACAGAAAATACGCATGCTTTATCTTACGCCTCATCACCACTATCCTACTACGGTTACCCTGAGTGCACAAAGAAGACTTGGGCTGCTGAATCTTGCCAATGAGTACGGATTTATTATTCTTGAAGATGATTACGATTATGATTTTCATTATGATAAAAGCCCGATTCTTCCATTGGCCAGTGCAGACACAAGCGGAATGGTCGTATATATCGGATCATTCGGGAAATCTCTGGCGCCCGGTTTCCGGACCGGATTTATTGTTGCTCCTGAAAACCTGATGGCAGAACTGCGTAAATATTTAGGAATTATCGACAGACAGGGCGATATCCTGATGGAACAGGTTTTGGGGGAAATGATTGCTGAGGGAGAAATCAACCGTTATCTGAAGAAATCATTGAAGGTGTACCAGGAAAGACGGGATTATTTTGCCTTGCTTTTAGATCAATATCTGGGAGATTTTATTGAATTCAACAAACCTTCGGGAGGTCTTGCGGTTTGGGCCGAATGGAAAACTCCGATCAACCTGATGCAGCTTGGACGGGAATGTTCTAAAAACAATTTGTTTATCCCTAAAACGCTGTTGTATCAGAATAAAGAGCTTTCCGCAATGCGATTAGGATATGGCCATCTGAATTTTGATGAGATGAAAAACAGTATCGAAATTCTTTCTGACAGTGTAAAAGCTTTGCTTTAATAAAAAGAAAGTGTAAGTTAAGTTGCACTTTCTCTATTTGTTTTTCAATTTTTGTTTTCCTGGTTTATTAATTAACTAAAGATGCTTTTTTCTTTTTATGGCTCAGCCTTTGGGCTTTCTTTCTCTTTGAATTTTTGCTTTTCTTCTTTTTATTCAGCCACATGATAAATCCTGTAACCGGAAGTGAAAGGGCAATAATTCCTGCCAATAGATATAAAATCTGTCCGGTCCGTCCGAAGATGGTTCCTGTATGAAGGTCGTAGTTTCTTTCCCGTAAAGCAGTCCCGTTTCCGATATTCTGATCTTTATAGGATTGAAATTTCAGAATCTTTCCTGAATATTGGTCAAAATTGTACTGGTCATTCTGATATTGTTTATGGGCGTATTTAATTTCAGCATAATAGATTCCTTCTTCTTTTTTCGGAAAAGTAATGAGTGCCGATTCTTTGTCGGAAAGACTTTTTTCTACCGTATTCCCAACAATAGTCAGGACTTTTTTACGGTCTGATGTATCTGCTGCTGAAAGATCGCTTTTAACTTTTTCTTCTTTCTGGTGTTTTCCGTTCAGGGTATCCTGAACAAACTGATCGATATCCTTGAAATTCCATATCACGGCAGAATAACAGATCAACAACAAAGGAACGGCTGCATAAAATCCCAATACATTATGAAGATCGTAGTTCAGTCTTTTCAGGTTTGAGGTTATTTTAATCATAAACATTCCCTTTAGCATATTTTTACTCATTTTACGCGGATACCAGATGACGAGCCCCGAGAAAATAATGATCAGGAAAAAAAGTGATGTATAGCCTGTAATATTTTTTCCGATCTTTTCACCAAGCAACAATCTCCGGTGAAGGTTCAGGACGATTTCAAAAAAATCCTGTTTGGCATTTTCCACCTCGGCTATTTTTCCTGTGTACGGATTAATATACACCCTGTAATAATAAATGTAAGATCCCCAAAACGTCAGCGCATCATCATCTATTTTCAAAGTACGGAATACATAATTTCTTTTCGGATCTGATGAAATCTCTACTCTGCTGACTTTAAGTTCGTCAGGTAACGCCTGCTCAGCTTTAGCTTTAAGGTCGGGAAGTGATAGTTTTTCTTTTTTTACAGAATCTGCAAAATATCTTTCAGGGTGAATGCTGAGTTTTAATTCTTCCTCAAAAGACAAAATACAGCCTGTTGCTGCTATGATGACAACTATAAGCCCGGACGTTAATCCGAGCCATAGATGTAATTGAAAGGTCAGTTTTCTGAACTCCATGGTTTAAAATTTAAGGCTGAGTTCTGCTACAAAATTTCGCGGCATCTGAGCGACTACCACTCCCTGCCCTGCAAAGTAAAGGGCATTGCCTATATTATTCATTTTAATTCCGAACCTGTATTTTTCTTTTTCAAGAGATACGGAAGCATTGACCAAAGTATATGCAGGAAACCTGAATTGTCCTGTGGTGGTTTTGTTTTCAGAAACCTGTTCACCCACACGGTTAACTCCAAAGCCAACTCCTATTCCCTGTAACCCTTCGATCGGCAGTACATAGCTGATCCATGAATTGAATACATTGGCAGGACCTGTAGAACCCGGTCTTCGGCCTTCTACCGTGGCATCTGCTTTTATCAATCTGCTGTCATTGTAAGTGTATCCAGCCATAATATTCAATCCCTGAACCGGATTGGCTACCATTTCAATTTCAATCCCTTTGCTTCTTTGTTCTCCGTCCTGAATGGTAATATTGTAGGGTTTCCCATCTCTGATCACTTCGATTCCGCGGGACATATTATTGACTAAAATATCATAATATCCAACGGTGAAATTGAAACGGTTTCTCCATAGATTGGCTTTCAGACCTACTTCCCACTGGTTGGCCATCTGAGGCTTCAGGTCTCCACTGTAATCAGGAAGTTCCTGGCTTACCGGTGCTACATAGCTGAATCCGTTCATATAATTGGCATAGGCCGACAGTTTATCTTTGAATATCTGATACACCATTCCTAATTTTGGGGACCATGCTGTCTGGGTAAAATCTCCTGAACGGGTATTATTATTCAGGTTAAGCTGGCCTCTGCTTTCGTAATGGTCTACACGCAAGCTTAATAAAGTGATCCATCTGTCGCTCAGATAAATAGCGTCAGAAATGTAGGCTCCGTAAATATTACTTGAGGTGTAATCTCTGACCATGCTTGCTTTTGATTTCTGGATTTTCTCAATTGCCAGATCTCTGGAAATGGCACCATAACTGTTCTTAAGATCCTGCCCGTTAATAGTGTCATATTTAATAATAGGAGAATTGTTGTTACGCAATGACTGGTTCAAATAATCTAACCCGATCAATACTTTATTTTTCACTTTTCCTATGTGAAACTGCCCGTTGAAATTCTGTTGAATGCTTGTAGAAGCCGCTTCGGAATTCTGTTGCTGAACATTACGTTCCAGTAGAGCATCACTTGCATTTCCTCTGATAAACTGGTACTGGTAAAGCCCTTCTGTTTTTTTGAAGTTTCTCGAAATGATGGTTTGAGAAGTCCAGTTGTCGGAAATTTTATAATTGATCTCTGCTTTTACATTGATTGAAGGTGCCTTCAGTGTCATATCGTTGTTGGAATAAGAACGTTTCCAGTCAAACCCGAGCTCCTGAGGAGTACGTGCAAAAAATGGTCTTGATCTTGAAAGGAAAATAATCGGGGTATTGGTTCCTTCGTAATTATAGATCTGGGCTCCGAGGTTGAACTGTAACCTGTCATTCACCTGATAGTTGAATTTAGGAGCAACAAAAAATGACTTTCTGAATTCAGAATCCCTGAAACCATTCTGATACTGGTAAGCCGCATTTAATCTGAATAGTGTCTTGCGGGAATCTGTGATCGGTCCGTAAACATCGGCAGTTACACGATTAAGGTTATAGCTTCCGAACAGGTAAGATACCTCGCCACCGAAATAATCTTTAGGCTTTTTAGTTACAATATTAATCAATCCTCCGAAAGAAGTTACCGCCCCGCCGTACAATGTTCCGGATGGCCCTCTGATCACTTCCATACGTTCAACATCGGCAGGGTCAATTTCTCCGTTGGTATTGGCCGGAACTCCGTCTACCATAGAAACTCTGGTAGGAAATCCTCTCAGGCTGTAATAAATACTTCCGTCTCCTGCTCTTCCCGGGCTACCCTGCATTTTTACGATACCGGGAACATTTTTAAGCGCTTCCGAAAGATCGGTGGTCAGCTGTTCCTTTATGATCTGTTGATTGATGGTGGTATAAGCTTGTGGGTTTTCCAGGTTTTTAAGAGGCATTTTTGCGACAGAAGTACTGTCTTTATCGAGAAATTTATTCCTGCTGTAAGCATAAACCGTTACTCCTTCCAGCTCGTCACTGTGCATCGCCGCATAGATAGTAGGAATTTCGAAGACATCTTTCTCTATCCGGATTTTTTCCTGTAAGAGTTCAATATCATTTACCAGAACCTGAAGAATGTAATCTCCCGGAGGTACATGATCTAAATAAAAATCTCCTGAACTGTTTGTTTTTGCCTGATAAGGAGTGTTTATTAATCTTAAAACAGCATTTTTTACAGGTACCTGTTCAGATAGCATAATTTTGCCGTGAACACGTTCCTGCTGCTGGGCAGAAACAAAAGCCGGAAAGCTTACAAGAATAAAAAAGAAGATGAGTGTTTTAAATGTTTTCATGCTGTAGGGTTTGTAACAGTGGATAATTTATTTTACCGTTTTGTGATAAGGGGAAATGGGTTATATATTCGACGTTAACGTATTGCGGATTGATGCGAAGCTTGTCCTTTATGATATCTTTAATTACCTGCGGATCTAAATCCTGATTGTCATAAAGAATGATGATCTTTTTATCATTGGAATTCAGGCAGACGAAAGTGTTTCTTTCCAGTTCGTTTTTAAGGATAAATTCCACCTCATCCAGATTAAGGCGTATCCCGAAAAGCTTCATGATCCTTTTGATCCTTCCGGTGATGTAGTACAGGCCGTTTTTTCCTTTCCTTGCGGTGTCTCCGGTGTGCAGGATCCGAGGCTGCTCATAAGTTGCGAGGTCTTCCAGCTTATTGGCATAGCCTCCGAAAATTCCGGGATGTGAGAACAATAATTCATCCGTATCCGTATCTATCTGAAAGCTTCCGCCATGCACCGGCGTTCCGATAGAAGTTTCGTCTTCAAGAAGTCCTGCCGTCGTCAGATAAGCCATTCTTCCACCTGCTTCGGTCTGGCCGTATTGTGCAAAAAATTCTTTTTCATACAGATGACAGTAAGAGAAAATGGTTTTCCTCAGTTCGCCATTGATCACACCGCCTGTATGGGTCATGTATTTCAGGCTTTTGTTTTCCTTTCTGAAGAATCCTATCCTGTTGAGATTTTCATAGAGATAAGGCACACCACCCAATGTACTGTAGCCGTGTTCTTCCATTTCATCCCAGAAAGCTTTCTGCATAATGTCTTTGTCTGTACATACAATTTTCCCTGCCCGCATAGAGTTTGTGGTGAGAATAGAAAACCCGTATACGAAATTAATAGGAACATTTAAAGGTACCACATCGGTTTCACGGATCGGCATATATTGAAGGATGCTCAATGCGTTCTGATACAGGTTTTCATCAGACAGCTTTACTAATTTCGGAATCCCTGTTGTTCCGGAAGTACTCAGCAGGATTTTTATTTCAGGATGAATGTTTACTTCATGCTGATAATTTTCTCTTACAAAGATGGCAATGCTTTCGGAGAAGTTTTTTAACTGGTAGCCTTCAATTTCGTTTCTGGCCGGATCGAAAATATATTTCGGACGGTATTCTGCTTCCATGCGGGTTTTGAATTCCGGGTGAAGCTTCTGTCCCAGCAATGCAATGGTATGAGCGGTACTGTAAAAATTGAGAAGGACCTCAATTCCGGGTAATTGGTTGTCATTATAAAGAAAGATCAGTCCTTTTTCAACGGGGTTTAATCCCAGTGTTCTGTATAATGTTCCTACCGGAATATTTTTACCACCGGAAGCCTCTGCAAAGGAGAGGCTTCTGTTGGCTATGATATTTTCTAAAAGTTTCATAGTGTTTAGATTTCTACGACGATATCGTATTTTTTCATTTTTTCACGAATTTTCCCTACGGTTCCCATATCAAGTACATCATCAAACTCAAACTTGATCTGATAGGAATTTTCCAGTGCTTCTACAATCAGGAGGTGAGACATGGAATCCCACTCCGGAATCTGCTGGTAGGCGAGATCTTCTTCAATTAATTCTTTTTTTACTGCAATTGCCCCTGCAATCACTTCATAAAATTTTTCTGTTGTGTGCATGTTAAATTTTTATAGTTTTCCATTTTTAAAAATCAATAAGAATAATACGGCCAGAACTATTTCCGAAGAAACAATAGCCGTAAATATTCCTTTTAGTTCCCACTGGAACCGTATTCCCAGGAGATATGCCAATGGCAGCTGGATGATATAGAACATAATGATGTAAAGCAAGGTCACCTGCATAATATTTCCGGCGGCATTGAGCGCACGGCTGATCACCATGGTGAAACCCAGCAGCAGATACGCCATAGACACTACATGAATGTACTGTACGGCATAATGAGCCACATCAGGATCTGTTGTGAAAATTTTTACTACATGTTCTGCTGCCAGCTGCCAGAATAAAGCCACTGCAATGAGGTAGGTCATATTGATGGCACCTGCCCGCCATACTGTTTTTTCGGCACGGTCATAGTTTCCGGCTCCAAGGTTCTGACCCGTTAAAACTCCCGTTGCATTTCCGATTCCCCAGGCCGGCATTGTTGCAATGGAAGCAATACGCTGAGCGATGATATATCCTGCCAGTGCGGTGGTACCGAAAGTGGAAATAATTTTCACCATGATCAGCCAGCTGGAAGTCGGGATGATGTATTGAACCAGCCCTCCGAATGCAATTCTTAATATTTTCACCAGCAACGGCATATCCATTTGGAATTTCACAAGGATATTGATGCTTGTCCTGTTTGAAAATAAAATAAAGAACTGATAAATTACGGCCAGTAATCTTGATAAAACTGTGGCATAAGCCAATCCCATTAATCCGAAAGCAGGAACAGGGCCCAGCCCGAATACAAGGATTACTGCCAATATGATATTGGATATATGGCAGATCCAAAGGGATTTCATAGCCAGATCAGCATCTCCTACACCCCGGAAAAGCCCGTTGATGGAAAGACGTAAAATAACCAGTCCGATACTTATAAATACAAGTCGGGAAAAAGAAAGTCCCTGGCTTACAATATCAGATTTTACCCCAAGAAAATCCACGATATAAGCGGCAAAATAGCTTGACAAACCACCGATCAGTATGGCGAAAATCAGAGCGAGTAAAATGACGTAATGTGCTGTTTTACTTATCCCTTCGTTATCTTTCCCCCCTGCCCGTCTTGCAATGAGTGTTGCGGCTGCAATTCCCAAACCTACGGCAACGGCATAAGCGAAGTTGATGTAGTTATCGGTAACGCCAACAAGGGTAAGGGCTTTCTCGCCTAATTTGGCAATAATCAGAAGGTTTACGCTTACAAAAACAGATTCCATCACAAGTTCCATCACCATCGGAATTGCCAGGCTGAAAATGGAACGGTTGATACTTCCGGAAGTCAGCTCCACCTTTTTTCCGGCCAAAGCTCCGTAGATAAAAACCATTCCTCCTTTCAGAAGCTGCAAGAAATTCTTCATAGCGCTGCTACGGAGTTTTTATTGGCGACATGATACAGCGGATTCGGTAAAGCACCGTCTTTCTTTGGAATGGCAAATGCTTTATTCTCACTGTATCCGTTGTTTTTCAAACGCAGGCTGTTGATATAAAATCTTTTGAATGCCGGAACATACAAATCGTATTTTTCATATCGTTCCTGCAAATGAGGGTTGTCATTTTTATAGCTTTCAATACAGCTGTGAACAAGCATCCAAAACTGATCTTCTTTAAAATCCGAATAGCTGTGCAATACGTCTGACAGATACCTGAAGAAGGCATCAAATACGCCTAAAAGAATAAATAACGGCACATTTTCTTTGTTGGAAGACTGGATCAGACCGTCTGCCAGATGGGAAGGCAGTTTTTCCCTGGCTTCTGTGGTCAGAACAATATCATCTACAAAATCTTTGATCACAATCCTTTGCGGAATTCCGTTTTTCAATACCAGCATGATGTTTTCACCATGTGGTGTAACGCATAACGAATGGGTGTAATAAATGTGCAGTAAAGGGGTTAAATAAGCATTGAGGTATAAGGCAATCCATTCCTGAATACTGATCCCTGCTTTTTCTGCGAAAGCCTGAACCAGAGAAACCTCATCGTTGTCTACATAAAGTAAGGAAGCCATTGTAACCATTTCTTCTTCTTTGGTCAGATATGATTCGGTACTTTCACGCCATAAGGCACCCAGAAATTCATTGTACTGGTAAGGCACGTTCTGAATGGCTCCGTATTGGGGATGAAGATAGGTTGTGGAAGCTTCTTCCCCTAAAAAGATAGTTCCTTTGTCTGCAAGATATTCATCGTCTCTGATAAGGCTTTTTACCCAATCGGTAATGGAAGGTGCTATCTTCATCTGTTTTGGAGATAACCCACGGATATTCCCTGTACTTAAGATAGATACGGCCGTTTTTAAATATCTTTTTTCAGGGTATTCTGTATTAAACAAAGTACGGATACTTTGCTGCGGGCTGTAGATGTCATTTCCTTCCCCGAGATCAATTAAAAGCCCTTCTGCAATATCTCCTGCAAAATGGATCCTGAGCTTGTTTTCCCACTGCCATGGATGTACCGGGATCAGATTATAATTATCGATAGATTTTCCATTATCTGCAAGCAATTGTTTAAAACGTTCATACAAATCATTTCCTATTTCCGAACGGTAAAACGTTTCTTTATCAATATCTTCCAGAGCATGAAAGCTTGATCTGTCCTGGTGTGCAGCGAGCCATAACACTTTTAAGGGCTGATCTGCTTCAGGCGCAAAAGTCTGCAGATCGGTAGGTGAAAAACCTAAACGGCTTTTGTTTACGATCACCCACGGATGGCCTGTCATATTATGTTCTATCATCTGATAACCTGCTTCTGCCAATTCTCCGGAAGATAACGGTCCTTTTGCCAGGATCAGTGCGTCGCAATATAAAGTATGCAATAATTCTTCCGTATATCTTGCCTGGGTATTGGAATCCAGATCAAATATAGACTGCATTTCCAGAAAGAACTGCGGAACATCAAGGGATGAGCTGACTTCATTATTCTGAATTTTTGTAATACTGTCTTTATCGATATGCCAGTAATCCATTAGTCTTTTCTGTCCTCTGAAACTATATTCCACAGTTTCATTCCCGGTTTCAAGCCTGAATACCGTGTATCCTGCTTCGTCTTCGAAATCGATGATGGGTTTTAACAGTTCTTCATGCATAAGTTCGGCAATGGTTTTTGCCATCAGGTTTCTGTTGGCCTGTTTCCAGTGTTCATGATTGATTATGGTATTGTTTGAAATTGTATTCATTTTTTATTAGATATTTGCGGTTGGTAAAGAAGTGTATTTTTCCACATCGAAATCCTGGAAGGCGATTTTTCTTTCGATTTTATAATGTTCTCTTCCGAGAATATCATTGATGATGTAAGAATTGCGGTAGGCAGCCATTCCCAGATCAGTTGAAATATAGCTGTGGGTATGCACTTCGGCGTGAAGTACATAAATTCCGTTTCCGTCAAGGTCTATCGTATAATTCCTGTTAATATCATACAATCCGGCCGAATCCCTTTTAATTCTCGACTGTATATTTTTCAGGAATGAAGGCTCATGATAACGGTATCCCGTTCCTAAGATCAGATAATCGGCTTCCTGGTCATAAGGTACATCCTGTTCCAGCTGGGTAAATTCAAGATTCAGATAATCAGGGTTTGTGTTGTCTACCCTGTTTAACTGGCTGTTTGGGATAATTTTTAATTTAGGATCGGCATTGTCAATACTTAAATCATAAATAAAATCGTAAATATCATTGATCAGATCGTAGTTGATTCCTTTAAACTGGCTTTGCTGCTTGCTTAAAATCTCTTTTCGTGCAGTTTCCGAGCGGTTATAGAAATAATCCACATAATCAGGAGAAGTCAGCTCCAATGTCAGCTTTGAATATTCCATCGAGAAAAAGCGATCCGGACGGGAATACCAACCCAAATCTGTATCTTCACTTCTGCTTTGTAGCAGATCATAAAATACTTCTGCTGCACTTTGTCCTGAACCTATAATCGCTATCTTTTTACCTTTAGACAAGAGCTCTTCTTTACGGTACAGATAATTTCCGGTATGCAGAATACGTGGATCATCTTTAGGAATAAATGACGGTACGGAAGGCTGCGTTCCGGTTCCCAATACCAGTCTTTCAGTTTTGTAAACCAGGGTTTCCTTAGTTTTTGTATGATAGGCGGTGATGATGTAAAGCCCGTCCTCATATTCAATATCAGTCACCTGAGTTGAAAACTGACATTGCGGAAGCTGTTCCACGACCCACTGACAATACCGGTTATACTCCTTTCTGGGGATAAAAAAGTTTTCCCTGATAAAGAACTGATACAGCCTGTCTGTCTGTTTAAGATAATTCAGAAGACTCAAGGGATTCGCAGGATCAGCCATCGATACACAATCACACAGAAACGGTGTCTGCAGGGTTACATGATCGATCATCAATCCCGGATGCCAGTTAAAGCTGTCTCTCTGATCCAGGAAAAGGGTTTTCAGTTCTGTAATCGGATTACTCAATGCGGCAAGTCCCAGATTAAATGGGCCGATTCCGATTCCAATTAAATTATATACTTGTTCCTTGCTCATGTTCCGTGATTTTCGTGGTGATTTTTACGTCGTTATTTTGCGGGAATTTTTCCCAGTACCATTCTCTGTAACAAAAATTGAGATTGGCTTTTTTGTGTGGCATTTCGATTACTTTCTCGATTTTGAAACCAACATGGGCCTTATTCATCATCGATGCAAATGAATCTACAGAACCTTCGCCGACCATTTTACCGACCTCAGGCTGTGCAAATACATAATCTACCATAGACTGGGTGGAGGGTGACACATATTTTTTCTTAGGATCTACCGGAGCAATAAACTGATGGGTTCCGTAATCAGTCGGCAGAACATCATAGTAATCGCCTACAATATCCTTTGAAGCCCAATAAACTTCAATATTGCATGAAGGTTCACCATTGCTCAGGATAATATAGCTGTGGGCTTCATCTCCCGGTAACATGATGCGGTAATAAGTTTCAAGCTCATCAATAGGCCAGTTCATCTGCCAGATTTTAATCGCATGTTCACGGTTAAACCATTCGTGCAACATTTTGAGGTCATTTTCAAGATCGATGGGACGCATGCTGATAGTAACATCTTCTTTCGGGAAGTAACGTTTGAAAAACACATCATTTCCTTTAGGCTGTATCAGTTGATCTGAAAAGAAATATTTATGAAACAGATTCGGGATCCGGGCGTATGAAAGTGCAGCTGCATTGGCTCCGCCATCCATATCCAGAACGGCTGATTTAAGATTTGATTTTGTTCCCCAATATCTTCTGTTCAAAGCATAATGAGTGATGCCTGAAGGATTGGATTCATGCAATTTTTCGAATGCTTTGTAGGTAATATTGATAAGCTTTCTCTCCTTTATCCAGCCTGTTTTCCCTAATGAAGCAATCAGAGCTGACAGGTTGCTTACCAACAAATGATGGGAAATAATATCCAGAAGACGTTCATTTCTGATGAAAAGCTCTTCAATTTCCGGATGTTCTTTAATCAGATCCTGATACTGTTCCCTGTTGCTTTCTTTTAGCAAGTAACCTTGTCCGTCTCTTACAAAAAGAGTTTCAGGCAAAAGATGATCATCAAGGCCGATCATTAAATTCTGCTGATGGACTTCAGGGGCCATTCCGTAGCGGCTGAACAGATGATTTAACGGAGCTATCAACAGTCTGATATATTTTTCAAACCATATTGTTATTGCTTCTTCCGGATCTTTTCCTAAACGGTCTGAAACATCTTTAAAAAATCGTCGGATAAAAGTATAGTCATCAGCAGGCTCATCCTGACACAATCTTGCCAACAGTAATACTTTGTCTTCCGGCAAAAACGGATTTTCACGGATCAGCAGATTAAGGCTGTCAATATTTTTGTCATTATTGTGTACGCTTACTGCTCCCGGCTCTAATAATAATTTAAAGTGATTGAATTCTTTTTCAAAAGAAGCTTTAAAATTCTGCCACCACAGAGAGGAAGCATATCCTCTTTTTAGATCTTTTTCACTGTTGATTCTCACGGAACCTGTTAAAAGAACATGCAGTGAAAATTTCAGCATCCAAGGAGCATCAGCTTTGTAAAGGGTTCTTATTGACGAGGTTGAATGAAAACTTTCGCCCGATGCCCCGATGTAGATTAGCTTCCGGGATTCAATCATCTGAGAATATTCTTCGTTTGAAAGGATATAATTTGCTTCCCACGGATGACAGGGAATACAGTAAAAATCGGAAATTTTTTCACCGTCTTTGAGAAGGTTTTGTTCAAAACCATCGGGTAATGAAGCTATATTTTCCAGGATTTCCTTTAAAGGTGTCTTTAGAACAGAGCTTTCTTTAATAGAATTTTTATCTGCTAAAAAATATTCCAGCTGGATTTCCTGATTGAATTCCGGCCCGAATTGAAATTGTTCTTCCTTAGAAAAGCCCATTCTCGATTTTGTGAACGGATGCAGGTTATGTCCCACAGGAAGCTGCTGTTCCGATTCTAAAAAAGAACAGGATAACGGCTTTTTTTCTTTTGCACAGGCTGCCAGAGTAAATTCAAGATTTTTTATGCTGCTGTGGATTCTTTCTGTAAATCTTTGGAATCCGGATTCATTGAAACTTTCAGAAAATTCTTTATAAACCAGTTGGATCAGTTGATCAACGTCCGGTTCAGAAACTTTTTCATTTTTATGATCAACGATCCGTAGCGGAAATCCATAGTCGTGAAAAGCGCTTTCAGAGCGATAGGAAACCGGCGCAAACAAAAAGATTTCACTTTGTTTTAATTCAAATCTGACGTGAAGCGGATACTTGCTATCCTGTAATGCCTGAGCAGTCAGTTTATCATACTTTGGAACGCCCTCGTAGAATTTTCCGTTTCCAAGCTCCCTCAACATTCCGTTTAACAGAATGCGGAAAGTAATGTCCTGCGCTCTTTCTTTAAACTTACTTGTCTGTACTAAAGTCTTCTCCATGTGATTTGATTTTGTTTAAAATTTGATGAACATCTTCTGTTGTCGTGATCGGATTGAGGAAAGTGAATTTCAGATAAAGGTTTCCGTCAACTTTAGTGCTTGCCACAAGGATTTCACCGCTGTAGAACAACTTCATTTTAATGAACTGGTTAAGAGCATTCAGATCCTCAATATCAGTCCTCATATATCTGAATACCAATACACTTAAATCGGTATCGGATAAAAGCTCAAATTCAGGATCTTCCGTAATCATTTCTGCTACGTCCTTGGTAAGATCAATCACTCTGTCCGTATATTCCGCCAATTGCTCCTGCCCCATCATTCTCAGTGTGAACCATAGTTTTAAGGCATCAAACCGCCGTGTACTCTGGATAATGGATTTGTTGATCTGCGCAGGAATTTCTTCTTCATCCATCTCTTCCGGGTTCAGGTAGTCGGCATGGTGTTTCAGGATTCGAAGCTCTCTTTTATTTTTAACAATAAATGCACTGCTGCTGATGGGCTGGAAAAAAGATTTATGATAATCTATCGTTACAGAATCTGCACGCTCTATTCCGTTAAGCAGATGTCGGTATTTGTTACTCAGCAGTAATGCACAGCCATAAGCCGCATCCACATGCATCCAGATATTGTGCTGTTCGGCAATATTGGCGATGTCTTCCAATGGGTCAACATTTCCGAAATCTGTGGTTCCTGCTGTAGCAATAATTCCGATCGGGATATTTCCCAACAGGATTTCCCGTTTCATATATTTTTTAAGCAGGGTGATATCCATGCGGAATCGTTCATCTGTAGGGACTTTCACAATAGATTTTTCGCCCAGTCCCATAATAGATGCATTTTTCTGATTGCTGAAATGTGCTTTATCTGAAATGAAAATTCTGAAACGTCCTGCTTCAGGAGGAAGTCCGTCCAGTTTGATATTATGGTTTAAGTTTTTCTGAGAAAAGCAGTCTCTCATCATCACCAGTCCCATTAAATTACTTTGTGATCCGCCGGCTGTAAAAACGCCATCGCTTTCATCAGGATTATAACCCAGTTTTTCTGCCGTCCAGTCGATCAGCTTTCTTTCCATAAAAGTACCGCCAGCGCTCTGATCATAGGTGTCCTGGGAAGAATTGATGGCACTGACAAGGATTTCTCCTGCCAGAGCCGGGATAACAACCGGACAGTTAAGGTGGGCAACATATTGTGGAAGGTGAAATGCTGTCGCATGCTTTACATAGATATCATCTACCTCGTTCAGGAGCTCTTCATAAGAAGAAAGTTTACGGTTCAGATCGATATGATGAACCATCGTTTTCATTTTCTGGGCTTCTATTCCGCTGAATGGTTTGTCGTTTCTGTGAAGAAACTCTCCTACCAGGTCTAAAGTGTCATTAATTGCGGATCGGTAATGATCATAATTATTCTGATGGAAAATGTTATTAAATTTCCCCAATAAGTGAGGTGAAGGACTATTTATCACCTCGCCGAGAGGTATTGTTTCGTTATTCATATATGTATTTGTACTGATGATTGGAAAAATAAGTGTATTTGATTCTTAGTTTGATTTCATAGTTATTTAACACGTATTCAATACGTTAAGTTTTAAAATTTTTCATTTTTTACTTGGATTTTAATTAAGAAGTCATAAATTTGACAACGTTATTGTTATTTAGAATAATTAAAAACAAATATAACAATTTTATCATAACACAAAATTTTTTTTCATGAATTCTTTAAAAACTTTAGAAAGTGACAGTCTTACAGAAGAAAGACTGCTTCCTTACTCCATAGAAATCACTGCTCCCGAACGTAAGCTGATTAAAGAGGCTGCAGAGCATCTTCAGAAAAAATATGGAAGCTTTGAAAACCGTGAATTTGTAACGCATGTCCATCAACTGGCATCTTATTTTTTACCGGAAAGAATCCTCAGTGTGGCAGCTGCTTTTGCCAGTGACTTTTCCAAAGATCAATACGGAGCTGTTATTTTCAAGGGAATGATGGATATTGATCAGGATAAAATAGGAAGCACGCCACCCAACTGGCAGTCGGCTGATTATTCCAAATTCAATTTATTTGGATTTGTTTGCGCATTGTTGCATGGTGCCTTACCTTCCAAGCCTGTACAGTATTTTTCACAGCGTAAAGGCGGAGGGCTGATCCATGCGATAATCCCGGATGAAAAAATGCGCGAAACCCAAACAGGATCGGGGTCGGCAACTGATTTATATGTTCATACGGAAGATGCTTTTCTTAAAAATCAGGCCGATTTTTTAAGCTTTATGTACATCCGTAATGAAGAACAGGTTCCTTCTACACTCTACTCCATCCGTTCCCATGAATCGGTAGAAGAATTCAGGGCTTTATTCAATCCTATCTTTAAAATCCCCAAAGATGCCAATCTGCAGAATGAAGAAGATGAGGAAGCTGCTTTGGATTCTGTATTGTATGGTAATCAGGAACTGCCTTTTATGCGTTTTGATGCTGCTGAACAGTTATTCAATCCCAATATAAAGCAGACTGATCTGGCGCATCACGCTCTGAATAAGTTCTGGGAAGAGGCAAAACATCTTGTGTATTCAGATTTTACTCCGCAGGCGGGAGATGTGATCCTGGTCAATAATCATTTATGTGCTCACGGAAGATCAGCTTTCCGGGCCGGGATAAGAAATATAGACGGTGTGGAATACAGCTGCGAAAGAAGGATCATGCTTCGGATGATGAGTAAGGTAAGCCTGATCGAGATGAGAGGACATACACTTACGGAAGACCCGTTTTTTGTTATAGAAGAACATCTGGGTAAAAACTTTAAGAAACTTTAAAGATCCGGATCTCTGATATTTGATTTTAAATAATAAATCCTTTTTAAACGTTATGCTTAAAAAGGATTTATTTTGTCTGATTATTTTTAATTGAATTATTCTAATGTTTTTTTCATCATCAGGTCGGTCTGTTCATCGGTACCTAATCTGAAAATGTGCTTATCAAATTCAATGAAACCATTTTTCCTGTAAAAGTTCAGTGCTCTGAGGTTTTCTTCCCATACACCCAGCCAGAGATAAGATTTATTTAAATTCTGAGCGGTTTCCAAAGCCTGATCATACAGGAGTTGTCCGACTTTTTTCCCGTGATGGCTGCTCTTTACATAGATACGTTCAATTTCAAGAGATGCATCATCCTGCAATTCCGTCTGTGCTTTTCCTGAATTTACCTTCAGATAACCGACCGGATTGTCTTCTTCCCAGGCAATAAAGAAAAAAGAATCGGGGTTGTTTAATTCGGCTTTTATTTTCTCTGTATTGAAGCTTTTTTCCAGGTATTCTTTCATGGCTTCTTCCGAATTATCTGCTGAAAAGGTTTCAGAAAAGGTCTGTTTTCCGATACTTTGTAAGGTTTCAAGATCTTCATTAGAAGCTTTGTTGATGATGATTGAGGTCATATTTTCTGAGTTAAATAAGAGGTGGCTTCGAGAGCCTCAACCACCTTTGATGTTTATATTTGCTGTAACGCTAATTTATAAAATAAGATTCTAAATGCAATGACAGTTTGGTGAGTTTTAGTCATCATTTGGGTATTTCTTAATGGGCATAAAACAGGTGGCTGAGGCTCTCGAAGCCACCTTTTGGTGTTTTTATATGCTGCAACTGTCAGCGTCACAAGCGTTTTCTCCATTGGAAAGATCTTTGAAGGGAGAAACGGTTTCCTTGTATGTTTGCTGAAGGGCATTTTCAAAAACTTCTACAGGTTGAGCTCCTGAAACGGCATATTTACCATTCAGAACAAAAAACGGAACTCCTGAGATCCCATTGTTTTTAGCCTCGGAAATATCATGATTAACTTCCTGATCGAACTGATCAGATGTTAATACAAGTCTGGCCTCTTCCTTATCGATTCCCAGTTTCCCGGCAAGAGCAGTTAAAGTTTCAATATCCCCAACATTTTTACCTTCAACAAAATGCGCATCAAATAATGCTTCTTCCATTTCTGAAGATTTATTATATTTTTTGGATAAGTGAAGCAGCTTGTGCGCCGGAAAAGTATTGGTAATTAAAGCGGTTTCAAAATTAAAATCAATTCCTGCTCCTTTTCCCATCTGCGCTACCTGGCTGATCATCTGACTGGCCTGAGCTTCCAGAAAACCTTTCTTCTCTCTGAAATAAGTAAGGGTATTTTTAGTTTCCGACGGATCTAAGGTAGGATCCAGCTGAAAACTCTTCCACTCTACTTCTACCTGATCTTTAAACGGGAGCTTTTCCAAGGCCTGTTCAAAATTATTTTTTCCTATATAACAAAACGGACACATGACATCCGACCAAATTTCTATTTTCATTGTTTTGATTTTTAATTATCAATGCAAAGTTACAGATGTTTTTTAATGTAACGAAATGTATTACATTTTATTAAGCCCTGCAGATTGTCAGCTTCTGTTTTCGTTCTATACTGCTTCTTAATGTCATCATTAGAAAGGCAAGCAATCCAAAGATAAAACCAATCCAGGGATTGTATTGAACACCATATGAAACTATAACCCAACCTCCTAGCGTTGTTCCTAAAGTTACTCCTAAATTTCCGAATGAAGTGGCCAGACTATTGGCAAATTCCAAAGAATCGGGAACTGACGAAATCATATAAGTGGATGCATTCAAAAAGCTGAGAGAATATAAAAAGCCCCAAATTCCGATAGTAAAAATAGTTGCCATTAAATTTCCGTCAGAGAAATAAAGCAATACGGGCATAATGATAGTGCCTGAGAGGAAAAATGCCGTTGTACGCACGATATTTTTACTGAGCATTTTTCCGGCTATCCAATTGGCAAACACCCCAATAACCCCAAACAGGAAAAGCATATAACTTACCATGGCAGCATCCATTCCTTTGGCTTTATTCAGATAATCTGCAAAATAGCTGTAGGTAGAAAACCAGGCTGTGATCATAAAAAAATTCATAGCGGTACTGATGATAAAAGTGGGTTGAACGAGTATTTTAAGCTGACTTCCGTAAGATTTTTTCTCTTTAACAGGCATTGCTGGTAACAGAAAGTAAATAATGACCAAGGCGACTAAGCTTACGATAGTCTGGATCATAAATGAATATTCCCAGGACCAGAGACTTGCCACCCACGTCGCAAACGGAACTGTGGTCACCATGGCAATGGCAACACCGCTAAATACAATACTCATCAATTGGTTGCTGTGTTTTTTATCTGCTCCTGAAACCGCTACGGATAACGCTGTGGCAATATAGACGGGCTGCAGGAACGCAGGTAAAACTCTTACCAGCATCAGCAACCAGAACGGAGGTGAAAAAGATGAAACAATTCCTGTAATAAGAAAAATAGAAATGGCTGCAAACATTATTTTTTTACGGTCAAATCCTGATGTCAATAATGTCATAAAAGGTCCGGTAAGAGCAATAATCAGAGCAAAAGCACTGAGTAAATATCCTGCTTTATCAATGCTTATTTTATAGTGATCAGCCATTTGCGGTAAAATTCCGATGACTCCAAATTCAGTGGTGATTACGGCTATAAAGCCTAAACATCCTATGTATGCAAATTTTTTCATTGTTATTGTATGGCTTTGAAATTGTTATTTGTGAAAAGAGTTATTTCATCCACTGCAGATTGTGTTTCCTGCAGCACTCCGCCCATATGCATAAACCCGTGAACCATATTTTTATATGTTTTTGTCTGTACAGAAACTCCTGCGTTTTTCATATTCAGGGCTAACTGCTCACCTTCATCATGTAAAGGATCATGTTCGGCCAATAAGATCAGTGTTGGTGGAACCTCTTTAAAATCTTTTATAAGGACAGGCACTGCTAAAGGATTTTCACGATCCTTTTCTGTAATGTACCAGTTCCAGGCCTGCCTTCCCCATTCTTTATTCAATACGGGGCCATTTGCATAAGTATCCCAGGATTTTGTGCTGAGTGAAGGATCTGTGGCCGGATAGATAAGAACCTGGAATTTTAGTTGATTTCTTAATTGTTGGGTTACAGATACAGCTAAAGCAGCTCCGGCACTGTCTCCTATCACACCTATCTGATGAAGATCAATTCCTAAAGATTCGGCGTGATCTATAAGCCATTTTGTAGCTGCTGCACAATCATCAAGGCCTGCAGGGAAAGGATATTCCGGGGCAAGACGATAATCTACAAATAATACAGCTGCACCTGTTGCATTAGCCAGTTTCCGGACGATTGCATCATGAGTTTCATAGCTTCCTGAAATAAACCAGCCTCCATGGAGGTAAACAACAGCAGGTGATTTTGAACCGGTTTTTCCCTCGGGTCTGTACAATCTGGCGGCGATCTGATGATTTTCCGATGGGATATTAAATTCCTCGATCATGGCTACACTTTCTTTCCTGCCACTTAACTGAAGCGCCATTGTTTCGTAATTTTTACGGCTTATATCTAAGGGATTCTGTCCGTCAAACACTTCTATTTTCTCCAAATGACTTAGAATTTTACTTATTTCGAGTGTTAATTGCATGGGTGTTTTGTTAAGGTTGTTACTACTTTTGCATGAAATAATTCCTGTTATCATGATGGCTCCGATTATTTTTTTCATGTTGATTATTTTTTACAGTGCAAAATTAATTTTAAGCCTTAAATTTGCATCGTACACAGCTAATTGTATGGTACTAACAAATTTGTAAGTAATGGGTAAAAAGAAAGAAAATTCAACGAACAGTATTAATGCACAATATCTTACGGAATGTGATTTGACCTATGCTGTCTGTAAAATTGGCGGAAGATGGAAATTATTAATCTTGTGTAAGCTTGAAGACGGAAAATTACGTTTCAGTGAGCTGCGTGACAGGATTTCCGGGATTACGGAGAGAATGCTTACGCTACAGCTAAGGGAAATGGAAAAAGAAGGTCTGGTAAAAAGAACCGTACATGCTCAGGTACCGCCAAGAGTAGATTATGAATTAACAGAAATTGCATGCGAGCTGATCCCAATCTGGAAACAGCTTGAAAAATGGGGAAGCAAACATCGAAGTATAGTTCAGGAAGTTGATGCCGATAACTGATCCTTCAAACGAAATATAATACAATATTCCTTAACCGGATAATTAAGAAGAAGTACTGTTCACTTTTTGACTGAATAACAGATGGGCAATCAGGGCCAGTAAACCGAAACTTGCTCCTACAAAACAAACCCCATCCCATTGGGCATATTGCCAGGCAACGGAAGCCAGCCAGGTTCCCAATGATCCGCCTATAAAATAGGAAACCATATAAACGGTATTCAGCCTGTTGACCGCATTGGATTTTATTAAAAAATAATTGGTCTGATTCATAATATGGCTCGACTGTACACCTAAATCAACAAGAATAACCCCAACAATCAATCCCCAATAGGTTTCTCCCGCAAAATAAGTGAATGCCCAGCTTCCCAATACAATAAGCAGTGAATAAACAATGATCCGGTTCAGATCCATAAACTTCTGCAGTTTTCCGACTTTAGCTGCTGCCAGAGCACCTACAGCTCCGGCCAGTCCGAAGCTTCCCGCTACGGAAGAACCAGCATTAAACGGAGGTTTCTCCATATGAAAAACCAGTGTAGTAAATAAAGCACACATTGATCCGAAAGCCATTGCTCCCCGGAAGGAAGCGAGCTGTAAAATTGGCTGTGTTTTAGCTAAATGAGCGACAGAACGCATTAACTCTTTATAAGTTCCTTTAAAGTTAGGTTGTAATTCGGGCAGCATTTTGTAAACGGCCAGCCAAACAATAACCATCAATCCTGCTGCAATGCCGAACATGGCTCTCCAGCCCCAGATATCACCAACTATTCCACCGATAAAACGGGACAACAGGATTCCCAACAATAAACCGGACATTACCAGTCCGATATTGGAAGATTTTTCCTTATCAGATGAGAGTTCGGCTGCAATGGGAACAAACAGCTGAGGAATCACCGAAGTCGCTCCGATCAATAAACTGGCTGCATATAACATCCACAACTGATCGGCAAAGGTCATCCATAATAAGGAACCAAAAACCAGAAACAAGTCGATAAGAATTAGCCTTTTCCGGAAAAATTTATCACCCAAAGGAACGATCAACAGCAGTCCCAGCGCATATCCTATCTGGGTAAGAACGGAAATTTTGCTTGCTGCACTTTCAGAGATATGTAAATCGTCAGAAATAAGAGCCAGTAACGGCTGATTATAATAATTATTGGCTACTACAAGTCCTGAAATAATGGCCATCAGCCAGATTACCGTTCGGGAAATGGTGTTGGTAGAGTTCATCTGCATAGTGGAATTTTGCTTCAAATTTAAAGATAGATTGTAAAATTTAGAGGTTATTTCAAATTGTTAATCATTAATGATGAAATTCATTAAATCAATCGGAAACAAACTGTTTTTGCCGGATCATAAAAGTTATATAGCATTAAGCTGTTTCTGGAACTCTTCAAAATACCTCGCAATATGCAATCCGTCTGCCAGACCGTGATGAGCTTCAACAGAAACAGGAAGATATTTCCTTCTGTCCCGGATGCTGAATTTTCCGAAGGTAACTTTCGGAACAGATTCTGTTTTATCAAAATTGGTAGGATGCAGTAAAGCACTGAAAGAATTCCAGGGAATTGCAGAGTGTCTTATGAGATCTTTTCCCAGTCTATCATTATGTATTCTGATGCCGGTAGAATTTTGTACTGCTTCAATTTCTTTTTGTAATTCAGCATTGAAAGTTTCAAAATCTTCTGAAAAAGGAATGTATGAAAAACCAAAAGTACCGTCTGCCCTTGCAATGGTACTTCCTGCATGAATGGTGTCAAACAGGACAATTTGGTCATCGATGATCCGCGTTTTTAATTCATCGACAGAATTGATGGCAATCATGGATTTGTGAAGATAATAGGCAAAAAAAGAATAGCCTTTTGCTTTTACGGTACGATAAGCTTCAGTACAGTCTACCTCAGCCGTAAAGCCGAAATACGGACTTGCCATATTGGAGAAAAAATCAAAATGTTCTTTTCGGTTCCATTTTTCCGGGTCTATGATCTTCATTTTATCCTGATTTATTTTTTGCAAATTTCCGTAAGTTTTCCGGTTTTAAAAAATTGCAGGAACAGAAAGTTGGGTTATTGAATATTTTTTCATGAGCTTTTACCCGAATTCCGGATAATCATTTCAAAATATATTTAACAATATCTTAATTCAATGTTCTATTAAAATTTTACGAAAAAAGATTACTTTTCTGCCAAATTTTATAAATTTATTATGGAAATTTCCGGGGCTTTTTTAGCCGTCATTATAGAAGCTATTCTCTCCTTTTTTCTGATTAAAAAAGAAAAATCAAAGAAAAATCTCTTTTTAATACTTTATATTGTCACGGTAACTTTAGACCTTCTTTGGGAATACTTTATTTTTAATTATGATAATAAAAGTACTTTACTGATAGACGCATACCCTTCAAGTTTCAGGCTTCTGAAGGGACCGCTTTTATTTTTGGCCGGCAGGTGTTTATTAAAGTATCCTATTAACTGGAAGCATTATCTTCATTTTCTTCTTTTCTTTGTGGTATTCATCTGTAATGTTATAGTTCTTTTTATAGGCACGGAATCCCAGAGTTTTCACCGGTTTTATTTATGGATCTTTAAAATTTATCCTTTATACTGGTGCGGTTATCTCATTGCTGCACTTGTCGTACAGATCAGGCATAAAAACAGGGATAATGCATTTCAGATGCTGTTTATCAAATTCTTATGCTTTGTTCTTGCTTCAGTGATCATATATACAGTCTGCATATTCGGAAAATTAGCAGACAAAGAGCTTTTAAGGCTTATCTATACCTTTTCCTTTTTCATTCAGTTTGCTCTTTTGATCAGGCTCAATCAAATAGACAGGCAATTGCCCGGCACAGACCATAAAAATGAAAATATAGTGGTGAATGATGTTCAGGAAACCGTAACCGTTCAGAAAAAAAACATAAAATACAAAACTTCTATACTCAGCAAAGATTATATTGATAATACGAACAGGCAATTAGTAGAACTGCTAAAACACAAAAAAATCTATACCAAAGAAGATTTGAATATGGAAGATATTTCCAATATGATTCATGTTTCTAAGAACCATTTATCCCAATGCATTTCCGAAGGCCTTCAAACAACTTTTTATGATCTTATCAATAAGTACAGGATTGAAGAATTCATTGCACAGATTAATCAAAAGCCGGATTTGCAGATCAGTGAACTTTATTACCAATGCGGATTCAGATCTAAGGCCACCTTCTATAAATATTTTAAACAGGAAACAGGAATAAATCCTAACGATTACAGAAAAAAAATACTCGAAGAAAAAGAATTGGAACCACCTGTTTAATATTTACTGTTTATCTGTTAATAAATAATTAAAATAAGGGAAATTATTTTAAATCAAATAATTACAAGTTCATTTTGTAGAAATAAGTTCATCTCAATACAAATGAACTTTTCAAAATTAAAGTCGGAATAGTTTTGCAGCAAATCAAACTGTACCTGTAAAAATGAAAAAACTGACATCAACTTTGGCCATTGCTCTTTTCTTTGCTTCTATACAATCTTATGCCCAGATTCAGGTAAGCGGAAAGGTGGAAGATTCACAGGGAAGACTCCCGCAAGCTAAGGTTTTAACGAATGATAACAAGATCTTTGTTCTCACAGATAACCAGGGGAATTTCAGCATTACCGTTCCCGAAGGTTCTACTTCAATTATCGTAACTTATGAAGGCTATTCCGATAAGATGATCGAAATACATCCCTCAGCAAATTCAAAAATTGCAGATGTAGGTGTAATTGTTTTAGAAAACAGAGAAAAAGTAAAAAGTATTGAAGGGGTTACCATTACTTCTGCTTACAAACCATCCCAGGCCAGGGCACTGAATATTAAAAAGAATTCAGAAACTATTTCAGATGTATTGGCTTCAGATGCAATTGGAAAACTGCCGGACAGAAATGCTGCTGAAGCCATCCAAAGGCTGCCTGCCGTAACGATTGAAAGGGATATGGGAGAAGGAAGATTTGCTGCCGTGAGGGGAACACCTATCCAGTGGAGCTCATCTACGCTTAATGGAAACAGAATGCCGAGTGCCAGCGGAGATTTTGCCAACAGGGGCTTACAGATGGATATTTTCCCTTCGGAACTGATCCAGTATGTAAAATTATCTAAAACCCTGACTCCTGATATGGATGGTGATGCTATTGGCGGATCCATAGATTTCATTACCAAAACAGCGGTAAACAAAGAAACATTTTCTGTAAACCTTGCTGGTGGCTACGTCAACCAGTCCCAGTCTCCCAGCTACAATGCTTCAGTAGTGTATGGAAATAAAATAACTGATAAGCTTAAATTTATCACCTCTGCCGTTATATGGGACCGGGAAACAGCCATTGATAATTTCCAGATGGTGTATGATTTCAACAATCAGGATAAAGTAAAATCCTTTGCAATCAACCAGTTACAATTGAGAGACTATGTTGCCCGGAGAAGAACATTAGGCTTTAATGGAGCTTTAGATTACCAGATCAATAAAAATAATAAGCTTTATTTCAAGGGATTATACAGCCAGTATATAGATCGGCAATCTGTAAGGGAATCTTATTTTAACTTTAATACTAAAAATGTTCAGCTACAGGCAAGACATGCAGATTATATTACTGATCTGTACTCTTTTGATTTGGGTGGTGAACATACATTATCAGATAAATTGAAATTAGACTGGTCCCTGGTCAATTCAAGGTCAAGTTTCGAATTCAATTCTCCTAAAAACTTAAGCAAAGATGAAAGAGGCTATCCTATTGTGCTTTTCAGACAGGATATGACCTATGGAAATCTTTCAGGTAACGGGCTTAAATATCTGGCCATGGATTCTCCGGACGGTATCGGAGATGCTTCAGATATTGTTTTGCCACATAACTTAAGTGCGCTGGACTCTTCTAAACTTTATTTATATCAAACTATTATCAGCAGGAATAAAAACAGCGAAAGAGATTACAGGGCCCAGTTTAATTTTAAGTATAAGCTTAATGACAAGGTCAATCTGAAAGCCGGAGGAAAACTAATCAATAAAGATAAAGACTTTGCTTCAAGCATTTATGTATGGATGCCTTCAAAACTGTTGGGGATTCCCGGAGCAGCACCTCTTGTGTATCTCAATCAGCTGCAGACGGAAGGTTTTCCTTACAACGGAGGGTTTCTTAATCCCTTAGACAATCCTTACAATAATGTTTTGATCAACCAGATTACAAATGGCCAGATCGACCAGATTTATTCTCCGGAATTTATAGCCGGTAATACGATGTTAAACATTCAGGGAGCCAATACGGCAAGTAACCTTGCTTCCTCCTACTCGGGAAAAGAAAATGTGTATTCGGCTTACGTAATGGGGAATTTCAGGCTGACGGATAAATTTACCATCATCGGAGGAGTGAGAAATGAATATAATGTCACCAATTTCAGAGGAAACAGGGTTGTACAACAGGGAAATGCCACAAGTGCAGAGCCGGTAGAAAAAGAAAACAAGTACAATGCTTTTTTACCGATGGTCAATATGAAGTATAATCTCGATGAAAATACGATTTTCAGGGCATCCTATACCCGATCTTTTGCAAGGCCCGATTTCAGTGATCTGAACCCGGGTTTACAGATCAACGATGCACTTCAAACCATCACAGAAGGTAATGCCGGATTGAAACCAACCTATGCAAGCAGTTTTGACGTGATGTTTGAAAAATACTTTTCCAATCTCGGGATCATCTCTGTAGGAAGCTTCTACAAAAGCCTCAGCAATATCATTTACCAGGACCAGACTACGGAACAAAGAAACGGCCTTACTTATCTTAAAACTTCACCAAGTAACCTGGAACAGGGATGGCTGTTTGGATTGGAAGCCAATTTCAGCAAACGTTTTACAGAACTGCCCGGTTTATTGCAGCATTTCGGGGTTGAAGGAAACTATACCTTTGTAGATTCAAAAACAGAAATACCGGTCTATCAGAACGGAACAACCGTAAATAAAATTGAAACTACCCTGCCCAAACAGGCAAAACATATTTTCAATGCAAGTGTTTTTTATGAAACCGATAAATTGATGATTAGACTTGCCGGAAACTATAAAGGAAAATACCTCAATGCCATCCGTTCTCTGGCCGGACCTGAACATTATCAGTGGTTTGATAAAAACTTTACATTGGATACAACGGCTTCTTATGCATTTTCAAAAAAAATAAGACTGTTTGTAGAGCTCAACAATTTACTCAATGAACCCAACAGATTCTATCACGGAGAAAAAGAAAGAACAGAAAGCGTCTCTTATACAGGTTTCCGTGGACAGGTAGGTGTTTCATTAAACTTTTAATCTAAATATTTCAACATGAAAAAAATAATAATATCCACATTCGGATTATTATCTGCTATGGCTATTGCACAAAGCAAAAAAGAATTCAATGGCTATCCAAAAGATCTTAAAATTAATCAGATCCAGATTCTGGGAACCCACAACAGCTATGCAAAGCCTGTAGATCCAAGAGTCCTTAATCTGGCAACCGGGATTATGGCTAAATTCAAAGATTCATTTTTTGATAGCATGTCTGCTGATGAAAAAGCTAAATTTAAAGAATATCATCCTAACGGATTGGATTTTACCGAAGCACTGAATTATAATCATCCCGATTTTAATGAACAGCTCAATGCAGGTATGAGAAATCTTGAGATAGATGTTTACTATGACCCTACAGGAAACCGATTTAATAAACCTGCTTCTTACGAAATTTTGAAAAAACAGGGCGTAACCGATCTTGCCCCTTATTCTGCTGAAGACTTAGACAAGCCCGGCTTTAAGGTATTGCATATGGCAGATATTGATTTCAGAACCCATTATACAACTTTAAAAAAAGCATTGCAGGCTTTAAAAGACTGGTCTGATAAAAATCCGGATCATATTCCTATTTTCATACAGATAGAGGCTAAAGATTCAGGGCTTCCTATTTTTCCTAACGCTGCCGAAGTTCTGAAGTTTGATAAAAAAGCATTTGATGAGCTGGATCAGGACGTTGTTTCAGTATTGGGAAGGAATAAGATCATTACACCTGATGATGTTAAAGGTAAATATAATACCCTGAATGAGGCTGTACTTCATAACAACTGGCCGACAGTAAATGAATCAAGAGGAAAATTTGTATTCATTTTATTACCATCCAGTGCAGGAATCAGCAATAATGAATCCCCTTATTTAACGGGACATCCGGGACTTAAAGGAAGAATGATGTTCATAGAATCTGCTCCCGGAAAAGATTACTCCGCTTTTATACTTTATGACAATGCAATTGTAAGACAAAGTGAAATTCAGAAAGTAGTAAAAGAAGGCTATCTTGTAAGAACCCGGTCTGATATAGAAACTTATGAGGCCAAAGTAAATGACCGGACAAGAGAAAAAGCGGCATTTTCAAGTGGTGCACAAGTGGTATCGACAGATTTTTTCAGAAAAGGAAATACTTACGGAACCGATTATTATGTAACCCTGCCCGGAGGAGATACCGCAAGGTGCAACCCTGTAAATTCCCCTGAAAACTGTAAGAAAAAGTAACTGTAAGGTACTTCATAAGTCCTGAATATTTAGATGTTCAGGACTTTTTTGTAATTAATGGATTCTGAACTTTAAAATCTGTGATCGCGAGAAACAGAAAAATCAATTTCTAAAAGTTCAGATTGTTTTTATTTTATGTTTTAAATTTACAAGAGATAAAAGGACGGAAATAAAATTCATGTGCTTTTAAAGCCATATAGTTTAACAATCTTTAGCACTTAATAAAAAAACAAATGGAAACAGAAAAAATAGGATTCATCGGATTAGGAAATATGGGGCATCCGATGGCAAAAAATTTAGAAAAAGCAGGGCTTACACTTTCGGTTTTTAACAGAACGGCAGAAAAAGCAGAAGATTTTAAAGACAAATCTATCGTACGCAGCAGTGTGGAAGAGCTGGTAAAAAACAGTGATATCATATTTACCATGCTTACCAATGATCATGCTGTGAAAGAAGTCTATAAAGAAATCCTGTCTTTGAATATCAGCGGTAAGCTGTTTATAGATATGAGTACCATTTCTCCGGATGCCACCAATGAGATGGCCGGTGCAGTAAAAATAAAAGAAGCGGGCTTTATTGATGCACCGGTGGCAGGAAGTACAAAGCCGGCAGCCGACGGAACATTGATTATAATGGTTGGTGGTGATGAAAAAGATGTACATCGGGCAGAACCTTATTTACAGAAACTGGGAAAAATAATCAGGCATCTGGGAGAAAACGGAAAAGGAATTGCCGCAAAGCTGTCAGTCAATTATTTTTTGTCAACAATTTATCAGGGGCTTGCTGAAACGGTTTTATTCGCCGGTAAATTAGGAATAGAACGGAAAGACATGTTGGAAATCATCAATGAAAGTGCAAGCGGAAGCGGTGCCACAAAAGTAAAAACCCCTTTGCTGATTGAGGATAATTATGATCCGGCATTCGCATTAGACCTGATGCTGAAAGATATTCTTCTGGCAAGAGATGCTGGGGCTGATTATCCTTTGTCGGAAACTTTGATAAAAACCTATCAGGCAGCTCACGATGAAGGTTACGGGGAAGACGATGTCATCGGAATTATCAATTATCTTAAAAAATAATAAATCTGAGGCAGCAAATCTGTTTAAACTGCTGAAGACAATTATTATCAATTACACCAATCAAATATGGAAATACAGAATTACAAAGGCAACAACTGGACCGCCAGAAAAGTTGATAATACCTTTGTTGTAAGCCTAAAAAACGGATCCGGCATTATAGAATCCCTGACTGATTTCGTGGTCAGCCAACACATTCAGTCAGGCGAGGTTACCGGAATCGGAGCAGTGAGTGAAGCCACCTTGCGTTTCTTCCAGCCTTCTACTAAAAAGTATGTTGACAAAACCTTCAATGAACAGATGGAAGTAAGCAATATTTCCGGAAATGTATCTGAAATTGATGGTAAACCCCTGCTTCATTTACATATTACTTTAGGAAGACAAGACTACACGGCATTGGCAGGACATCTTCTGGATGCTAAGATCAATGGTGCCGGAGAGTTTTTCTTTTACCCTTTAAACACAAAAATAAGCAAGACCAAAGATGAAGATGCCGGAATTAATTTCTACAATTTTGAAAAATAATGATCTGTAGATTAAATTTTGTTTTTTTTTTAGTCTCGCAGATTATGCAGATTGAGCAGATTATCAGTGTTAGAATCTGGTGATATAGAAGCTTATATAATATCCTAACCTCTTTAAAAATCTAACACTTTAAAGTCCCATTCACGATTTGATTACATCACCAACGGATCTGGTTACATAGAAAACTTTCTTCCTTACCATCTTTGCAACATAATTTAATACTAAAAATTAAAAAAATGGAAACAAAAAAAGTATGGTTGGTCACAGGAGCTTCAAAAGGTTTGGGACTTACATTAATTAAAAAGCTATTACAGGAAGGTTTTAAAGTGGTGGCTACAAGCCGCAATACAGAATCTTTGATTAACGGGATCGGAAATGCGTCAGAAACATTTTTGCCGCTGGAAGTTGATTTAACAGATAATAACAGTGTAAAACAGGCTGTTGAAAAAAGCATTGCTCATTTTGGCAGACTGGATGTCATCGTAAATAATGCCGGATATGCGCAGATAGGAACTTTGGAAGAGCTTTCCGATGAAGAATTAAGAGAAAATTTTAATGTCAATGTATTTGGATCGCTAAATGTCATCAGAAATGTAATGCCGTATTTGCGTAAGCAGAAATCAGGGAATATATTTAATATTTCATCGATTGGAGGTATTTTAGGAAACTTTGCAGGCTGGGGAATTTACTGCTCCACTAAATTTGCAGTAGCAGGATTTACAGAAGCATTGGCAGAAGAAGCTAAGGAGTTCGGAGTAAAAGTAACCGTTGTTTATCCGGGATATTTCCGTACAGATTTTCTTACTCAGGGTTCTGTGAAAACGCCGAAACAGCCGATCATGGAATATGAAACGGCACGTCAGTCTGAGAAAACACATCTTGACAGCATCAATGGAAGCCAGCCCAACGACCCTGAAAAAGCTGCTGAAATATTAATCGCTGTCAGTAAAGAGCAAAATCCACCGGTACATTTATTATTAGGAGCCGATGCCTATGAAATGCTTCAAAATAAAATCGAGATCCTTAAAAAAGATACTGAAGAATGGAAACACCACACACTTTCAACATCATTATAGATCATCTCAAAATGAATACAACGATAGAAGAAACAAAAGAATATATTGGAATGTGGATGACTAAAGACGGCCATATCCGTCACGAATTATTGCCCGATAACCAATATGATGAAGCAAGAGGCAGCCGAAAAAGCGCCTATCAGGGAAGTTACACCGTATCAGGAAATCATATCGATTACAAAGACGATACAGGATTTACGGCAGACGGCGAATTTAAAAACGACATTTTATACCATGGCGGTATGATTTTGTATAAAGAAAACAGATCATTAAATTAGCATATGAAAAAGACATTTCGCTTTAATTCAATCGCTGAATTCCACAATTTCTGCAATCTTCCCAATCCTGAGCATCCGCTGATCAGTCTTGTTGATTACAGTAAGGTCTCTTATCCGGTGGATGACAGTGAGATGAAATGGATTCAGAACTTCTATTCCGTTGGGTTGAAGCGGAATGTCAATGCTAAATTCAATTACGGACAGCAGCAGTATGATTTTGATTCAGGAGTACTTACTTTTATTTCTCCGTTGCAGTTTTTAAAAGTGGAAATCAATCCTGAGGCTAAAGTAGAACCCACCGGCTGGCTGTTACTGATTCATCCCGATTTCCTGTGGGGAACTTCTCTCGCTAAAAAGATCAAATCATATGATTTTTTTCAGTATGCGGTTAATGAAGCATTATTTCTTTCAGATAAAGAAGAAAATGTGATTGTAGATATTCTCCGGAATATTGAAAAAGAATATCAGTCTAATATTGATAAATTCAGCCAGGAGCTTATCGTAGCTCAGGTAGAGTTACTGCTCATTTATGCCGAAAGATATTATGAGCGGCAGTTTATCACCAGAAAAAAAACAAGCCATGAAGTTTTAGATCGTTTTGAAGAAATTCTTTCCGGATATTTTCAAAATGAAAAATCCATCAATAACGGAATTCCCACAGTAAAAGCCATCGCTGAAGAAATGAATATTTCCCCAAACTATTTAGGAAGCCTGTTACGCATTCATACCCAGCAAAATACCCAACAGCATATCCAGAATAAAATCATTGAATATGCCAAAGAACGTTTAAGTACAACAGCTTTATCTGTCAGCGAAATTGCCTATGAATTGGGATTTGAGCATCCGCAGTCATTCAGTAAACTGTTTAAACAGAAAACCAGTCAGTCGCCTTTAGAATTCAGGAATTTCTTTTCATAAAGTATTCCGGATGATGATCATGGAATTTTCTTTTTAAAAAAGGATGAAAAATAGGATTAACTCATCCGTTTTTAAGAATTTGGTTAGATTTTTGAATCATAAAATACAAACCAAATCACACCATTGAAACTAATTACATTCACAAAAAAAGGAATTTATTGCCCGCAGGGAAAATTTTATATTGATCCGTGGCGACCTGTTGATATGGCGGTCATTACTCACGGTCATGCCGATCATGCCCGGTGGGGAATGAAAAAATACCTTTGCCATCACTTTACAAAACCTATTTTATACCAGAGAATCGGTGCCGATATTGATTGCCAGAGTGTAGAATACAATGAAGTGGTTAATATCAATGGGGTAAAAGTTTCGTTACATCCGGCAGGACATATCATAGGATCAGCACAGATCAAATTAGAATACAAAGGCTATATCAGCGTCATCTCCGGAGATTATAAAATTCAGGATGATGGATTAAGCACTCCTTTTGAACTGGTAAAATGCAATGAATTTGTCACTGAAAGTACTTTCGGACTTCCCATTTACAATTGGTTCGAAATTGATGATCTTAATAAAAGACTTCAAAACTGGGTACTGAGAAATAAAGAAAACGGAAAAACTTCCGTGTTTATAGGCTATTCTCTTGGAAAAGCCCAACGGATTATGAAAGCTGTGGAAGGTCTTGGAAAAATACACGTTCACTACTCTATCGGAAAACTGAACGAAGCTTTTGAAAAAGTGGGAATAACCCTTCCCGACTATGAAATCCCCGATTTTAAAGAAAGTACAAAACATCTGCAGAATGAAATTGTCATTGTGCCGCCTGCGCTTTTAGACAGTAGCATTATCAGGAAAGTACCCGACGCAGCAACAGCAATCTGCTCAGGCTGGATGCAGGTTCGTGGTGCCAGAAGATGGCGGAGTGCCGATGCCGGATTTCCTATGAGCGACCATGCCGATTGGAACGGATTATTGCAGACTGTAAAAGCCACCGAGGCCGAGATTGTACACGTTACCCACGGCCAGACCGAAGTCTTTTCAAAATACCTCAATGAGATCGGAATGAAAGCTGATGTCGTGGAAACATTATATGGCGAAGATGAAGAAGAAACTGAAAAAGAAATCATAGAAAATCCGGAGCCATGAAACATTTCGCAGAACTCATCAATGCCCTCGAAAGCACCAATAAAACCAATGCTAAAATTGATGCCATTATCGATTACCTGGAGCGCGCCCCGGAAGCCGATAAAGTATGGTTTATTGCTTTATTTACAGGAAAAAGGCCCAAGAGGAATGTCAATACCAACCTGATGAAAGAGTGGGCACTGGAAATTACAAAACTTCCCTTCTGGCTTTTCCAGGAAAGCTATTCTTCCGTAGGCGATCTCGGCGAAACCCTTTCATTAATCCTGCCGCAGCCAACAGAAAAAATTGACCGTTCCCTTTCACAATGGATGACCGATATTATCAGCTTAAAAGATAAAACCGAAGCCGAAAAAAAAGAATTTGTCCTGCAATCCTGGAACGGATTAGACTATACCGAAAGATTGATTTTCAATAAATTATTAGGCGGAAGCTTCAGAATCGGAGTTTCATCAAAAACACTGATCAATGCGCTGACCAAATATTCAGGGCAGGAAACCAGTACCTTAATGCACAGCATGATGGGGAAATGGGAACCGGATAAAATTTCATTTAAAGAGTTGATTTCAGCAGAAAATGTAAATCCGGACAACTCAAAGCCTTATCCGTTCTGCCTTGCCTACCCTTTGGAAAAAGAGCTTGAAGAATTGGGTGCACCGGATGAATGGCTGATCGAATATAAATGGGACGGAATCCGCGGACAGATCATCCGGAGAAATGATGAAGTGTTTATCTGGTCAAGAGGAGAAGAGCTTGTGACCGAACAGTTTCCTGAAATCGTGGAAACGGTAAAAGCGATGACCGGAAATTTTGTCCTCGATGGAGAAATACTTGCAGTGAAGGATAATAAGGTTTTAAATTTTAACGAATTACAGAAAAGACTGAACAGGAAAAATATCACTAAAAAAATGCTTTCAGACATTCCGGTTGAAGTTTTTGTTTATGATTTAATAGAGCTAGAAGGAACCGATCTGCGCGAGAAACCGATCTCTGCAAGAAGAGCAATGCTGGAAGAATTACTCCTCAATCAAACCCCTGATAAAATCACAATATCTAAAATTATTGAATTTGAAAAATGGGAAGAGCTCAATACCATAAGAGAAAATTCCCGGGAGATCAACAGCGAAGGACTGATGCTGAAACAAAAAAACTCACCTTACCATTCCGGAAGAAAAAAAGGCGACTGGTGGAAATGGAAAATCAATCCGCTCACGCTTGATGCCGTGCTGATCTATGCTCAAAAAGGCAGTGGCAGGCGAAGCGCTTATTATACTGATTATACGTTTGCCGTGAAAAACGGAGACTCTTTGGTGACGATTGCAAAAGCATATTCAGGGTTAACTGATAAAGAAATAATGGAAGTCAGCCGTTTCGTCAATAAAAATGCCATTGAAAAATTCGGGCCGGTGCGTACCGTAAAAGCCGAATTGGTTTTTGAAATTGCTTTTGAAGGAATAGGATTCAGCAGCCGTCATAAAAGCGGTGTAGCCCTGCGCTTTCCAAGAATTGTAAGATGGAGAAAAGATAAAACCGTAGATGAAATAGATAACCTGGAAGAAATAAAAAAACTGATTCAATAAATTGACTGCTTTTGAAAATACCGACGGATTCAAAGTCATTCAGCAATGGATGACCGATAAAGGTATTCCCCCTTTCAGATTTCAGCTGGAAACCTGGCGGAAATATGCAAACGGCTATAGCGGAATGGTGATTGCCCCTACAGGTTTCGGGAAAACTTATTCTGTATTTTTAGCATTGATTTCAGATTATCTCAGCTATCCTGACCGATATAAAAAAGGGCTTAAAATGATTTGGGTCACTCCACTCCGGTCCCTGGCAAAAGATATTGCAAAAGCAATGCAGGAAGCCATAGATGAGATAGGCCTGGATTGGGCTGTCGGAGTGAGAAACGGTGATACAGATCCGAAAGTAAGACAACAGCAGGTTAAAAACATGCCCGAAATTCTCGTAGTAACTCCTGAAAGCCTTCATTTGCTTCTTGCCCAGAAAAATCATGCGAGATTTTTTAATGCCTTACATTGTATCGCTGTAGATGAATGGCATGAATTATTAGGATCAAAGCGAGGTGTTATGGTAGAACTTGCTGTTTCCCAGCTAAGAAAATATGTCCCGAAAATTAAGATCTGGGGCATTACAGCAACCATCGGAAACCTCGATGAAGCCATGGAAGTTTTGATTCCTTATAATATTAAAAAGACAAAAATTACGGCTAAAGAACAAAAGAAAATTGAAATTCTTTCCGTTTTTCCTGATGAAGTTGAAACATTGCCGTGGGCAGGCCATCTCGGAGCTAAACTGGCAGATAAAATAGTTCCGATCATCCTTAATTCAAAATCCACCATTGTATTCACCAATACCCGAAGCCAGAGCGAAATGTGGTATCAGCTGCTGTTAAATGCGCATCCGGATTTTGCCGGACAAATTGCGATTCATCATAGTTCTATTGATGCTCATTTACGAATCTGGATTGAAGAAAATTTAAGCAACGGAAAATTAAAGGCCGTGGTTTCCACTTCATCTTTAGATCTGGGAATCGATTTTAAACCTGTTGATACCGTGATTCAGATAGGATCGGCAAAAGGGGTTGCCAGATTCCTGCAGCGGGCCGGAAGAAGCGGGCATTCCCCTTTTGAAACATCTGTCATTTATTGCGTTCCTACGCATTCTCTGGAATTAATTGAAGTAGCAGCGTTAAAAGAAGCAATCAAACAGAAAGTGATAGAGCCCCGTGAGCCACAGGTTTTATGCTTCGATGTTCTCGTTCAGTTTCTGATGACTCTGGCTGTTGGTGACGGCTTTTATCCTGAAGAAACCTATGAAAGGATTAAAGAAGTTTATACTTTTCAGGAAATTACGGATGAAGAATGGAAAAGTATCCTGGACTTCCTGACGATCGGAGGAAGCGTATTGAAAAGCTATGAAGAATACCATAAAGTCGTGGTGATGGATGACGGCTTGTTTAAAGTAACCTCAAGGAGAATCGCAATGCTTCACAGGATGAATATGGGAGCCATTGTAAGCGATGCCATGCTCAAAGTGAAATTTATTTCGGGCGGTTATATCGGCATGATTGAAGAATATTTTATTTCCAGGCTGAAAAAAGAAGAAAAATTTATCCTGGCAGGAAGAGCTCTCGAAGTTGCTATGGTAAAAGATATGACGGTGTATGTACGTTCAGCAAAAGGCAAAGCTCAAACACCAAGTTATTTAGGCGGAAGATTACCATTGAGTTCCAACTTAGGGCATTTTCTGAGAGAAAAGCTCTCCGGAGCGTTAAATCCCAAAGCTTCAGAAAAAGAGCTGAAATTTCTCCATCCTTTACTGGCCAGTCAGGAGCAAAGATCTCATATTCCCAGGGAAGATGAATTTCTGGTTGAACTTATTAAAAACCGCGAAGGTTATCATTTATTTATGTACCCTTTTGAAGGTCGTTTGGTACATGAAGTAATGGCTGCATTAATTGCATACCGGATTGCAAAACTGGCGCCGATTTCCTTTTCAATGGCTATGAATGATTATGGCTTTGAACTATTCAGTGATAAGGAAATTCCGTTAAAAGAAGAAAATTTAGACCGGATTTTAACCCGGGAAAATTTAATGATCGATGTGATTTCAAGCATTAATTCTGCAGAAATGGCGCGCAGAAAGTTCAGGGATATTGCAGTAATCTCAGGAATGGTGATCCAAAATTTTCCGGGACAGCAACGCTCCAACAAAGCTTTACAAAGCTCTGCCGGACTGATCTTCAAAGTGCTGGAAGATTATGACCCGAATCATTTTCTCGTGCGGCAGGCTTATACGGAAGTATTTAACATGCAGCTTCAGGAGCAGCGGTTGGTAGAAGCTTTCAAAAGAATCGAAAAAGCTAAAATTATTTTAAAATATTCCAATACCTTTACTCCGCTAAGCTTCCCGATAAAGATCGACAGCCTCCGTCAATCATTATCCAGCGAAGGATTGGATGCGAGGATAAAACGGCTGTTGCAACAAGCGGGAAAAAGTTAGGAGTTATGAATTATGAGTTAGAAGTTAAAAGTTAGAAGTTAGAAGTTGGAAGCTGGAAGCTGGAGGTTCTGGTAGTCATTTTTATACTTAAAGACTTTATTACTCATAACTCATAATTCATAACTTATAATTCATAACTCAAAACTCATTACTTATCAATTATCATCTATAAATTGTAAATTGTAAACTCTCAACTCTCAACTCTCAACTCTCAACTCATAATTCATAACTCATAACTCATAACTCAAAATCATGAATCTTGCTACCAAAAATATCACTCTTCAAAACGAAGTTTTTACTTTAACCAACCAGCGTGCTGTGTTTTGGGAAAAGCAGAAAGCATTGATTTTGTCTGACCTTCATATCGGGAAGACTGCTCATTTCCGGAAAAACGGTATTGCACTGGCAAATCATATCATGAAAAATGATCTTGAGAGATTATCAGTTCTGATCGCTTATTTTCAGCCTGAACAGTTTATTGTGGTTGGGGATCTGCTTCATGCCGGAGATAATTCTGATGTGGATGAATTCTGTAACTGGAAAAATCAGTATCCTGAGCTGAAATTCTTTCTTATTGAAGGAAACCACGACCGGATCTCAAAAGAACTTGAAGCAAAGCTTTGTTTTGATTTTAAAGCCCAATTATTGGAAACGGATCATTTTATTTTTGTACATGATTTTGATAAAGCAGAGCAGAAATTTCAGATTACAGGGCATATTCATCCCGGGATTGTATTAAATTCCACTGTGAAAAATCTTAGGCTTCCCTGCTTTGTACAGACTTCCAATCAGCTGTTGCTGCCGGCTTTCAGTGAGTTTACAGGTTTGGATACAAAAAACATTCCTAAAGATGGAAAGTTTTTTGTATTTACAGATGCTGAGATTCACGAGCTGTAATCATCGGTTTTACCGATGATCGGTATCGAAAAAAACGTTTTACAGTTTTAGAAATATTGAGGAAATTTGCAGCATGAAAATCATTCCACTAAAAGAAGGCAATTTCTCGACCGGTAAGACTAAGGATTTCACACTTCTGACAGAAGAGAATTTTGATAAGGTAAAAGGAATCAAAATGTCTGTACAGCCGTTTTTGATTATTACGGAAAAGGATTATATCATTCTGGATGCCGGAATCGGGTGGAAAAATAATGCAGGAATAACGGTTATTTCTGAAATTCTTGAAAAGGAAAATATTTCTCCCGGTCAAATTACGAAAGTCCTTCTCTCCCATCTTCATAAAGATCATATTGAAGGAATCATCAAACATACGGAAAATGGTTTCGAATCCTTTTTTCCCAATGCTGAAATATACATCCAGAAACGTGAGCTGGATTTTGCAATGGAAAATAAAGGAAACCCATCTTTTGATTTTGATGCTTTGGAAAGGCTGATCCAATTGCCTCATATTATCTGGATGAATGACGATAAGGGACAGATTACAGAAGAAATTTCTTATGAAGTTGTGGGTGGGCATACCCCTTTTATGCAGGTTTTCTGGATTACCGATGAAACAGGAACTGCTTTCTACGGGGCAGACAATCTTCCACAGGCATCTTACCTGAAATACCACGTTGTCTACAAAAGCGATTATGACGGCAGAAAAGCAATGGAATTAAGGCAAACCTGGCAAAAAGAAGCTGAAGAAAAACACTGGAAAATACTGCTGTATCATGATCTTGATCAGGCTGTATTAACTTTTTAATCCGGGTTATAAATCGTTAAACCATTTGTAAATATCAACTTCAGAAGGAATGTAAAGCTTTTTCCGGAGCCTGTTTTTACGGTTTTGAACAGCCTTGGGGGTAACATACGTATAGGTTGCAATCTCTTTGGTGGATAAATTGAGTTTCAGATAAATGCAGAAAATCAATTCCGAATTTTTAAGATTAGGCTGTATAGCAGATAATTTATCAAAAAAAACAGGGTAAACCAGTCTGAATTTGTTCAGTAAACGAGGGGAATTTTCTTTGGCTAATGCTATAATTTCGTCTTGAGCAAAAATTTTTTGGTTTAAATCTTCTAAATTGAATTCAGGTTTTTCGTTTTTCATAATACTTTTTCTCATCTCTAAGTGCTGTAGCTTCCATCCATATTTTTAGGCTACTACAGAATTAAATCCATTTTCTTACCGTTTCTTTCAGTTCTGAAATTGGTAAATCAATAAATTGTACCGTATAGATTTTTCAAAATTTCATTATATCCTTTGATTTGGTTAAAAATATTATCAGATTTTTTCTGATAATATTTAAATAAAGGCAAAGTAAGAAAAAATGATTAGCATTTTCTCAAATTGAAATACCACATAGGTACCACGTGAAGCCTTTTAAATACTGTGGTTACCCTAATTTTTAATGTTATTTCCGAAATTTATTGTTTCTACCGGCAAGGCTTCAAATTTAGTTGAATATTTCGTATACTTTTTATGACTATGATCAATGTTTTCAGTAATTTTAAGAAAAAATAATATCCCGGATGTGGTATGTATGTGGTATGCTATTGTTAGGATCTTTGATAAAATAAGTCTCTCTTTACTTAAATGATTATTAATATTATCAATCATTTGTAATAATCTTAAATAAAATATCATGATTTCTGAACAGTTATTACTTACTTATGGTGCCGATGTTAAAAATTATAAAGCCAATGAAATAATTTTTCGTGAAGGTGAGTTTTCGAATTATTATTTTCAGATCTTGAAAGGAAAAGTTAAACTGAATAATTACAACGAAGATGGAAAAGAGTTTATTCAGAATATTTTTTCAGATAGTCATAGCTTCGGAGAATCGATTTTATTTGTAGAAAAACCCTATCCTATGAATGCAATAGCCCTGAACCCATGCAGCGTTCTGAGATTGCCAAAATCCGGTTTTTTTAATTTAATTAAAGAAAACCAGGACATTTCGATGAATATTTACCATTGCCTTGCCGACAGGATGTATCACAAATATATCATGTTTTATAACCTCTCCTTTCAGAATCCTTCATCTAAATTAAAGTTGCTGATGGATTATCTTAAAAGCTACCATGAAGATAAAACGCCCTATTCTTTTCAGATCCCTTTGACCCGGCAACAACTGGCTTCACTTACGGGGCTTTGTGTAGAAACGGTGATACGGGTGATAAAAAATATGGAAAAAGAAAATATTTTAAAAATCAGAAACCGGAAAATCTTTTACTAAAAAACTAAAAACCATGAATTCACAAACTGTAAAGGGAAATCTCTGGATTGCCCGGAAAATAGAGAATGCTTACATTCTAAGCCTTGAAGACAGGGCAAGCGTGATCGATACACTAACCGATTTTATGCTGAACCAAAAAATAAGGGCCGGAAAAATATCCGGTGTTGGTGTTCTCGATAACGTTATCCTTCGTTTCTTTGATCCTTTGTTAAAGAAGTATTTGTATGGTGAATTGTCAGATTTCATAGAAGTGTATGATATCTCAGGAGTTGTTTCTGAATTTGAAGGAAAATCTCTCCTGGCTCTGGAAATCAGACTGGAAAGCGAAAACCATACTGTATTATCCGGGCATATGATGGATGCAACGGTTTCCGGTAAAGCCGAATTCCTTTTTTATCCTTCAGAAGATCATATTGAACCTTCTAAAAATAAAGCGAAGAAGCCTGATCTTACGAAACTTAATTATTGGAGCAGGAATTGATATTATTCTGAAAACAATATTTTTTTGAATGCTTCACCGGCCAGATGTACCTGTACCGACCAATCATCGGCTGCATCACTTCCTGCGTCATCTGAAATGTACTTCAGGCACAGGAACGGAATGTTTTCTTTCATGGCAATCAAAGCTAATGGATATGCTTCCATATCAACGATATTGTAGTCGGTTTCCGTGTGATCCATCTCAAAGCTGTCACCGCTTCCGCAGATTCCGGTTTTAAGATGATCAATTTTTAAACCGTATTCCAGTACCGGAGGGATTCCTGATAACGGGGTTTCAAATTTTTTGAAGCCAAGCCCGCGTACATCCATATCACGCTGGATAAATTGGGTACAGCAGATCACCTCTCCTTTATGAAAACTTTTGCTCCCAGCCGAACCCAGATTAACGATGAGCTTTGGCCGGTTCAGAAGAATTTCTTTCATTAAAGCCGATGCTGCATTTACTTTACCGATTCCGGTGATCAATTTATGATTTTCATGAAAAAATTCTCCTGCTTCAGATTCCAGGGCAAAAACAAAAAGGATATCCGAAACTGCATACACGGATTCATCATTAATTCTTATCATTGATCAGTCAATTTTGTGCTGCAAATATAAAGATTAGTTAGGAGTTAGAAGTTATGAATTATGAGTTGAGAGTTGAGAAAAATAGATATTAATGAGAAAGGTCTTAATTATAAAACGACCTATCAAAACTTCCAGCCTCCAGCCTCCAACTTTTAACTCATAATTCATAACTTCTAACTCATAACTTACTAAGCTTAATGCTGTACAACGTAATAATCACAGTAACCACCAGAAATAAAGCTCCGATCCATGGTGTGCTTCCTAATCCTAAAGAAGATGTTACAATAAGGCCTCCGGTGTATGAACCTATCGCAATCCCAATGTTGAACGCTGCAATATTGATTCCTGAAGCTACGTCTTCGGTTCCGGGAAGTTCTTTTTCTGCGATCTGCACCACCAGAAGCTGTAACCCGGGAACTGATGCAAAAGATAAGGCTCCAAGGAAAAATAATGTTATGATACTCAATACAGAACTGTGTACGGTAAAATAAAATATAAATAATACCAGACCTTGTGCGATAAACATCCACAACAGGGCTTTCAGGGGATTTTTATTGGCTATTCTCCCACCTATCAGGTTTCCCAGGGCGATGGCAATTCCATAGATCAGCAGGATAAAGGTTACCAGTGATTCTTTCAGTTCGGTAATTTCCTGTAAAACCGGAGAAAGATAGGTAAAAACAACGAATGTTCCCCCGTATCCCATCGCAGTCATTAAGAAGGCCAAAATTAAACGTTTATTTGCCAGCACTTTCAGCTGTTGCTGCAAGGAAGCTGTTTTTCCGTTTTGTAAATCAGCAGGAACGAGGATCATACTTGCCAGTAATCCGATAATTCCTAAAATGGCAACTCCGATAAAAGTGGCTCTCCAGCCGAAATGCTGTCCGATGAAAGTTCCCAGCGGAACACCCGTAACAATGGCAAGGGTAAGCCCTGCAAACATGATGGAGATGGCAGTTGCTCTCTTTTCTTCAGGCACTAACGACGCAGCAATCGTAGAACCGATGGAAAAATAAACCCCATGAGCAAAACCTGTCAGTATTCTCGCCAGAATTAAAGTAATAAACCCGGGTGCTATTGAAGCCAGCCCGTTTCCGATCACAAATAAAAGCATGATAGAGATCAGGAGAATTTTGCGGGGAACTTTTCCTGTAAGTGCTGTAAGTACAGGAGCTCCGATAGCCACGCCGATAGCATAAAGGCTTACTAATAATCCTGCAGACGGAATAGATATTCCCAGGTCTCCTGCTACAGTCGGTAAAAGGCCGACAATGACAAATTCTGTAGTCCCGATTCCGAATGCACTGATGGTTAGTGCCCAGAGTGCAGCAGGCAGTCCTTTTTTTATGGTTTTGTTTTCCATAGTAGTGGAAATTTCTTTTTGATAATTCATTGTATTATGTTTTTGAATGTTGTTTCAACACTGCAAATTTCCGGTGAAATATTGTATTATGAAAATTATTTAAATAGTAGTATTCTATTATAATAATGATAGTTTAATCTTTGCGCTATCTTTTTCCAATTAATCTGAAAATTTGATATGATGATAAAAAATTGTTCCTTTGTAAAAAAGACCAACCGGTATCTTTATGAAAAAGTCTGAATCCACAAGATTGAATATTCTTCAGAAAGCATTTGACCTGATTTACACAAAAGGATATCAGACCACAAGTGTTGATGAGATTATTGCCACAACGCAGGTAACGAAAGGAGCCTTCTATTATCACTTCAAAACCAAGGATGATATGGGACTGGCAATCGTTAATGAGCTTCTCAGACCGACCTTCAAAACAACTTTTATTGATTCGCTGGAAAACGCAGTGAATCCGTTAGATAGCATCTATCAGTTAATGTATTCCATCCTCATGGAAAATGAATTTTTAAAGGTGGAATACGGATGCCCGGCTTCTAATTTTACCCAGGAAATGGCTCCCTGGAATATTGAATTTACCAAAGCTCTAAACAGTCTTTCGCTACAGTGGGAAAATGCGATGATCGATTGTATCGAAAAAGGAAAGAAAAACGGAACTGTGAAAAGTGATGTAAATGCCAAAGGCGTTGCAATTTTCGTGATGTCCGGGTATTGGGGAATAAGAAATCTAGGAAAATTAGAAAACAGTAAATCAGTTTATCTTGTTTATTTAAAGCAGCTTAAGACTTATTTTGAAATGATAGGATAATTTTTTTATTTAAAAACATACTAATTAGTATGTTTTTGTTATACCTTTGTCACGAGATAAAAATAAATCATGTACCAAACCTTAACTTTTTTGCACTCAACCTTTCGCTGGCTGGTTTTATTAAGTCTTTTATATGTCCTATTCAGAGCATATAAAGGTTATTTTTCAAATAAAGAATTTTCAAAAACCGATGATTCGGTGAGGCACTGGACGGCTACAATTGCTCATATTCAATTGGTGCTCGGTATCACGTTATATTCTCAAAGTCCGATCATTAAATACTTCTGGAAGAATTTTACTACTGCTAAAGAATCTTTTGACCTGTTATTTTTCGGATTGATCCATATTTTCCTGATGCTGTTTTCCATTGTGATCATCACGATTGGGTCAGCGATAACCAAACGAAAAACTACGGATAAAGAGAAATTTAAAACCCTTATGATCTGGTTTACAGTGGCTTTGATTGTCATTTTCATTGCTATTCCATGGCCCTTCTCTCCTCTTGCTAACAGACCTTATTTCAGATAATTATGATGCATTTATTACAGTCAAAAACCGGACGTTTACGAATCCTCGCCTTTCTTGAAGGAATTTCATTATTAGTCTTAATTTTCATTGCTGTCCCTGTAAAATACTGGATGGGAAATCATTCTTTTGTCAAGCTGATGGGACCTGTTCACGGAACCCTGTTCTTGCTTTTTCTATTCAATACATTGAGTGTAGGAGTTGAACAGCAATGGAAGTTTAAAGAAACAACCTGGAAAGTGCTTGTGGCGTGCTTTATCCCTTTTGGGACATTCTATATTGACAGAAAAATTTTGAGTAAATTATGAAGAACCTGTTAATTGTCTGTGGAATTATCCTCGTAATATATTGTGCTTACCGTGTTTACAAATACCAGAATCTGGATAATGGCCTGGATCAGCTCATTAAGAAAGGTGCTGTTATTCTGGATGTAAGAACGGAGAAGGAATATGAAACGGGACATATAGCCGGTTCGGTAAATATTTCATTAGGAACCATCAGAGAAAGATATGTGGAACTGGATCCGGATAAAACCTATATTACGGTATGCTCACACGGGCTTCGAAGTGTGAAAGTTGAGCAGATTTTAAAAGAAAAAGGTTTTAAGCACGTTTATAATGGTGGCGCCTGGAGTGATTTGCAGAAAAGCTTAAAATAAAAAATATCGAAAGAGCGGAAATCTCTTTCGATATTTTGAATCATTTGTTTTTGATTGAGGATAAATAAGGTAACTATATGCTATTTTACACTCAATCATTTTTTATCAATGCAGAGCTTTTAAAATCCGACTGCTATATTTTAAGAAAAGCAAAGAGAAGCAGCAAAACTGCTATGAAACATTCTTTTTGAAAATCTGTTTTATAGATTAAAAAACTTATATGTCCGATCATAATCTTTCTTTACGATATAAAATCTATCATTGAAAGAAACCAGAAATAATAAGGGTAAAATAGTATATAGTTACCTTAAATAATTTTAAATTTTTTGTTTTGCTTCAGCTAAAGTCACAGTTTTCCCTAACGCACCAAATTCATGCAGATCTCCGAAAACCTCAATTCTGATCGATTGATCCAACCCACCGATTCTTAATGCATCAAAGCCGCTGTCGTGGATTAGTTTTTCAACCTCAGAATCAATACCGGTATCATCTGTCGCATAAAATAATACTGATTTTTCAGGACTCTGATAAGCAACGTTTGCTAATGATCCCGCACTCAAAGTACCCAATGCTTTGACCAATTTTGCATGAGCAGGTAAGAATGTTGCATTGATCTCTCCTGCCGATTCTTTCTCTCCGATAATTTTTTTGAAACCTCCGTTTTCCGCCGGAGCGATAGGATTGGATGGATCCACAATAATTTTTCCTTCCAGATCAGCAGAATATTCTTTGATGAACCCTCCGATGGTTCCGAATGGAATTGCTAACACTATGATATCTGAATTTTTTACAGCATTCGGGATGTCACTTGCTTCCGCATTCCATTTTTCGGAAAGCTCTTTTGCTTTTTCTACATTCCGGTCGGCAGCGATGAAGCTGCGGTTAGATTTTGCAAGGTTGCCTGCAACTGCCTGTCCGATATTTCCTAAGCCGATTACGGCTACTTTTGATGATGTTGTCATAACGATTTCTTTTTTAAATTTATACTGCAAATATCTCATGAAAAGTGGTTTCTTTCCAATAAACTGCATCAAGAAATAGTATTGACCTGGTTTAAGATTTCGGTTTCACAAGCCTGTTTCTCATTCTGCTGAGAAATTCGGGGGTAATGCCTAAGAAGGAAGCAATTTGGGTCTGCGGAAGCCGATTGGATAAGTGAGCATAGATTTTCATAAAAGAAAGATAACGTTCTTCAGCCGTAGAGCTTATATTCTGCAACAAACGGTCCTGAAGGGCCACAAAACTGTTTTCAATTAAAACCCTGAATATCCTGTCAAATTTCGGTGCGCCGGTGTAAAGCCTGATCAGGTTTTCATGACTGATCTGAAGAACCATCGTGTCTTCCAGGGCATCAATATTTAATTCGGACGGTGTTCTTTTATGAAAGCTTCCGATATCGTTTATCCACCAGTTTTCCGGGGCAAACTGAAGAATGTGGGTATTCCCTTTTTCATCTACTTTGTACATCCTGAGACAACCGCGGATCACAAAATTAAACTGGCTACAAAGATCTCCTTCCTGAAGTACATATTGTCTTCTTCTGTACAGCCTTGATTTGAAAAGCTCCGTTACAAGCATACGTTCTTCATTGTTTAAAGGAATTACCTTATTGAAATATTCAATTAACGGTTCTACCGAGGCCTGTATCAGATTTTCTTTCATATGAATGTTTCTTATAACAAATTTACAATTCCTGAATAAACTGATGTAATTTTTTAACGGAAACTAAAAACAAATAAGCCGCCTCAAAAGTTGAGACAGCTTATTCTATTTAAATCTAACTGAGTGTAAAAGATGATGATGAATGGTCAATAGTGAATTTTGCTTTGCAAGTGAATTGTTAATATTGATAAACAATGGGTTAGTCTTAATTCAACTTAAAACCTTAATCAACTTAATGGTTTAAAAGTGAGTGGTGAATTTTGCTTTGTAAGTCAATTGTTAATATTGATAGTCAACAGATCAGTCTTGATTCAACTTAAAACCTTAATCAACTTAATGGTTTAAAAGTGAGTGGTGAATTTTTGCTTTGCAAGTGAATTGTTAATATTTACAATCAACACATTGGACAATAAATATTTTGGATATTTAAAAATTCACAAGCGAAGCGAATTGACCATTGATTTGCAAAGCAAAATTCACTTCTATCACTATTTTGTATATTTCTGTTTCAGGATCATCACTTCATTAGGCCCTATTCCCATTTCCACCTGGAAAAAGTTTTCAACGCTGCCGTATTTTTTGTTGATGGCTCCAAAGAAATTTCTGATCAGCTCAGGTCTTAGTTCCATCTGTTGTTTTATTTCAGCTTCACTCATTCCTGCCATTTTTGAAAGACCGGAATACATGTTTTTCATGGTAGGATTTTTAGCTAAATAAAAATTTGAGGCTACATAATCTTTTTCGATCACATCCTGCGGAACTCCTAATATATTCAGGAATAATGCTGTTGCCATACCTGTTCTGTCACGTCCGCCCGTACAGTGGAATAAAAGCGCTTCATCAGACGGCAATGTCAGTAACTGTACGAATAAAGGTCTGTATCTTTCTCCGAAATATGGAAGTCCGCCTTCTCCGTACATATCAAACAGGAAATTTTTATCTTTTAAAAATTTGGCCATATCCTGTGCCGTCGGAAGATTGTTGCTTCCTGCAGGACATAGAAGATAATTTGTATTCTGCGGTAGTCTGTCCGGTGCTTTTTTAGCTTCTTCAATACCTCTGAAATCGACTACTGATGCAATTTTTCTGTCTTTAAAAGTCTTTAAATCTTTGTCGGATAATTTATCAATAGCATCGCTTCGGTATACTTTTCCTAAAACGACTTCTTTTCCGTCGGTTGTTTTGTAACCTCCCGCATCTCTGAAGTTATAAGCGCCTTCCATTTTTACAACGCGACGAAGGCTGTCGCTGATCTGTGCATTTGCCGTTGCTCCCATCGCAACCATCACGGTCATTGTTAATACTAATTTTTTCATGTATTTATTTTAAAATATTTGCCAACGGATTCCTAATTGTCCTCTGCTTCCATACCATTCATTGGATGTTACTCTTTTCTTATTATCACCCATGTACAATCTTAAGCTTTCATTGCTTAAGTTATTCAGCTCAATAAAGACCTTAATCTTTTTATTAATATCATAGCTTGCCGAGAAGTCAACCGTAAAATTTTTGTCTGACCAGATGTAATAATCAGGTCCCAGTTTCTGATTGATGGTTTCTACTGATTTTCCTCTGTAATTTCCTGCCAGACGGATCATTACTTTTTTATTTTCATAATACAAAATAGCATTGAACAGGTTTTTAGACTGATTCGGTAATGTTGTTTTATCAAAATACTGAATCCCGTCAACCGTTCTCGGAACTTCAACTTTTGAATCTATGAAGGTATAATTGAATTCAACTCCGAAACCACTCCAGAATCCCGGTAAAAAATCAAAACGCTTATTGATTCCTGCTTCAAAACCAAACAGATTGGAATCCTGAAGATTTTTAGACTGGGTAACCATATAATCTGTTCCGCCGATATTCAACATTGAGGTATCGGAGAATACAATATTTGAGATCTTTTTATAAAATACCCCACCGGAAAGAATCCCGATATTATTGAAGTAATACTCTCCCATCATATCAAAATTATGGCTGAAAGTAGGCTGCAGATCCGGGTTACCTCTTGTAATCGTGAACGGATTTGAAGTATTGTCTATGCTGGATCCCGGAGACATATCTCCAAAATTCGGTCTGATAAATGATTTTGTATAGGCAAATCTCAAGCTTGATTTAGGTGAAAAATTATACCGTAAATGAAGCATCGGAAGAAATGCATTGTAATTACTTTCCACAACTGAAGGGCTGATCACGGTAGTTGCAGGAGTTCCCTCTTTTGTTGCTTTGGAACCGTTTAATGTAAGTCTTGTTGATTCATTTCTGAAACCACCGACAATTTTAAACTTTTCACTGGCTTTGATTTCGGCCATTGCATAGGCTGCAAAAACAGATTCTTCCCCGGTATAAACACTCGTAGCATTAGATTCTGCATTTGAAAAATCCCTGAAGCCGTATTGCTGTAAAAACTCAGGTGAATACATCTGGAAAAGCTGATCCTTTGTCGGCGGATTCATAATATATGAACTGTAGTTTCCATTCATTCCGTTTAAAAACTCTGTTCCTTTTGGCGGATTTGTTGTTGCCAGCTGAGAAAGAGTCAACAATGCCGGAGAATTCGGAATTCCGACAGAAGCGCCCGGAAGAAACACGGCATTATATCCGAATGTGCTTGTACGGTCTTTGTCGCGGTATTTTGCACCGACTTTTAAGGTGATATTCGGGTTGAGATCATACTTCAGGTTTAATCTTGCGATCTTGTCCCTTTCATTGTTATCCAGTTTTGAAATAACCAGCTGGGATAATAAGAGCTTATTAGCACTCATTACTTCATTAGGATCTTTTACATCAGATCCGTAATTAAGGTATTCACCTCCCGTTCCATCCGGAGAATCAAAGCCCCAGTATCTTTTACCATCACTTGAAAGGTTATTAAACCCACCGGTAATTTTCTGCCTGAAAGTGGAAATCGGAAGCCCTTTGATATCATTGGTTGATGGTGTATCAAGGAAATATTTGGCCTGATAATCACTCAGCATCCAGTCAAGGCTTAATTTTTGAGAGATACTGTGCTCACCGCCTAATTCCATCCCATATAATTCGGTCTGATAATGCGAATATCTGAAGTTATACTGATAACGGCTGTTGGTATAGTCTACATAAGATTCATAAACAGGACGGATATCATCAAACTTATTAAACATTCCTCTGAAATAAAGCTTATTATTTGCATTAAACTTGTATTCAAGCCCACCGTTCAGGCCTATTGTTCTTCTGGTTCCCATATATCTTTTCATCATGATGGTACTGATCGATTTTTTCTGAACATCATTTGCCACACCGGTATTATAAGTCACATCAAATGAATCGGCACCCCACTGTCTGTCCCAGATCGCTCCTGATAAAAGGACCCCAAGCTTGTTTTTGAAAAAACGGTCACCATACACAAGAGAAGCATTATAAGTTCCGTCCTGGGAAAAAGTATTGTAACCACCGGCTCCGCTCACACTCAGTGTTTTCTTTGCCGGAGCTGTTCTTGTAATAAAATTGATGCTTCCGCCGATGGCATCACCATCCATATCGGGAGTAATGGCTTTGGAAACCTGCACAAACTGAATCAGCTCTGAAGGAACCACATCAAGAACGAAAGACCTGTTACCTAAAACATTGGCACTCGGAAGACGGTTTCCGTTAAATAAAGCCGAGGTCCATGCAAAAGGAGTTCCTCTTACAGTGGCCTGGTCTGCTTCTCCATGATACCTGGCTACAGCAACACCCTGAACTCTCTGTACGGCTTCTGCAGCGTTCCTGTCCGGTAATTTTCCAATGGCATCGGCTGCAATAACTTCCATAATGGCGTTGTTATTTCTTTTGATTTCGTATGCTTTGGCCTGGGTTAGAGCATTAGGTCTTGTAAAAACCACCTCCTGAATATTTCCGACCTTATCTTTTGTAACCTTATCTTCAGGAATTATCGTAATATAACCGATATCGTTGGTTCCTTCCTTTACGGTAACCGGAAATGTCTGGGTTTCATATCCGATGTATTCAACTTTAATCATAATATCACCCAGTTTTGGTGAAAGTACATTGAAATCTCCGTCTAAAGATGAAGCTGTTTTGGCATCGGTATCTACAATCGAAATATTGGCTCCGGGAAGTGCACCGTTTGTTTTACCGACAACAGTTCCTTTTATGGTTTGAGCCTGTAGTGTTCCAAAAGAAGCCATTAGGAAAAAAGCGGATATCTGAATGATTCCTGACCTTCGTTTTGAAAAACCAATAGAATTGTTCATAATTTTTTTTCAGCAAAATTGGGAAGATTGTTATTCTGTTTCGTCCTTCAGAAAAAATCACCGAATAAAACGTGTCACTCGTTGGATTAATACCAATACTATACTGATTATCAGTTTGTTAATTTAATTTAACTGTTTGTTATTTATTTATGAACCCTATATTAATAAGCGAATCAAATTTTTAATAGATAAATAACAGGATTGAGAATCGTAAAATGCAGATTTTGTATTTATTTTGTACAAACCTAAGGAAGAATGCAATATATAGTTATCATCGGGGCTTTTCAGGCCCTTGTGGCCCTTTGGCTTTTACAGTTCAGAGAGAGAAAGTCACCTTCGAATTATCTGTTTATTTTCCTGCTTTCTGCGATTGCCGTTCACCTGACGATCAAGTTTGTTATCTTCAATTTTATTCCTGACGAAAGTATCAGACAGCAGATGAATACGTTTATCGGAGTCTGTTATGGCCCTTTGATTTATTTATATACTTTAAGCAAAACAAAAAAAGGATTTTCCGTAGCCACCAAATGGTATATTTTTATTCCGCTTTTTTTACTTATGATTGCTTATTTCACGATTTCCTGTGTCTTTATTATTCTAAATCATGTCGATCAGAAGCTGCTTGATTTGTATAATAATTTCAGCTTAAATTTAATTTTCATCATCAATTTATATTATCCTGTAAAAAGCATTTTAATCGCCCGGAAAACCCGATTCAAAAGCCTTGAAAAGATTGAATATGATGTTATTACCAGGATTTGTTATTGTATTTTGCTGATGGAACTTGGCGTCATTGTTTCCAAAACCTTATTATATATTTATCCTGATGAAGCGCAGCTTATTAATATTTCGATAAGAAGCGTGGCTTACTTTTTATTACTGGTAATCTGTCTTTTAATTGTAAGAAAAAGCCTTAAAACAGAAGTAATTACTATTCCCGAAATCGATTCTGATTATCATCCGAAGATCTCTGTCAATCAAAATAGTAATGAAGGCAGCCTGCCATTGAACATCATTGATTATGATATAAAATTCAATGAATTATGGCAGAAAATGGATGATTCTGTGAAGCAGCAGCAGCTTTTCCGGAATTGCGATTTAAATCTGGATGAGCTGGCCATTAAAACCGAAATCAATAAATACCAGATCAGCGAAATGCTGAATGGTTACAAGCATAAGCCTTTCTATCGCTACATCAACGAATACCGGATAGAATATTTCAAAAAAATTGTTGAAAAGGCTATAGAAAAGAATGAACATATCAATTTTCTCTCTTTTGCCTATGAAGCAGGATTTAAGTCTAAGTCTTCCTTTAACCGTTATTTTAAAGAGATTATAGGAAAAACACCTTCAGAATATTACAAAAGCCTGATCAATGAGAGCAAAGAATCAGCTTTTGAAAACCTGTATCGGGGAAGTGCTTAAAACTTTTATGTTTTAAACTTTTTTACAATCCAGGGTAAAGTAAGGCCCTGGCCCAACAAAGAAATCAATACTACGACCACAGACAGAAAAATAATTTCGTTACGCATCGGAAAAGGTTCGCCATTATCCAATGTGGCCGGAATACCAATAGCGATGGCCAGGGAGACAATTCCCCGCATTCCCGACCAGGTAATAATGAAGCTGGTTTTAGAATCGAACAAGGCATCTTCACTGATTCGGCGTTTCCCCTGGAAAGCTCTCTGAAGATTGAACTGCTGCAGATAAACCCTTGCCATTCTGATCAGTAATGTGATCAATACGATGATCGCGGCATATCCGGTGTAGGTCCAGACTTCTATATGTGGCATTCTTTTTAAAATAATCGGAAATTCAAGGCCTATGAGTAGAAAGATCAACCCGTTCAAAAGAAAGATGATGATATCCCAGAAGTTACGGGACTGTTCTTTCACATGATCCGGAAACTTATTTTTGCTGAGTTTTGACATTCCTAAACCCAGAACAACAACCGCAATCACTCCGGATACTTTAAAATGTTCTGCAATCAGATACGTGACAAACGGCATTAAAAGAATCAGGCTGTTGACCACCATCGCATCGGTACGAAAGAACCTGATGATAAGGGATAATGCTTTAAAAATAATCCAGCCGATTAAAAAACCGCCGCCTAATACAACTATGAATTCTAAAGAGGCTTTCCAGGTTACAAAGGCAACTCCGGTGACGGCAGCTACTGCAAAACGATAGGCCACCAATGCCGAAGAATCATTAATCAGACTCTCCCCTTCCAGTATCGTCACTGTTTTATGAGGAAGACCTAATCCTTTAGTAACCCCGACAGCTGCCACAGCATCAGTTGCAGAAAGAATAGCTCCCAAAACAAAAGCCAGTGGCCACGTCATTCCGGGAATTAAATAATGAGTTAAAACAGCAATCCCGACAGTGGTAATAAACACAAGGCCAATTGCTAGTGTACCGATCGTGTTAAGATTGGTTTTAAATTCCTGAAATGAAATATTAAATGCAGCATCATACAGCAAAGGCGGCAGGAAAAGGAGCATAATAATTTCCGGGTTGATCTCAATTTCAGGCATAGAAGGAATGAAGCCTATCAGTATCCCGACAATCAGGAGAAGCATCGGTACTGGAATTTTAATTTTACCGGCAAGACCCGATACCCCGATCATCAGGGCCATAATCATTAAGATGACAGTATAGTTTTCCATTAAAATTCTGTTTCTGTATTAAGATTAACGGATAACCCGGTAATCGTTACTTTAAAAGTAACAAAAAAAAGTATAATCGTGTTTTCTGGTCTGCAGAAAAGTCAACCGAATTTTTTGGTCAGGTTTTTGAACTATCATGCAAATCAAAGAATGATTGAATGTATTATTCATTTTATTCTTGTTTCTAACCCAATCACTTAAAATATTATATTATGTCAACACAAAATCTTACTCATCTCGAGGCAATTAAAAAAATTCAGGAGCTTTCAACGAGTGCCAGAATCTGTATGTTTTGTACGGAATTAGAAAATGTTCCTGTCAATTCAAGGCCAATGACCTTACAGGAAACGGATGACAACGGAAACCTGTGGTTTATCAGCAGCGATACAAGCAATAAAAACTTTGAAATTAAAGAAGACCGGAGAGTACAGTTATTTTTTATGAACAACAGTGATTCACAATACCTTTCAGTGTTTGGTGATGCATCTGTTTATAAGGATAAGGCTACGATTGAAGAAAAATGGTCTGCGATGGCCAAAGCATGGTTTGACGGTAAGGACGATCCCAATGTCTCAATTATCCGTGTAGAGCCAAAAGAAAGCTACTATTGGGATACGAAAGCCGGAAAGCTGGTAAGTTTACTGAGCTTTGTTGCCGCAGCGGTTACAGGAAATAAAACCAATAATTCCGACGGTGTGGAAGGTAATGCAACAGTATAAGTTAATTTAAATAAAAGAAAAGAGGCTGTCCTTATTGAGACAGCCTCTTTTAATTTAGCTTTTTACATCTTCCATTGATGCTCCGAAATTAATGTGCAGTACATTTCCATTGGGAGTTACTAAAGCCGGGACAGATTGTACACCTGCTTTTTCGGCTTCATCAATCTTACTTTTATTTTCACCTAAATGAATGATTTCTACATTTTCAGCTCCGATAAGGTTAACAATATCGTGCTCGGCACTGATGCATACAGGACAACCTGCATGATAAAAAACTGACTTTTTCATCTGATTAATTTTTAAGGGTTGTTATAATATTTTTTAATTCCTGAATTTCATTTTCTGTTAAAGGCTTTAGAGGGCTTCTGAGTTTTCCGCCGTCTACGCCTAATATATTCAGACCGGCTTTCACAGCTCTCGGAAGACCTTTAGCAACGATAAAGTTTAACAGGTTTACCTGCTGATAAAAAATTTCCCGGGCTTCATTAAGCCGATTATTGTCAATGGCATTGTATAAGGCAAGATTCAGTTCCGGGATAAGATTGGGGGCTGCAGTGCACCATCCTCTGGCTCCTGCAGAAAATGCAGCCAGTGCCAATGGATTTGAGCCGTTGTAAAATGCCACTTCCTCCCCCAGTTCTTTTCTAAGGTATTGCATCCTCTGAATGTCACCCGTACTCTCTTTGATCATGGTAATATTAGGGATTTCCAGAAGCCTTTTCAACAGTGCGGGAGACATATCTACTCCACCTGTCGCCGGATTATTGTAAGCCATTATCGGTATTGAAATTTTTGAAGCAACAGCATCGTAATGGGCAACGATTTCGTCATCAGTAAGCTTCCAGTAGCTCATCGGAATGATCATAACGGCATCTGCACCTGCTTTTTCCGCAAATTTTGCATGATGAATCGTTTTTTCAGTCGTGAGATTGGAAACCCCAACCAGAATGGGAATTCTTTTATTTACCTGCTGAATGGTTGCTTCAGTGACAGCTTCTTTTTCCTCGTCCGATAAATAAGGCAAAACTCCCGTGCTTCCCAATGGGGCAATACCATGATTTCCTGAAACCACCAATCTTTCGACTAATGTTTTGAAAAGCGGAATATCTATTTTTTCATTGTGATCAAAAGGGGTTATCGGGTAAGCGATAATTCCTTTAAACGGTGCATTTTTCATGTTTTTTATTTAAATTATGAAACGAATTTGTTATTTACAGATCTCTTCCTTCTTCCTCTCTTAATGCAACCCCAAGGTTTTGAAGTTGTGGAGCATTTTCACAGGCAATATATTTGGCTGATTCCGTATCGCTCAGATTCTGATGCTTATGCCATGCCCATGAAGGAATATAAACGGCGTCTCCTGCCTGCCAATCTACTTTTTCACCTTCTATTTCGGTCCAGCCTTTTCCTTCGATCACATATAAAACCGTTTCATAGGTATGTCTGTGTTTATTGGTTTGCTGTCCGGGTAATAAACCTCCGATCGTCATGCTGACATTTTTGCTTGGCAGGTCTACAAAGAAAACGGGATGTTTCCGTTCTGTTGAAAACTGATTATGTTCACCTGCATTTTCTACGTTTCTGTGAATAAGATGGCTGGGTTTTACATATTCCGGTCTTGCGAAAGTTTTGTGAAAATCTTTTGAACTGAATTGTTTGTGGTCCATGATTCTAAAATTTTAATGGTTTTGTGCTTTATTGCGAGACAAAATTAGAGTATCTTTGGACTGGTTTAATGATTCAGTTTTTATATAAATAAGTAGTCCAGATGTTGAGACCTTGGAAATTGGAATTTGAGATTGATAAAAAGCTTGATAAGGCGGTCTATTTACAGATTGCGGATATGTTTATTAATAGTATTCAATCCGGAAGGCTTAAAGCCGGAGAAGCTCTTCCCGGAAGCAGAAATCTGGCCCAAATGCTGAAAATCAACAGGAATACGGTAGTTGAAGCCTATCAGGTCCTGATTAATGAAGAATGGGTTTTTGCCAAAGAAAGAAAAGGAATATTTGTGTCGGATCAGTTACCGGCAGTACAGAATAAACCTGACGAAACTGAATCCGGCTCTTTGAAAACAAAAGAACCTGAAAATCTGTTTTTAATTAATTTTGATGACGGGCATCCGGACAGTAAAATTGCTCCGGTTACTGAGCTGGCCAGAGCTTACCGGCAAATATTCAACCGGAAAGCGAAATGGCAGATGATGGGTTATGGCGATGAGCATGGTTCCTCTGAATTCAGGAAAGCCATTTCACATATGCTGAATCATCAGAGAGGAATGCATATTGATGCACATCAGGTTTCAATCACCCGCGGAAGCCAGATGGCAATGTATCTTACCACTCAGAGCCTTATCGCTAAAAACGATTATGTGATTGTAGAAAGCCCCGGATATCAGCCGGCCTGGAATGCTTTTAAACATGCCGGTGCAAAACTTTTACCTGTCGCCGTGGATGCAGAAGGTATATCTATAGACGATATTATAAAGCTTTTAAAACAGAATAAAAAGATCAAAGCTATTTATATAACACCTCACAGACAATATCCTACAACAGTTACTTTAAGTTTAACACGAAGGCTGAAATTGATTGAATTATCAAACCGGTATGGGTTTACTATTATTGAAGATGATTATGATAATGAATTTCATTTCGGGTACCGCCCCATTCTTCCGGTTTCAAGCTTTCCGGAACTTAAAAATTATGTCTATGTGGGAACCATGAGTAAAGTCGTGGCTCCTGCTTTAAGGATCGGGTATCTGGTTTGTAAAGACCAGGAATTGCTGGCTAAAATCGGAAACCTGAGGAAAATAATTGATGTGCAGGGAGATATTATTATGGAGCATGCGGTATTACAGCTGATCAAAGACGGAGCTGTGAAAAAGCATATTAAAAAAGCGACGATTCACTATAAAAACAAAAGAGATTTTGTGTATCAGCTTTTGGAAAAACACCTTAAAAATACTGCAGATTATTCATTGCCGGACGGTGGCCTTGCCTTCTGGATTACCCCTAAAGCGAAATTGAACTGGGATGCTGTAACTGGTTTATTGTTAAATAAAAGCATTAAAATAATTCATCCGGAACAATACAGCTTTGGAGAAACGGTTAATGGTTTCAGGCTCAGCTATGGCTCTCTTTCGGAAGAGCAACTGGAGAACAGCATAAAAATCATTGCAGAAGTTTTTAATGCTTAAATCTGCTAAAAATTTTTAACGAAGCCTATCCCCAGATTTCCTTTCTGGTAATAAGGCATGATCACCGTTTGGGATTTTTCTTTTTTACCACCGAGCAGCGAATTGATTTTAGGATATAACCAATAGGCAAGTTCTGTTGACAGAATCCCGAAACCTGCCCCACCTATAACATCGCCAAACCAATGTTTATTATTCAGCATTCTGTAAATTCCGGTGAAAGCAGCCAATGAATATCCCGAAATAGCCAGCAGGAAATTGGTGTCTTTATACTCTCTGAACATAAACTGGGCAGAAGCAAAAGCCATAGCCGTGTGACCCGATGGAAAAGACAGGTTATTGGAGCGGTCCGGTCGTTCTTCATTGGTAATATGTTTTAACGGAAGCACAAATGCAGAAGTGATTAATAAAGAAGTTCCGTAAATAATACTTCTGTCCCGGAAATTATGCTTTCCTTCTACCCCTGCGGCATTTAAACCATATACTAATACGGCAGGTGCAAATTGGGTATAATTATCTAATCTTATGTGGTCAGGCTGATGTTCACTGATTTCGTATTGAGTTGAAAAATTCAGCTGTTTCAATCCTTTAATGCTTAAGCTTGCCACACCATAGGAAATCAGAGTGGCAGGAACGATCAGCTTTTTATAACTGAACTGATGGGTTTTATCTTCTGTTTTTAATGTTGAAACTACTGCAGTATCCTGAATGTTGCTGACTGACAAACTATCCTGTGCATCAACTTTTTGAAAGCTTATCATCATTAGAATCAAGCCGGAAATTAAACCTTTCATTGAGTGTCTTTAATAAAAATTAATAACACGAAATTGCCATTCAATTTAGAAGAAATTTGGAATAAAAGATTTAGAATACCTTAAAATTTAAAGGTCTTTCATTTTCCGGGTTTTAAATCCGGTTCAGATAACCGAATAAAACAGTCAGCAGATTGATCTGTGAAGCCAAATTCAATGTAGGATTTCCGGAATTTTCAAATGAAAGAAAGTATTGTATTGATCAACCTGAATAATTTACAGGTAAACCGTAAAAATATGCCTGTTATTTTCGAATTTATAATCGACGGTCCATTTTTGGTATCTGGCTATTTCTTTAATGATGGAAAGTCCTAAACCGCTTCCGCTATTGTTGGCGGATTGTCTGGAAAATCTTTTAAAAAGCAGCTCTGCATTCAACGTTTCGGTTCCTGAATTCATCACGACGAATGATGATTCGGTCAGCTTTACAGAAATAAAGCCGTTGTTTGGAGTATGACGAATGGCATTCAGCAGAAGATTGTTGATCAGGATTTCGGTTAAACTGCTGTTTTTATTCACCATTACTTCAGGGAAAATATAAGATTCAACGGAAATATTTTTTTGCTGAAAATGTTCTTCCAGAGTCTCCATGCTTTGGCGTACCAATAGATCCAGGGAGATCAGTTCGGAATCATCAAACTGGTTATTATCGATTTTAGCCAGTAACAGAAGGTTTTTGTTGATCCTTGAACTTCTTGTCAATGCTTTGTTGATCTCTTCTGCAATCTGGTATTGATTCTGGGTAAGATCTTTATCCTGCATTAAAATATCCAGCTTATTTTTAATGATGGCTAAAGGCGTCTGCAACTCGTGTGATGCATTTTCTGTAAATTCTTTCTGGGTTTTGTAAACGGAAACCGTATGCTCTATTAATTTACTTAAAGACCGGTTAAGTTCTTCAAATTCTATCGTATCTGTTGTATCAAATACGATTTTGTTCTGGCTGTTCAGATTGAAGGTTTTTAATTTTTCCAGCGTATTCCGGAAAGGCTTCCAGATGCTGTCGGAAAGTTTTCTGTTCAAAAATAACAGGCCCAAAACAATAAGAATAAAAAAGAAAACCGTGGTTACGGCAAGTACGGCAATCGTCTCATGAGTTTCTTCAATATTTGTTTCTACTGTAAAAAGATAAGACTGATTATTAATATTGACAACCTTTTTGAGACACCGGTAACGCTCAAGCTCCGGATCGGATGAGAATGATTCTTTTTTTTCAACAATGAAAACATGGTCTCTCTTTAAAGTATTAGACGGAACTTTTTCAATATTGGTTGCAGGCTGAATACTGTTCCATAAGGCAATGCTCCTCTCAAGTTCTTCATCGGAAAGTTTAAGCCTGTTAAATTCATACGCCGTTTTTTCTACGACAGCCCTGTTGTGATTATCAAGCTCATCTTTCCATATCGAATCTACTACCCAGTAATATACGGGAATGCTGATGATCAGTACGATAAGTACATAGATCAGGAATGGTTTGGTGGTTTTGCTTAATAGAGGTTTCAAGAGGGATGGGTTATAAATTATGAGTTATGAGTTATGAGTTATGAGTTATGAGCTGAAAGTTAGAGAATATTGGTGGAAAATATATCATATTTCATTGATCAATCATGGCTTATCGATGATCATTGCGAGACCCATTTATATCCTGTTCCGTAAACTGTTTTTAAATAATGCTCACAACCGGCGTCATACAGCTTCTTTTTAAGGTTTTTTACGTGGGCATATACAAAATCATGATTATCGAGCATATCGGCAAAATCACCGGAAAGATGCTCTGCCAGTGTGCTTTTGGAAATCACCTTGTTTTTGTTTCCTATAAAATAGATCAGAAGGTCAAATTCTTTTTTGGTAAGTGCAATGGGTTCATGATCAATGCTGACCGTTTTAGCTAAAAGATCGATCTGCAGCTCATTTTGACTGATGACATTTGAATTGTTGAATTGCTTGCGGCGAATGATAGAATAGATTCTTGCCATAAGCTCAGAAAGATGAAAAGGTTTTGTAAGATAATCATCGGCACCCATTTTCAAACCGTTGATTTTATCATCCAGGGCATTTTTGGCGGAAATGATAATCACACCGTCCTGTTTATTCTGTTTTTTCAGTTCCTCAAGGATTTTAAGACCATTGCCATCGGGAAGCATGATGTCTAATAAAATACAGTCATAGTCAAACATTTCGATTTTATTCATGGCTTCATGAAAAGTCGTCGCAAACTCACACAGATAATTTTCTTCTGAAAGATATTCTGCGGTGCTTTTCGCCAGTTCTGTTTCGTCTTCTATGATCAGTATTTTCATGCTGCTAATTTACATATTCAATTTTGAAGAAATTTTGAATACATAAAAATAGCATTTATTATAATTAAGGGGTTTCATCATGGGCCATGTCAACAGGCTTTGATTCCGGTGAACCTTTTTCCCTGAGCCAGATGGATAAAATTACGAGCGATGCAACAGCTAAGAATTCACTTTGCCAGTTCTGAAGCGATTCAAACCAGAACCTTGATTCAAAAAGGTATTGCCGGGCATCGATTGGAGGCAGGTTTTTCGAGATCTGTTCCGTATTAAAATCCTTAAGGCTTCCATAGAAATGAAGCGAGAAGCTGACGATAAACAGGATGGCAAATGCGATTGACAGCGAATGTTTATAGATGGTAAGCCATATTCCGCCTTTTTTAACGGGCCACGGAGCGTTCGGATGCGGAACCGGCTCTTTATCAACGTCTTCTTTTTCTTCCAGGGATTTTGATTCGCTCGAGCCTTTCTGACGTAAAGAAACGGTTAACAGTACATAGAGCATCATCTGGAGAAATTCACTTTCCCAATTTTCAAATGTAGCCTGAATGAAATGCCCGCTGTGTACATATTGCCCTATATTTAACGCGGTTTCACCGTTTTCGGTCAGCTCTTTGTTCTCGGTTTTCCAGCCTGTGAAAAACTGCCCTGCAAGACAGGATAACATCAGTATGATTAAAACAATGCTGAGACTGTTCCGGTAAAAAAAACTTTTTTTAGACATGGCAGTGTGTTTTTAGGTTTCTTTATAATTCTTCAGGATCCAACCGTTGTAAATCTTTTACGGCAGGAGCATTCAGTACTTTTCCGTTGATATTGAATCTTGAGCCATGGCAGGGGCAATCCCAGGTTTTCTCTGCATTGTTCCAGCGAATTTCACATTGAGTATGAGTACAGGCACTTTTTAAAATGTGTAATTTTCCGTTGGCTTCCTTGTATAAGGCATAAGATTCGCCTTCGTATTTTACCACTTCGCCTTCCTCCTCTTTGATTTTGGTAAGAGATTCAAGCTTATCTTTAAAAATTTTATCCTTAATAAAGGTGAATACCACATCTGCACTTTCCTTCACAAAATTTCCGAATCCGGCGACGGGTTTTATTCTTTTAGGATCAAATAATTCTTCATATTCACTTTTCCCTTCTGTAATGAGGCCGGTGATGATTTTCGAAGTGATGGTTCCGAACATCATCCCGTTACCCCGGAAACCTGTTGAAACAAAAACGTTTTCCCGGCTTCCTGGCATTCTGCCGATATAAGGTAAACCGTCTGCTGGTTCGAAATACTGACTGGACCAGCTGTAAACGATTTCATCAATGTCAAAATATTGCCGTAAATAGTTCTCAAGATTCTTAAAACACTGTTCGGTATCGTCTGCATGACCGGATTTATGATCTTCTCCGCCGGCAATAATCATTTTCCGGCCGTTGATCTCATGAGTACGGTAATACCGGTAAGGATCATAGAGGTCATATCCAAGCGCATTGGGATAATTGCCGCTTTTTAATGTGAAACTCAATGCATAGCTGCGATACGGAGCATTCATAAAGTGAAGAATATTAACTCCTGTCGGAATATGGGTGGCATAAACCAGGTTTCGGGCTTTTATTACTCCTTTTTCGGTCTGTAAGCTGATGATCCCATCTTCTTCCGTGTGCTCTTTACAGCGGCAATCTTCGAGGATAAGTCCACCCAAATTTAAAAAAGCTTCACACAATCCCCTGATATATTTTATGGGATGAAACTGTGCCTGCCCGGGAATTATTACGGCTTTTTCAAATGGAATGGGAAACGGAATCTCATGGGTATAAGACATGGTGTGCCCTACTTTCAAAGCTCCTTCCACAATGGATTTTAATTGTTTTTGCTGTTTCTCATCCAAAGCAAAAAGATATCCTGCTCTGTCTTCAAAATCACAATCTATATTGTATTTCTGAATATTTATCCGGATAATATTTAAGGCTTCAACAGCTGCTTTATAGAGTAACTCAGCACTTTCCTGCCCAAAATTACTGATGACTTCAGAATAAGTCGTATCAAAAAAATCATTTAAATGTGCGGTAGTACCACCGGTGGTTCCGAAACCGATATTGGCTGCTTCCAGAAGAATACATTTTTTTCCTTCTTCCTGTAATTTTAAGGCTGTTGATGTGCCCGTAATACCTGCACCAATTACTGCTACATCAAACACGGTCTCCAGACCGGCTTCCGAAGAAAATCTTTTGATCTCCTCCTGCCAGATACTTTTTTTTGCGCCGTCTCTGAACATATTTTTTGTTTTAAATGATGATAATTAAATACTGAATAACCGGAGCCATAGTATTTTATCTTTTCACAGATATCGTATCGCTTTCGGCAGATCCGTTACTTTTGCTATTGTTCTTATATTTTGTCTTTGGTTCTTCTTCATCAAGATTACATCTGCATGAAGCTGAAGAAAAAAGACAGAAGATTCCTAAAAGAATAGTTGCTGTTGCTTTCATATTGTGATAATTTTAAGTGTTGTTTTTCATTATTTATCTAAATTTCCTTTTATCCGTTTACAATCAGTCCGCCATTGGGATGCAGCACCTGTCCTGTAATCTGTGCGGCATCTTCGCTTACCAGAAACAAAAAACTGGCGGCCACTTCTTCCGGAGTTGCGTTTCTTTCAAAAGGCGGTTTATTGGAGTTTTCCTCTTCTTCGCCAAAGGTTTCTTTAGTAAGAGGTGTCGCTACAGGTCCCGGTGCGACTGCATTCACCCGGATGCCTTTTGGTTTTGCCTGTAAAGCCAGAGAGCGTGTAAATGAAACGATGGCCCCTTTGGTAGCGGAATAATCCAGAAGCTCGGCATGTCCCTGATAGGCAACGGCTGATGTGGTATTAACAATCGTTCCGCCTTCTTTCAGATAAGGAAATACGACTTTGGTCAGCAGAATCATCCCGATAATATTAGAATCAAAAGTTTTCCTGATGTTTTCTTCTTCAAGAGTTCCGATATTGTCTGACGGAAACTGAATGCCTGCATTGTTGATCAGAATATCAATTCCACCGAATTCCATAATCACTTTTGCCGTTGTTTCTTCACAAAATTCATAATCATTGATATCTCCGGGAAAAATAATGCATTCCCGTCCCAGATTCAGAATTTCATTTTTGGTGGTTTCGGCGCTTTCATCATCTTCATGATAAATAATGGCAATATTGGCTCCTTCTTTTGCAAAAAGCAGGGCGACTGCTTTACCTATTCCACTGTCAGCTCCCGTGATAAGAACAGACTTGTCTTTTAATCTCAATCCACTCATTGTATTTTTATTTTTCAGTTGCAGGTTTCTGCATTTCTCCCATAGTATGTGCTGCCCTGCTGTCTGTCGTGAAGTTTGACATAGCGACATTAAGCTTATTCTTAAATCCCGGAATCAATTGGTCATCTCCGTTCATCAACGCATTGTAACCCTCTAATGCCACTTCTGCAGCTGATGCCAGATTATCTTTATCCTGCAGGATTTTACTTTTGTTCATGTCTGCTTTATTGAAGAAATCAGTATCGGTAGGTCCCGGCAAAAGTGCTGTTACCGTAATTCCGGTATCCTTCAGCTCTTCACGGATGGCTTCAGACCACGACAGTATGAAAGCTTTAGTCCCATGATAAACCGACTGCCACGGACCGGGAGATTTGCTGGCTATGGAAGCTAGGTTTAAAATTTTCCCTGATCCTTTAGCCATGCGGTCCTTTAAAAATAATTTGGTCAGTATGATAACCGAAGTAATATTCAGGTTCACAATATCTATTTCTCTGTGGATGTCGGTATCCGTAAATTTTCCGTAAACACCCTGCCCTGCGTTGTTGACAAGGATCTCAGGGGTTATGCCATTTAATTTTAATTCAGAATAAAGCGCATAGACTTCATCCTGCAGAAACAGATTTTTTGAAATACTGATCACGTTGACACCATAGTTTTTAAATTCCTGGGATTTGTTTTTTAATTCTTCATGATCCCTGGCAACGATAATCAGGTCATAGCCGTTTTTTGCAAATAATTTTGCCAGCTCGTAGCCGATTCCGCTGGTTGCTCCTGTTACCAGTACATATTGATTTTTACGTTCCATAGATTTATTCTAAAATTAATAGCTGTTTATTCATTTCACTTTTAAAGCATCCTAAAATAAATTCTGTGTAATATAACTGGGCATTCAGGGCCTGTGTTTTGGGATGCAGTTCAAGTTTTTTGGTAAGAATGATTTCACCCTTGTAAGCAAAAGAGAAATAGGCAAAAATTTTATATGCAGAATTTCTTATGGGTGTACAATAACCTGTTGTGGCAATGGACCAATCGGTTTCATATAACTTTGCAATATTAAGAGCCATTGTTTCCGCGATATTTTCTGAAACACAATCGCATTCTTCGGCTTCTGTTTTGTCTACATTCAGTAATCTTACTTTTTCCGGAAGTGTATAAGCGGTCATTCCGCCCTTGTAAAATAATGAAGCATTCGGCATCTGTGAGAAGGCCAATTGCAGACATCCGGAAGTCACACTTTCTACAATTGAAATGGTTTCATTTGTCGTGATCAATGAATGACTTATGTATTCTAAAAGATTTTTTTGAAATTCCATAGCATTTTGTTTTAAGCTGTTAAAAAGAATTAAGTATTATATCCGGATAAATTCTGAGAGGAAATTTATACTCCATTTATCCCGGGGCGGGTTTTAAGGACACCGCCCGAATAAATGTGATGGTCATTTCTGTACTTTTAAAGTAGCATCATTAGCATCTTGAATCTGTGGATGAAAAATTAAAGCTTTCATGGTTTTATATTTAAATGTGATGTGAAGGTGTTTCTGATTATGTTGAAAATGATTAGGAATTTCTTTCTAATTCCAGATCCCAGACCCTGTGGCCGGCAATTGCATCTACGAATTTGTTTTGCGGCTTGTTCTCTGACCAGGTGATGATGGCCGGGTCTTCATGTTTTTTCAAAGCCACATTGCTGCTCTTATAAAGTCCTTCGGTACCTGCCCCGAAATAGATCGCCTTACAGTGCTTATAAGCCTCATTGATGAAATGTAAAGCCTGGTGCTTGTTTTCCGGCAGTAAGAGTTCTTTTGCAGAATCTTCACCTGCAGAAATATATAAAGCATCAAAACATACGCTTGCAGTACTGGTAAGAGAATGTTTCGGGGTAAGCTTTGTCCCGTCATTGATTCTTACCGGGGCAAGGCTTGGCGCAATGAGCTCTACTTTTGCTCCTTCTTTTTCAAGTTTATCTTTCAATGTGGTAAGGGCACCTGCATCAGCTCCGTTGGCTGTAATAAAGCCTATTTTCCTTGTTTTAATGGTGTCTTTTACAGTATCTTTCATGCTCAGCGCATCAGAGATTTTTGTTTTTGGTTCTCTTTCCTCACTTTGCAGATCTGCAGGATTGGCGTCTGCCGGAATACTTTGATTGGGAAGATCAGGTTTTTTAACTTTTACTCCTAATTTTTCAGCTACCCTTGAAGCTAGAGTTTTATCAATAAATGAAATCTGTCCTACTACTCTTTCCCTGATTTCAGGAATGGTAACTTTTGACAATTCAAAAATAAGTGCATTCTGAAGGTGCAGTTTTTCCGGGGCCGACTGGCTGTTGTAAAATAATTTAGCCTGCGAATAATGGTCAACAAAACTTTTGCTTCTTTGACGGATTTTAGTTCCCGAAACCTTTTCCTGATGGGAGGTAAAGCCGCCTTCCTTCATCATAGCCTGAAAAGGGCAGCCACCACCGATAGAATTGGGTTCATAGCTTACTTTTCCTTTTACGATCTGCTGTCTCATATGCCCGTCACGCTGGTTGTTGTGAACGGTATTAACTGATCTGTTGATCGGGATTTCGTGAAAGTTTGGTGATCCCAGTCTTGAAAGCTGGGTATCTGTATATGAAAATAATCTTCCCTGCAGCAATGGGTCGTTAGTGAAATCAATTCCGGGGATAAGATGTCCGGGATGAAATGCAATCTGTTCGGTTTCTGCAAAAAAGTTATCCGGATTTCTATTTAAAGTCAGGGTTCCTACAATTTCTACGGGTACTACTTCTTCAGGAACGATTTTGGTAGGGTCAAGAAGGTCAAAATCATATTTATTTTCGTCTTCCTCGGGAATAAGCTGCACTCCGAAATCCCATTCAGGAAAACTTCCGGCTTCAATAGCTTCCCACAAATCTCTGCGGTGGAAATCCGGATCTACTCCCGAAATTTTCTGGGCTTCATCCCAGGCAACGGAATGTACTCCCAATTTAGGTTTAAAATGGAATTTTACAAAATGGGATTTCCCTTCTTCGTTAATAAACTTAAAAGAATGTACCCCAAATCCTTCCATCATTCTTAAGCTTCTTGGAATGGCTCTGTCGCTCATCAGCCACATGATCATGTGCATACTTTCCGGCATTAGTGAGATGAAATCCCAGAATGTATCATGAGCTGAAGCTGCCTGTGGAATTTCGTTGTCCGGTTCCGGTTTTACGGCATGTACAAGATCCGGAAATTTAATCGCATCCTGAATGAAAAAAACGGGCATATTATTCGCTACCAGATCATAATTTCCTTCGTCAGTATAAAATTTAATGGCAAATCCTCTTACATCTCTTGCCAGATCGGTACTTCCTCTACTCCCTGCAACGGTTGAGAACCTTACAAAGACCGGTGTTTCTTTTCCGACCTCACTTAAAAACCCGGCTTTGGTGTATTGAGCAAGACTTTTGTTAAGCTTAAAAACGCCATGAGCACCTGAGCCGCGGGCATGAACGATCCTTTCAGGAATCCTTTCATGATCAAAATGGGTGATCTTTTCCCTTAAAATAAAATCTTCCAATAAGGTAGGGCCTCTGTCGCCGGATTTTAATGAATTTTGATTGTCATTAATCTTGAGCCCCTGGTTTGTGGTAAGCATTTCATTATCATTGGAAGTGGTTAATGATTCCAGCTGGTCTGACTTTTTATTATTTTGTTTCTGGTCTTTCATATTATTTTTTGTTTTGTGGATTAAACGATCAAATCAAAGTTGGTGCACCGGTATCAGATGTTTGTCCTGTTTCTAAAGTGCTCAATAATTTATTCAGATATTCTTCTTCTTTTAAAACTTTATAATAAGCTGTTTTGGCATATAGAGTGAAATAGGGTTCTTCAAATGAGGTTTCTGTACCCGAATTCATTATTTTTCCTGAGTTTTCATTATGGTACTTACTGATATGAAGAAGGTATTCGCTGATATGGGCGTCGATTATCCTTTTAAGGACTTCACATTGTGCATTATTTTTGATCTTTTCCAGAGATTTGATCAGAAATGCCATTACTCCGTATGAATTGATCTCACTCGGAAATAAAGATTCATTCTCTATCGGGTTGTTTTTGTCATAGAGACCTGAATATTTTAAAGTGTCGTTTTCAAATATCATACGGACAGGGTTTTTAAATATTTTTCAAAATAATGAAGGTCTTCTTTGTCTTTAATCGAAAGATAAAACATGATCTGTTCAGGTTCTTTCAGTCCGATACTTTTAAAACAATCAAAATGTGCGATCAGAGCCCGTACATTTTCAATATCTACGTCTTTAAGGATGACAAATAATAGAAAAATATTTTCCTTTATTTCTTTTGCATAAATCGTAGCTCCGTTTTCAAACCAGTTCCCCTGATTGGTAACTCTTATGAAGCGGTCAGATTTCAATGATCTTACTATTTTTCGACAATCCATATATAATTAGTTTCATGGTTAAATAAGCCATACAGTATATTCTATATGGCTTATGATAGAGTATCTTAATCTTCCTGTTCTGCATCGAAATTGATAAATGTCTCGGCAATTTCAGTGAGATTATAATCGGTATCTTCCTCTTCTTCGAGAGTTTTCTCCAGGAGATCGGCAGCTTTGTCATGTCCCATTGTGATAGCGAGCTGGGCAAGGCCGCCATAGGTTGCAATCTCATAATGTTCTACTTTCTGAGCAGCAATGATCAATGCAGCATCTCTTGTCATAGAGCCGTCTTGAGTGGATTTTATAATTTCTTCTCCTTCTTTGATAATTCCTTTAATTGCTTCACATTCCTTTTTTTCAGGCTTTTCATCAATTAATTTGAAGACTTTTTCCAGACGGCTGATGTGTTTTTTGGTCTGTAGCTGATGATCTTCAAAAGCATCTTTCAATTCTTCAGTTGTAGCAGCTTCCTGCATTTTTTCAAGCGCATCAATAATTGCATTTTCGGCATAATAAATATCCTTTAAAGAGCTTACAAAAAATTTGTGCAGGGAAGAGTTTTTCATTTCATTTTTATCTACGGAAGCATTGTCTACCGGTATTTTTTTCTCAGCAGTTGCTGCACCTGTAGTGTTTATACTGTTGTTTTCTGTTGTTTTGGTTGCCATAATATATTAGATATGTGTTGGTGTTGAATTGAAAAGATTACCTCTTTACATTTAATAATAAAGAGGCAATCATTAATAATTATGAATTACGTCTGCCTCCAAATCCGGATCTTCCTGAACCTGAATTGGAACCACGACCTGAACCGCCATTTCCGCCGGATCTTCCTCTTCCCGAACCGGAGTTGGAATTTGAGCTGGAGGATCTTCCACCACCATGAGAAGCCTGGCCTCCCATACGGGCGATTCTGGTACGTTCAGCTTTGCTCATGGAAGCAAAACCTCTTTTTGATGTACCATTGCTATTACCTGATCCTGAGTTGGAGCTACGCCCTGAACGACTGCTGCCACCGGATCTTGAATTTGAACTTCTTGAGCCTGAGTCATTCCCTGATCCTCCGGATCTTCCTCTCCCAGAACCTGATCCCGAATTAGAACGACCTCTTCCGCTTCCGAAAGTGAATCTTCCCTGATCATCTCTTTGTTGGTTTCCACCACGGGAACCTCCTCTCCGGCCTCCGCGGCCGTTGCTGTTCTCATCATCTTCATTATCATCGTAGTCATCGTCATATTCTTCGTCATCATAATCATCATCGTCGTCGTCATTGTAATCATCATAATAATCCTCAAAGTCTGAGAAATCATCATCATATTCTTCTTCTTCCGACGCGTCGCTGTAACCGTGGTCATATCCTAATTGATAAACTTCCTCAAGCGTTGATCTTGACTCATCCGAAGAATTTCTCCTTGAACTACGATTGTTTGAATTTCTAGTGTTCATAACTCTAAATTTTTTGTAATTAATATTAAGTGATTTATTAATTAATTATTGAGCGTGACTAGTATTGAACAACAATTAATAATTTGATGCTTTCTTAAATCGAAACCGTTAAATGTGTACTTTATCCAGATAAAGTAATGATAAATTGGTATATCAAAAATAAGTGAGAAAATATAGATTTTTTATGACTGGAGTCATGTTACTAATATAATATTCTCTTTTTGTCAATTTTTAATGAGTTCTCTTCGTTCATTTTTTTCAAAGTCCTGATGACAGTTTCTACCCGCAAGCCGGTCAGGTTGGCAATCTGCTGTCTGGTAAGCTCTACATGAAAGCAAAACTGACAGTCGTTTTCTGTATAGCTTTTTAAATAATCCATAAGGCCTTTCAATCTTAATACAGGATTTGGAGATGCCATGTATTTTGTCATTAAAACCTTATAGTAGAGCCTTTGGGAAAGGCAGGCGTTCATACTCAAAGAAATTTCAGGATGTATTCTTAGTAATTCCAGAAATCTGTTTTTAGGGATTCTTATAATTTTAGAGGCTTTCAGAGATATGGCGTTAGTTGGATACAGTTTTTCCAGAAACAGCAATGAATCTCCAAAACTCTGGTTTTCACCTAATATATTGTGAATAAACTCTTTTCCTTCTTCATTGTAATTATTAAGTTTTACTTTTCCTTCAGTAATCTGATAATAATACAGTGCGTGATCACCTTCTCTGAAAATCAATTCCCGGGATTTATAACTCTTATCTTCAGCACCGAACGAGTATAAAAGTTCCGGGTCAATATTCATACAGCTAATCGTTTTCATATTTTTGGTTTTAGTAAGAAAAATAAGAATGATTAGTGTTAATACAAAATTTTTCTGTTCTCAATTTGCAGCAAATTATTTTGCTCCATTTTTTTTAAAGCTCTTATAACCGTTTCTACACATAAGCCGGTAAAATTGGCCATTTGTTGACGGGTTAAAGGTACCAGAAAAGAATAAGGCTTATTTTCTGACTGTTGGCTTTTAAAATAATCCAGGAGGGTTTTAAGCTTATTGGCCGGGTTTTGAGACGAAATATTTTGTGCCATGACATGTTTAAAATACAATCTCTGAGAAAGGAATTTATTTATATCAAAACAAATTTCAGGGTGTTGTTTCAATAACCCAATAAACAGATGTTTTGAAAGCTTTATAATTTTACAATGACTAAGGGAAACTGCATTGAAGGGATAAAGATTATCTGTAAAAAGTAAAGATTCACCGATACTTTGCCCGTCTGTCAGCAAACCCTGAATGCTCTCTTTTCCTTCTTCATTGTAATTATTGAGCTTTACTTCTCCCTCAATAATCTGATAATAAAAATGAGGTAAATCACCTTCGCTGAAAATTATTTCAGAGGGATTATATTCCCCGATAATCCCTCCTGTAGAGAATAAGATTTTTTCACTAATTACCATAATAGTTGCTTTTAAAATTAATAATGTTAAAAAAGTTGACAAAACAGATCTTAGTAAAAAATTTTATAGAACAGTATTTTGTTAGTGCAAAAATCGCACCGACTTTAATAATACGATAGTTAAAATGAGTTAATAAAGCATTGGTATTCAATATTTTACACCGATACATCCAATGCGCTTTGGATGATACAAAGAATCTGAATGAAAATTATTATTTTATTGAATCCTTTTTGGAAGATCCTGGTGTAGTAACAGTATAGGCACTGTCTCTTGGAGGAATTGCCGTAGTTATGGTATCAGAAGTTACCGGAGGAGTTACTGTGTTATCAGAGGTGGATATAGTGTCAATGCTATTGTTTACCTGATTTTCTTTTTCCTTTTTGCAGCTCAGAACTGTAAGTACCATAATAAGGCTTAATGATGTGATAATTTTCATACTATTTTATTTTGTCGTGTGGTGTTTTTATGAAATTTTCATGAATAAATGATATTGATATTTGTATTTAAATGAAAAATTCATATTTATATGACAAAACTATAAATAAAACGCACAAAACTTTATGATTTGGGTCATAAGCCTTATTTTTTGAAAAAGTCATTATTTAACAAACTTTTTTGTACCGGCAACGCACAGAATAACTCCGATTGTTACGCCGATCATCCCGATGTTTACCGGCTCATGAAGCAAACAGGCCGCTAAACCTAATCCAAAAAACGGCTGTAGCAGCTGTAACTGGCCCACAGTGGTGATCCCGCCCTGAGCAAGCCCGCGGTACCAGAATATGAACCCGATAAACATACTGAATAGTGCAATATAAGCTAATCCCAGCCAAGCTCCTGTGCTTACCTGCTCAACAGAATCCGGAAAATAAAAAAAGAATAACGGAAGCATCAGAGGTAATGCAATTACCAAGGCCCAAGAAATAACCTGCCATCCGCCCAGGTCTTTTGAAAGTTTTGCTCCTTCGGCATATCCCAGTCCACATAAAATGATGGCCGCAAGCATTAAGATATCGCCAGTTGGAGATGCAGAAATCCCTTGAAAGACAGCATAGCCGATCACCAGAAGACTTCCGATAATAGAAAAAAACCAGAATATAGGATGCGGACGCTCTCCACCTCGGAAAACACCGAATACAGCAGTAGCAAGAGGCAACATTCCTAAGAATACAATAGAATGAGCCGAAGTAAGATACTGCAAAGCCAGTGAAGAAAGCAACGGAAACCCGATGACACAGCCAACTGATACAAGTACCAATGGAAATATCTGTTTTTTGGAGGGTATCTTTTCTTTATAGATTAATAAAACCGACAAAGCCAATATTCCTGCAATTCCTGCACGGGCGATGGTGACAAAAACAGGATCCATATCCGTTACGGCAAGTTTCGTGGCCGGTAAAGAACCGCTGAAAAGCAATACGCCTATAAAACCGTTAATCCATCCGTTTATCGTCTGATCTTTTGATAAAGTATCTGTTGCCATTCTATTTTTTTATGGTTCAAAATTAGAACAGAAAATTAAATTATCACAGTCTCAGTTTTGTATATTTGCATGGACACAGTTTGAGTATGAGCAAAGAATTTTTATATACAGAGATTGCAAACGGAATTGCTTTCCAGATCAAAAACGGCGTATTGAAGGCGGGAGACAAGCTTCCGTCTGTGAGAATGCTCTGTCAGGAATATCAGATCAGTATGAATACGGCAAAACGTGTTTTTCTGGAACTGGAATCTCAATCATTAATAGAATCCAAGCCGCAATCAGGGTATTTTGTGAGCCCTTTTTTCTCTATAAAACTTCCTTTGCCTGATGTAAGCCGTCCTTCTTTAATGGCTAATAATGATGAACCGGATGAGCTGATCAGTAAAGTATATGAAAATATGGGTAAAAAAGGGCTGACCATTTTTTCGATAGGAATTCCTTCCGGAGACTTGCTGCCACAGGCAAAACTCAAAAAGGAAATCGTGAATGCAACCCGTGAACTGAAAGAAGGCGGAACTGAATATGAAGAGCTACAGGGAAATCTGAAACTCAGAAGGATAATTGCATTACGGTCATTATTATGGGGCGGAAACTTTAGCGAAAATGATCTGGTAACGACAAACGGAGGATTGAATGCCCTGGCTTTCTGTCTGATGGCCTTAGGGAAACCCGGTGATACGATTGCTATTGAAAGCCCATGTTATCCCGGGATCTTACAACTGGCCAACGGATTGGGATTAAAGGTCTTGGAATTGCCTACCCATCCTACTACAGGCATTGAAATTGAAGCCTTAAAGAAAATGATCCCTGAAATCAATATATGCCTGCTGATTCCCAATTATAATACTCCTTTAGGCAGCTGTATGCCGGATGAGAATAAAAAAGAAGTGGTAAAACTTCTGGCAGAAAATGAGATTCCCCTGATTGAAGATGATGTCTATGGAGATCTTTATTTTGGGGCAAGCCGGCCTAAATGCTGCAAATCTTTTGACAAGGAAGGAAACGTTCTGTACTGCAGCTCGATTTCAAAAACACTGGCGCCGGGATATCGTGTGGGCTGGATTGCTCCCGGAAAATACAAAGATAAAATACTGAAGCTTAAACTGCTTCATTCCACTTCTTCTGTTTCAATTGTAAACGAAGCGGTTGCCAATTTCCTGAAAACCGGAAAATATGAAAAGCATCTGCAGCAACTGCGAAGAACCCTACAGAGCAATTACCAGAATTATGTGCAGACCATAGCTGAATCTTTTCCTGAAGGTACAAAAACAGGCAGGCCGCAGGGAGGGCTTTCTCTTTGGGTGGAATTTGATAAAAAGATTGATACGAGAGCTTTATATGATCTTGCGATCAAACAAAATATCAGCATTGCTCCCGGCAGAATGTTTACTTTACAGGATCAGTTTGAAAACTGTATGCGGCTTTGCATCGGCCTTCCCTGGTCGGAGGAAACCCAGACAAAATTAAGGCAGATCGGGAGTCTTGCGAAAATGATTTGATCTGATTATTTATCGGCTACAAAATTCTTTCTTGCCAGTTCTTTTCTTACCCGGCTTAAACTTTCAGGGGTAATTCCCAAGTACGAAGCAATCATCCATTGCGGGACTCTCAACAACAAATCGGGATACATTTTGATGAATTTCAGGTATCTTTCTTCTGCCGTTTCTCCCAATAAAGAATTGATCCTGTTCTGAAGGCTTCTGATGTGTTTCTGCAGCAGGATATCGCTTCTTTCAATACTGTTTGGAAACTGCTCAACCAGCTTATTAAAGAAATCAGGGTGCAAAAACAGGATCTCACAGTCTTCAACAGCTTCAATATAGTAAATTGATTTTTCGTTGAAATAAAGGCTGCTTCTGTCTGAAATCAGCCAGCTTTCCGGGGCAAACTGTATAATGTGTTCCTTTCCGTTTTTATCGATGGAATACATTTTTAAAAGGCCCTTTTCCACAAAGAATATATATCTGCAGATCTCACCGTATTGTAAAAGAAACTGGTTTTTAGGGATTTTCTTTACTTCATAATGCAGACTGCACATGTTCACTTTTTCAATAGGAACATTTAAAACTTTTGCTAAATAATTATTGATATTCTTCATGATACGATCTGGCTTAAGGATATGTGCTGATGTGAAGCATTACTGACAGCTTTCCCGTTTTCTATGACAATTAACTGCGGGCTTTCGTGTCTGATCCCGAAGTCTGCTGCTATTTTGTTTGAAAGCGGTCTGTATGCTAATAAATCAAGGAAATAAAAATCAGCTTTCTCATCACTGTTATTTACTTCTTTTTCAAAATTTCTCAATACGGTTTTGCTGATGAAGCAACTCGTTGAGTGTTTAAAAATCGCAATTTTATGATGAAAAGAATATTCAATAGCTTTTGCTAAATCATCTTCAGATTCTATTTTTTTCCAGAAAGATTTTTGTTCGGGATTTTCTTCTTTTCCACCAAATATTTTATCAAAAAAACTCATACATTAAATTGTTTAAGATGATGATCAAGATGCTTATACTCCAGAAATCCCCAATCCTTTTCTTTCATTTTTCCAAAAAGAACATGATAATCCGGGAGTAAGTTGTTTTGATAGGCCAGCTGATAATCGTCCAATGTTTTCAGAAGGCTTTCTTTTGCTTCATCAAAATTACATTCAAAATTAACGATAAGTTTTTGAAAAGTAGGCATATTTCGGGGAATTCCGTTATTGAAAATCTGCATTTCTATTTTAGTGACCCTTCCTATTGTCCCAAAAAGAGCATTAATAGGCGGAAGATGAATTTTTTTAAGTGCAATCTGAAGGACAAAATCGCAATGTTTCAGCATCTGGGCAACACTCATCTGGCCCCATTTTTTTGGAGAATTTTCAGATAACATGGAAATCCTGGTAATAATTTCCCCGAAACAGACAGGATTATGAAGACTTTTTTTTACCAACCTTTTTCTATCTTCAGATTTTGAATATGGGCAAAATGATGGTCACAATGCCATACATAGAAAGCAAGATAATACCTCAGGTCATAATCCTTATTCATTTCAGGATGATGAAAAGTTCTCTCAAATTGTTTATTGGTGAGGGTTTTAAGCAGGGCTGTCCATCGCTGATGAGTTCCTTTGATCATTCTCATCGCAGGTTTTACCGGCATATTTACACTGTCCTGAAGCTCTGCCCATTTGGCTTCGTCATAAGGTTTGATGGTAGGATTATCTTCAGTGATCGCCAGTTTAAAACGGATAAAACTGTTAATATGGCTGTCGGCAATATGATTGACAAGCTGTCTTACCGTCCAGCCACCTTCTCTGTATGGGGTATCTAATTGGTCATCATTAAAGTCTTCGATAAGATTTTTAAGTTTTTCCGGAAAGTTTTTGATTACTTTAATATGCTCATCAAGTTTGACGTCACAGATAGGTTCAGAGGGTTCAAACTTTCCTATAGGGTATTTCTTTTGCTCCAAGTCATTCATTATATTAGTATTAGATTTTAATATGGCCGATTTGTCCGATAATTCTGTTTTGGACAAATTTTTGCGCATTAGTTTTTTGTAAATTTATCAAAAATTCGAGAAATCTAAATATGAAAAAAGCGTTAATAATAGTAGATGTACAGAATGATTTTTGTGAAGGCGGTGCTTTGGCGGTTCCGGGAGCAAACGAAATAATTCCTTATATCAACCTTCTGATGGAAGAAAATGAATATGATCAGATCGTTCTTACCCAGGACTGGCATCCGGCCGATCATAAAAGTTTTGCCAGCAATAACGGCAAAAAAGTAGGTGAAAGTATTATTCTGAATGGCGTTCCACAGTTTATGTGGCCTGATCATTGTGTACAGGGAACTTTCGGAGCCGAATTTCATAAGGACCTGAACAGAGACAAGGTAACTCATATTATACAAAAAGGCAAGAACCCTGAAATTGACAGTTACAGTGGTTTCCAGGATAACAATCACTTCATGAAAACCGGTCTTGATGATTTCCTGAAATACCATGATATCCAGCTATTGGAAATTGTTGGTTTAGCTCTGGATTATTGTGTAAAATTTACTTCTACCGATGCAGTAGCCAACGGATATGTAACCTGTCTGCATTTCAACGGAACTCGCGCTGTGAACGTAAAACCTGATAACGGCAGGGATGCCATCTATGAAATGATTCAGAAAGGGGTAACTGTTCTGGGATAGGTTTTTGAGTTATAAGTTATGAATGATGAGTTATGAGTTGGGTATTATTGTAAAGGTATCCCAACTATTTACTGATCATTTTATTTATAGAAAAAGCTAGACAAAAAAATTTTAAGACCATAAAAAAGCGTGATAATTAAATTACCACGCTTTATATTTTGCTGAATGTTTAAGAATAAATTAAAAACTCATAACTCATATAACTCATCATTCATAACTCAAAACTTATAACTCTTAAAGCATTTTCAGGTTATTCACTTCCAGTTCCGAAAGGATTCTCCAGTGTCCTCTTTTGATGTTCTTTTTGGTAAGGCCTGCAAACATTACTCTGTCTAAAGCTTCCACTTCATATCCTAATCTCTGGAATAGTCTTCTGATCACACGGTTCCATCCGATATGAATTTCAATTCCGATCTCATTTTTCGGTTTTCCTTCAATGAATGAAATCTGGTCTACTTTTACCACTCCTTCTTCCAGACGGATTCCTTCTACGATCAGCTTCATATCTTCATGCGTTAATTTCTTATCCAGAGTCACATGATAAATCTTTTTCGCTTCAAAAGAAGGATGCGTCAGTTTTTTTGTCATGTGCCCGTCGTTGGTTAATAAGATAACCCCTGTTGTGGAACGGTCTAATCTTCCTACAGGAAAAACACGGTATGGGGAAGCATTTGCTACCAGATCCATTACGGTTTTTCTTGCCTTATCATCTTTGGTAGTTGAAATATAGCCTTTAGGCTTATTCAGAAGTACATAAACAGGCTTTTCCGGGGTAATGCTCTGGCCGTCAAAAACTACTTTGTCGGTTTTCTGAACCTGGTATCCCATTTCAGTTACTACCACTCCGTTTACTTCTACCAAGCCCTGGGTGATCAGCTCATCAGCTTCTCTCCTGCTGCATATTCCGGAATTTGCAATGTATTTATTAAGACGAATCGTGTCTTTATGTACATCTTTCTCTATTTTGTTTAATCTTCTCTTCTGTACAAAAGATTTTGCCCTGTCTTCATCTCTGCCGTCTCCACTAGAAGGTCTTCTACCATATTTTAAGCTGCCTCTTTCGTACTTATCCCTGGTGTCAAAATCTCTTCCGCCTCTTTTTGAATTTGATCTTCCAAAAGGTTTTTTATCATTACTTTTATTGGTAACGTAAGGGGTTCTCTCTGATTTTGAGTTTTGATTTTCATCGCGGTTATCAAAATTGGCTTCACCAAAACTCTTGTCACCACTTTTTGAAAACGGCTTTTTAAAAGGTTTTGACTCTGAAGAATTTCCAGATTTAGGAGCGCGAGAACTTCCGGAATTTCTTGTTGAAACTCTGGGTCTTTTAGGTCTTCCTGAATTATTATTGTCTCTGCTCATTCTAAATATTTCTGCAAAGATAGTAATTTAGTTACGAGTTAAAAATTAAGAATCATAACTTTGCAGTATAGTTTATAATTAAATTTATAGAAAATCCGAAAATGATAACATTATTAAACGATAGTTTTTCTCAATTAAATGACTTTTTACACGAAAAATCTTTCAGCAAAATCTTTATATTGGTTGATGAAAATACACATGAATACTGTCTGCCCATTCTTTTAGGAAATATGGAAACCGATCTGGCTTTTGAGATTCTCGAGATCGAAGCCGGTGAAGAAATGAAAAATATTCAGACAGCTAACCAGCTTTGGGAAATTCTGACGGAAATGAAAGCAGACCGGAAGGCTTTAGTTATCAATCTCGGTGGTGGTGTTATTACAGATATGGGTGGCTTTGTGGCTTCCACCTATAAAAGAGGAATCCAGTTTATCAATATCCCAACCACTCTTTTATCAATGTGTGACGCATCTATCGGCGGAAAAACAGGAATTGACCTGATGCATTATAAAAATATGGTCGGAACTTTTACCTTTCCGGAACAGATCTTTGTGTATCCTAAATTTTTAGATACTCTCCCGTTTAAAGAATTAAGAAGTGGTTTTGCAGAAATGCTCAAGCACGGGTTAATTGCCGATAAAGCCCATTGGGAAAACCTTATTAAGATCCATACACTTGATACGGAAGCTCTTATTCCCCATATTCAGACTTCTATGGATATTAAACAGGATGTGGTAGAAAAAGATTTTCATGAAAAAAATATCAGAAAGACCCTGAATTTCGGCCACACAATCGGTCATGCTATTGAAAGCCTGTGCCTGGAACAGGGAAATCCTGTTTTACATGGTGAGGCTGTAGCAGCAGGAATGATCTGTGAAGCTCATCTTGCTTATCTTGAAAATTTAATTTCCGAAGAAGATGCTCAGATCATCATCGAAAATATCCAGAGATATTATCCGTACCTGGATATTACTGATTTTAAAGATGAGGATATTTTTGCTTTATTACTGAATGATAAAAAGAATACGGATAGTAAAATCAACTTTTCCTTACTTACGGAAATCGGTTTCTGTACCTATGATTATGAATGCAGTCAGCAAAATATAGCCGGATCTTTGAGCTTTTACAGAAAATTAAATGACGCTTAATGGATAAAAAACAGGTCTGATTTTCATAATTTCAATAATTTAGACTTTTTCTAAACAAACGTTTAATCGGTTATGCAATCAATTGATTTATAAGTAATTTTAAAATAAAACCATCTGTTTTAACGGGTGGTTTTTTACTGATATTTATCATAATACTTACTTTGGCAAGCAATTTGAAAGATACTCTGCGTCAATCGAAAAATTGACAGTAGTAAAATTTAAAATTAGAATAGTAAATATTAAAAATCAAAATTATGAAAAAGTTAATTTTAGGAATAGCACTTACAGCAGGTACATTTGCTTTTGCTCAGCAAACAAATTCTACTTCATCAGCTTCTCCGATCAGATTCGGTATTAAGGGTGGGATGAATGTTTCTTCTCTTTCTAAAGATGAGGGCTTAGATGATCAAAAATCTAAAATAGGTTTTAACGCCGGAGTATTTGCAAATATCCCAATTGCTAGTTCATTCAGCATCCAGCCTGAGGTATTGTATTCTCAGTATGGTAGCAAAGCAGATTACACTGTAGCAGGAACTAAATTTTCAGCTTCAAGTAAATTAGACTACATCGCAGTGCCGGTAATGTTCCAGTATAATGTGATTCCAAACCTTTATTTAGAAGCAGGTCCTGAATTCGGATTCATGGTAAGCGCAAAAAATAAAGTGAAAAATGAAAGTACAGGTAATTCATCTACCTCTGATAACTACAAAGATGATTTACAAACATTCAACTTTGGTATCGGTTTAGGAGCAGGATATTATTTCACTGATAACATCGGTATTACTGCAAGATATGTAGCAGGTTTAACAGACGTTGCTAAAGACAGACCTAACGGATCTGATGCAGTAAGAAACAATGTATTCCAGGTAGGTTTAGCTTATAAATTCTAAGGAATACCCCATTCAATTAACAAATTTTAAGTTTCAATAGAAAAAGGTTAGATTTTAATTAAATCTAGCCTTTTTTAGTAATTATTTCATAAATTAACATTTTTTGGTAGGATATTTGTATAAAACAAGTTCAAATAAATAAAATTATAACCATGAAAAAATTATTCTTAGGATTAGCAATAGTTGCCGGTTCTTTTACATTTGCACAGAAATTTGGAGTAAAAGCAGGTCTTAACGTTTCTACGATTTCAGGAGGTGATTCTAAAGCTAAAGCCGGATTTTATGGTGGTGCATTTATGAACCTTCCGATTGCTTCAACTTTCAGCATCCAACCTGAGATTTTATACAATGGCGTGGGAGCAAAAGCAGACGGAAATGATGACCTTAAAGTCAATTTAAGTTATATTTCGGTTCCTGTAATGTTCCAGTATAATGCTACTCCGAAATTTTATCTTGAAGCAGGGCCACAATTCAGCTTCCTGGTAGATTCCAAATTCAAATATCAGTCAGTATCAGTAAGCGGAAACGATTATATCAAAGGATTTGACTTCGGTATCGGTCTTGGAGCCGGTTATTATTTTACGGATAACATTGGTGTTACCGCAAGATATGTTGCCGGTGTAATAGATATTGCTAAAGAAACAGGCGGTGTACAGGCTGACGGAAAAAATAATGTATTCCAGGTAGGTCTTGCCTATAAGTTTAAGTAACAGATTTTGATTTCAATAGAAAAGGTCGGGTTTAATTTATTAAGCCTGACCTTTTCGTTTTATTTTTTGATAGGAAACTTTCTCAAAGCTGATATTTTATTCCTTCATATTAACGAATAATTGGGGTTAGTATGCAATTCTGAAATACTTTCTACCGATTATCTTATAGAAAAATTTCTACGCGAGCCTATCTTTCTTTCTACAGATTCTCAAATTTATCGGAAAAAATTTTAATTAATTTTATCGACCTGAAGTTAAGCAACTGCAATAGATAAAGCGTGTTCGAATAATCAGACAAAATTATTCATAAGATCAAGATTCCTGAAATTATAAATCCTAAATATATTTTACAATGAAAAAAAAATTGTTTTTTGTTTTAGTATTGGTTGTCTTTAATTTTTTTTCCGTATTTGCTCAATCCGGAAGTGTAGGAATTGGTATTGCAAACCCCAATCTGAATGCAAGCCTCGATCTTGGTTCATCCAATAAAGGGCTTCTACCCAACCGCGTAGCTTTAGCGAGTACCAATGTTCCTAACCCACTTACTGCCCATGTAGAAGGTATGGTAGTATATAATACAGCTACAGCCGGAACAGCACCTAACAATGTTGCCCCTGGATTATATTATAATAATGGCAGTCAGTGGATCCCTCTTAAAGCTGATACTGCTATGGGGTTTTCTGCTTTTTCTGCGGGTACTCAACCTATATCTGCAGGACAATTCATTACAATTTCTGATTGGGTGGCACAAAGAAATGATTTCGGTTCGGCATTTAGTAATGGAATATTCACGGTACCGGCAGGCAAAAAAGGATGGTATAATATGAGTGCGGCGTTCCGTCATAGTACAGGCTGTTCTTATAACAATGCGGTTTATATACAAGTAAACGGAAACACGATAGCAATAGGCAATTCTTATATAGGTGTAAATGGAGGACAAATAAACGGCAGTGTTCCTGATATGGGACCGGCCAATACTTCCGCGTCCTATTTTCTAAATGAAGGAGACCAGGTAAAAATTATAGGATATGCTTATCCTGTAAATTGTAGTACAAATGTACCTATCACTGCTACTACAGCGACGGGATATACTTTTTTTCATTTGCAGAGACAGTAGAAATGTGCTTCAAAATATGCAAATACTTATCATGCCTGTTAAGTAACAGATTTTAGTTTCAATCGAAAAGGTCGGGTTTAATTGATTTAAGCCTGATCTTTTCGTTTAATTCTTGTCGGTAAATCTGTGCTAAATCTTTCTATTTTTAGATTTATTATCATTTCTGCTTTAATTTTAATATAATTTTAAGCCGGCTTTATTTTTCTGTTTTTAACATAATTTTTTAATCAATTTTATTAATATGATTAATTTTTTACAACATAAAACAATTACTTATGTTGATCTTTAATCAGCTCTCGTTATTCCTTTTTTTATAATTCACTATATAAAGATTTTGGCAAGTCTTTTGTAAAGTATTCATGGTCTGATTAAACGATTAGGCAAAAAATAGTAAAATAAAAAATGAAATTATGAAGAAGTTATTTCTAGGACTAGCAATAGTCGCTGGCTCATTAGCCTTTGCTCAGGAAACGACAACAACCGTTGTTACAACCACTACTGTTAATAAAGAAAAAGATCCCATCAGATTCGGTATTAAAGCAGGAGCCAATGCCGCCTCATTCAGTGAGCAGAAACTGAGTACCAATAATCAGAAGATAGGATTTCATGCAGGTGCTTTTGTGAATGTTCCTTTATCTGAGAAAATCAGCTTACAGCCGGAAGTTTTATACAATGAAATGGGAGCAAGAAGTGTAATTTCCTCATCAAGCGTTACCACAGGAGATACCACGGTGAAGATGCAGAAAGATGAAAAAGTGAATTTAAATTATATCTCGGTTCCTTTGATGGTACAGTTCAGGCCTTTAAAAAACTTTTATTTTGAAGCCGGCCCTGAGTTCAGCTATTTTTTGAGTGGAAAAACTAAGGGTGAATCTACCATTACAACCACAACCGGGAACAATACCGCTACACAAACCCAGTCGAATTCTGAAAGCATAGATAAAGATGCGATCAATAAATTCAATTTCGGTTTAGGACTTGGGTTGGGAGTTGATGTCACTAAAAACATCGGCATCAATGCGAGATACGTTAACAGCCTGACGGATATTGCAAAAGATACACCTGAAGGGATTAATGCTAATAACAACAGGGTATTCCAGTTAGGAGTAAACTATAAATTTTAAAACCAATCAACCATTATTTTAACCTTAATAGAAAAGGTCGGGTTTAAGCAATTAAACCTGACCTTTCTTTTTTATGGTATTTTGAATTAATTAAATAATTCCAATTCTTCTCCTTTTCCTACAGGGTACTCTTCCGTAAAGCATCCGAAGCAATGGTTTGAAGAACCTAAAATCTCTTTTAAATTTTCGGTACTTAAAAACTCTAAAGAATCAACCCCCAGGTAATTTTTAAGCTCTTCCGTGCTCATATTGGCTGAAATCAGATCATCCTTTGAAGGCGTATCGATTCCTAAATAGCAAGGTGCAATAATCGGTGGTGAAACACTTCTGAAGTGAATTTCTTTTACTCCGGCATCTTTCAGGATTTTAACCAATCTTTTAGAAGTGGTTCCGCGAACGATAGAATCGTCAATGATTACTACTCTTTTATCTTTAATTTCAGAGATGATCGGGTTCAGTTTAAGATTCACTACCCTTTCTCTCATTTCCTGAGTAGGTACAATAAAACTTCTTCCGATATACCTGTTTTTGATCAGGACCGGACGGAAAGGTATTCCCGACGCTTTTGAGAATCCGATCGCAGCAGGAACCCCGGAATCCGGAACTCCGATAACCACATCGGCATCTACAGGAGCCTGTTCCCAGATTTTCTCACCGGATTTTTCTCTGATTTCGTAAACATTGATATTTTCTAAAGTAGAGTCAGGTCTTGCAAAATAAATATATTCAAAAGAACAGATTCTTTGTCTTCCTTTCTCTTCATTGGCCATATAAGAATTCAATTTACCAGGTTCGTTCTCATTGGTATAAATGATTTCCCCGGGTAAAACATCTCTTACATACTGCGCTCCTACAGCGTCTAAAGCTACTGATTCAGAAGCAACAACGTATGTTTTTTCGTCGACAGCTCCTAAAACCAAAGGCCTGATTCCGTTAAAATCTCTGAATGCAAAGAATTTATTTCTTGTCATTCCCACTACAGAATAAGCACCCTCGATTTTCTCCATTGTTGCTTTAATAGCACCTCGTAAGCCTAAATCAAGATTTTTTTGAATCAATCTTAAAATAACCTCAGAGTCTGAAGTTGCCCTGAAAACAACGCCTTCCGCTTCCAGTTCTTTTTTAAGTTCCTTTGCGTTGGTAAGGTTACCGTTATGAGCGATAGAAAGTATAATCTGATCATATTCGTTCTTCGCGAAAAACGGCTGAAAATTATATTTCTTTTTATCTCCTGCAGTGGTATAACGGGTATGCCCGATTGCAGAATTTCCCATAAAAGTTTCAGGATCCTTGATCTCTTTATAAACATCCAAAACCAAGCCTTCATCTTTCATATTGGTGATTCTTCCGTCTTTCAGAACGGAAATACCACAAGCTTCCTGCCCTCTGTGCTGCAATGCAAAAAGCCCGAACTGTGAAAGAGAAAACGTATCAAGGTCATTATCAGAATACATTCCGAAGATACCGCACTCCTCATTGGGAGCATCCAGTCTTTCTTCTTCCTGCGTTCTGAAAAGATTCCTTCCGTAGGTCTGGTCTTTAAACTGTTTTAAATATTCACTTTTATGAATGTCTAAACTTTTCATTTCTATTTTTTCTAAATTATAATGATGGGAGCTGGAAGATCGAAGTCCGAAGTTTCTTGTTAAACCTCTTTTGATTTTATATAAACTTCCAGCTTCCAACTTCTGGCTTCCAGCCTAAATTACTTACCAAGTAAATTTTTCAATCTGTTGTAGATCTCAACATAGGCTTCGGTTACTTCTCCAAGATCTCTTCTGAAACGGTCTTTATCCAGCTTTTTCATGGTATCTTTATCCCAAAGTCTGCAAGTATCCGGAGAGATTTCGTCTGCAAGGATGATTTCGCCGTCTGAAGTTTTACCTAATTCGATTTTGAAATCAACCAGGATGATGTTCATTCTGTCAAACAGATCAATCAGGATGTCATTGATATCTGAAGTCAATTCGTACATATCATCAAGCTCTTCATACGTAGCTGCTCCTAAGAAAACTGCGTGGTGATCATTGATAAGCGGATCTCCCAACTCATCTTTTTTGTAGCAGATATCAAAGATGGTCACCGGAGATTTGATTCCCTCTTCTACTCCCAATCTTTGTGCCATGCTTCCTGCAGAATAGTTTCTTACCACCATTTCCAAAGGAATGATAGAAACTTTTCTTACCAATTGTTCTCTTTCGTTCAATTGTTTAATGAAATGAGTCTTAATCCCTTTTTCATTTAAATATTCAAAAATCAAAGTGGTGATGGCGTTATTCATTTCACCTTTAAGATCAACAGATCCTCTTTTTTGAGCATTAAATGCTGTAGCATCATCTTTGAAACGCACTACTACCTGATCAGGATTATCGGTTGCAAATACTTGTTTTGCTTTACCTTCGTACAACATTTCTTTCTTTTCCATTTTCTAAATTGTCTTTTATAGTTAGATTTATAATTATTTTATTAAAATTCCTGTTAATACAGCCATTCCAAAGCTCAGAAGCGTTCCGACAAGTACATATTCGGTCAGCTTCCTTTGTTTGGCCTGTGCCAGATCACTGAACCTGAATACCGATTTTGCAGCGACCATAAAACCTACTCCTTCCCAGTGATTCACTAAAATGAAAGTGAATACCAGTAAACGTTCTAAAATTCCGATATATTTTCCGGCACTCGTTAGAGATTCGGTTTGAATATTATTTTGCGCTTCAGCTACCGGAGTCCATGAAGACAAAAGTATTTTAATGATAATGGATGACGGAGTTGTTAAAAATAAAACAGCCATCGCTATTTTTAAGAAGTATTGGTCTTTCAAAAACTCCAGATTATATTCATTAAAATAAAATGAAATTCCCAGGATAACCAGAATGTGAAGTGCCTGGTCAATAAAAAACCATCTTTTCTTTGTTTTAATATTCTGAAAAATCAGTTTGGAAGCATCAATGATAAAATGAGAAACTCCCACTAAAACGGCAACCCACCAAAGCTCTGCATTCCAGAGGAAAATAAAGCTCAATATTGCATGGATCAGAATATGAAGGTATAAAAATTTACTTTTCAGCTTATGGCTTTCCTTATCTGCAACCCAAGAATTTGGCTGAAGAACAAAATCTCCGAGTAAATGTGCCAATATGAGTTGAATAAAAATCATGCTTAAAGTTCCGAAATTTTCTTTTTAAAATATTGATTGGTTTCAACGATAAGGTCATAGTTGGCCCGTTTCAGCCTCTGGCTCACCGATGATTGTGAAATGGTAAATTTCTTGGCTAAATCTTCCTGCGTAATATCTTTATTCATAATCATCTCATGAATAATCTCAGCAGTTGCCATTGTCCAGTTATCAAAATCTTTGGATGACCATTTTAAAAGAATATTAAGGTCTCTGTCTACCGTATCGTTGGAGGTCTTAATGGCAACCGTGTGGCCATCGTTCTTAATGTCGTTTAACAGTCTCCCGGAGTGTACGTATGCGGTTCCGTTTGATTCTGTGATTTTTTCGGATGAAAAATTTTCCTCACCAATTCCTATGGCGATTCTTACGTCTAAATTTTCCTGACTTTTTATAAGGGATTTTATGGCTAAAAAATGCCAGAAAACTTCATCAATAGCGCATTTAAACTGGAACTCATCACCCCGGTAGATTTCCCATACGAGCGGTGAGCTTCCCCAATTTTCCAGAAGATTCTTTAGTTTGGTGATCCAAACCTCTGTGTCTGCGTGCTGCGAATTTATAATATCACCGGTAATGACCGCTATCATTTTGCAAATATAAGCATAAATACTTATAAATAAAAGATATAAGCCAAAACACTTATAGATATTGATTATTAGTGAATCTGCTTATATCAATTATAGGTTAACAGAAAGGTTTTGCGGTGTTTGCAAACAATTAATTTTGTCTTTTTAACCACAATTTTTATACGAATTTATTAATTGTTCTTGTATTATTTGTGAATATCATCCGTAATATTTGTGTTTAAATAAGTTTTCATCCCACATAAAATTAATTTTCACACAAATTATATCAATTATTATTGTGCTATTTGTGAAAATCATTTGGGGCATTTGGGGTTTAAACAAAATCTATTCACCCTATTTCTTAATAAACTGATAAACCTTTTCATCAAGTTTTAATAAATATGAACCTTTAGCCAGGTTTTGTAGGGATATATTTTTCTTATTCTTAAACGGAGATTTTTCAGTATAAATAATTTTCCCGGAAAAGTCTACAATCTGAGCGGATTTTACATTTTCTGTTTCACCATCTACGTAAATGTTTTCGTTAACAGGATTCGGATAGATTTTAAGCTTTTTATTCCCTGCTAAAATATCTGATGTAGATAATACACCTACATTCTGACAGTAATTGCTCGCGTAAGTATCCCATTCCCCAATATTGAATGTTGTGGAAGGCTGCATGATATTAGGTTTTCTATATAAAGAGACATTGCTTAATGTTGAAGAATTATTTTGGCTGCTAATTCCTACGGCATCAACCGTTGTCCCCGATTTATATCTTAATTCCAGATACTGACTTCCGGTAAATGTCATTTGTGGTACGGCTGTTGCAAACCTGACCTGATCGACAGTAAAGCATGAGAAATTAGCATTAGGATTTACAATCACAACAGTTTCATTATTCTGAATAATCCCTTCCAGTTCATAAGGTGCCGGAAAATAATAATTTCCACTGCCATAAAATTGAATAGACAATCTGTAGTTACTCAGGTTTACGGGATGTCCTGTTCTGTTGGTGATTTCGATCGCTTTATTATCGGCGGTTCCTTCCAGGTATTTAGAAATAAATAAGTCTTTGGCATAGGTATCAGAAACAGGAGTGGCTACAGAAGCCGTATTGCTGTCCGGAGACATCAGATAGCCGTTATCATAAGCTTTAACGGTAAAATTATACGTTGTGGACGGCGCAAGATGGTCGATGCTGATGGAAGTACTTCTTGTTGAAGCAACCAAAGTTCCATTTTGATAAATTTTATACCCTATCACATCTGAATCCGGACTTGGAAACCAGCTTAACGTGGTAAAATAAGAGCCGGATTGTATTGAAGTTAAATTAGACGGCGTCTGAGGAGCAACATTATCCGGTACCTGGTTCCAGATTGCATTAACCCATTGCGGGTTGTCAATAAATGGATTTCTGTTTTTCTGAATCGCATATACTTCATTATTCCTGTCAATTTCTCTTTGGGAAACCGGATCCTGAGCATGCCACTGAAGAAGCATTGTGATATAAGCACTGTCATAAGCCCTTTCTTCTGTACCATCCAAAGGATTGGTGTCTGAAGCGGGATTAGGATTGTTGTTAAAATTAAAAGTCCCTAATTTACCTTCATATCTTACCGCAAAATACAATATACTTCTCGCTACATCACCTTTAAATTCATCAATCGGCTCATAAACACGGCCTGCATACACATAATTAGGAATTGCGCTTAGCCCTATTTTAGAGGTATTGGTAAAAGTATAAAATACATTGGAGGGAGTTGTAGTCGAGATTCCGTATGGGTAATTACTCCTTAGCTGATTGATTTTTGCATCTGTAGGAATCACATAAAACAGGTCGGAATACATTGGGTAATTACTGTAAAAAGTGCTTTGCGGCATCATGTGTTCCCTGTTCCATCCCAATCCTTCGGAACCGGCACTTCCTATGATATTGGCTGTAGTATATTCATAAGCGTCAGCACCATCCGGTTTCTCAGAATAGATATCCAATAAGATCGTTGTATTGGTTGCATCATGGTCATAATATTTATCCAGGTCGGTCTGGTTGTAATAATTGGTGAGATCACCATAATGCCAGCTGATATTTTTCTCAGAGATAATATCATGAAGTTTTGATTTCAGAGCATATCCTGTAAGTCCTGTTGTTCCGTCATAATATCCGGCCGGTACCTGCGCAACGGTATATGATGAAAATAGAATAATAAGGAGTAGATATTTTTTCATGCCTTAAAAATTGGGAGGCTAAATTAGTAAATCAATTTCCTTAAAGTTCTGAAATTATTATTAAAAAAACATTAATTGTTGAAATATAATAAATTGAAAATTAATTTATTGCAAATCAAGCCCTATGACAGCAATAATTTTTTTTTGTATTTATACAATTTGGTTATCTTTGAGAACTAACAATTAGATATATGAACACAGAGACAATTGACAACATTAAAATGATAGCGGAAACGGCAAAAGAATTTGCTGAAAAAAATATCAGACCCAATATTATGGAGTGGGACGAAAGCCAGACTTTTCCAAAAGATTTATTTCATCAGTTGGGAGATATGGGTTTCATGGGGATTGTGGTTCCCGAGCAGTATGGTGGTTCTGGTCTTGGTTATCATGAATATGTTGCTATTTTGGATGAAATTTCCCAGGTAGATCCTTCTATCGGGCTTTCTGTAGCAGCACACAATTCTCTTTGTACCAATCATATCTACGAATTCGGAAACGAAGAACAAAGAAACAAATGGCTTCCTCAACTGGCAACGGGTAAAGTAATCGGTGCCTGGGGACTGACTGAGCATAATACAGGTTCAGACTCAGGAGGAATGTCTACTACTGCTGTAAAAGATGGAGACGAATGGATCATTAATGGAGCTAAAAACTTCATCACACACGCCATTTCAGGTGATATTGCCGTTGTAATGACAAGAACGGGAGAAATAGGAGCTAAAAATAACTCTACCGCTTTTGTTTTGGAAAAAGGAATGCCTGGTTTCACTTCCGGTAAAAAAGAAAACAAATTAGGAATGAGAGCTTCCGAAACGGCAGAATTGATCTTCGACAGCGTTCGTGTACCGGATTCTCACCGTTTAGGAGAAGTAGGAGAAGGTTTCAAACAAGCCATGAAAATCCTTGACGGAGGAAGAATTTCTATCGCTGCATTGAGTTTGGGTACAGCAAGAGGAGCTTACAAAGCTGCTTTGAAATATGCTAAAGAAAGAAAACAGTTTGGAAAATCAATTTCTGATTTCCAGGCTATTAATTTTATGTTGGCTGATATGGCAACTGAAATTGATGCTGCAGAGCTTCTTATCCAGAGAGCGGCAACCTTAAAGAATGCTAAGCAGAAAATGACAAAAGAAGGGGCAATGGCTAAGTTATATGCTTCTGAAGCTTGTGTAAGAATATCAAACAATGCAGTTCAGATCTTCGGAGGTTACGGATATACCAAAGATTTCCCTGCTGAAAAATACTACAGAGATTCTAAACTTTGTACGATCGGGGAAGGAACTTCTGAGATTCAGAGACTGGTGATCGGAAGAGATATCACAAAATAATCTAAACCGTATAAAAATGTTCAAACAAGGGCTTTTGGGTGAGTTTCTGCATGAAGCTGAAAACACCAGAAAACTTTTAAAGGCGATTCCTGATAACGCTCTTGACTGGAAGCCGTCTGAAAAAAACTGGACAACCGGTCAACTGGCCTCTCATATTGCAGAAGTCTATAACTGGTATGAATCTACCTTTAATCAGGATATTTTCGATATGGGAGCATACCGATATGATAAAGGTGATATTTCCAGAGCAGAGAATATTGTAGCTAAATTTGAAGAAAATGCTGCAAAAGCCCAGCAGGTCTTGGAAAACTCGGATGAAAGCACCTACTTTAACGAATGGAAAATTGAAATGGACGGAAACGTACTTTTCCCTCCAACGCCAAGAGTACAGGTGATACGTGGTTTTTTGTTTAATCATTTATACCATCACCGAGGTGAGCTGGTCGTTTATCTGAGATCGACAGGAAATAAAGTTCCCGGATTATACGGACCCACTGCCAACGATAAAATGTAAATTTAGAATTATATCATTAATAACTGAATAGCATACGTATTTTACGTATGCTATTTTCTTTTTTTGATACAATATAAATTTAATTATATTCAATGTATCGCATAATGTTTTAACGTTAAAGTCTAAAAATTTCTTAAAAAATTTTATTTTTCGTTATAAATTTTTTATTAGCTTTGATATTCCACAATCAAACAAATTTTTATATGAAAAGACAATTATCGATGATTGGGATGCTTCTGATTTCAGGCATCACTTTCGCTCAGACCGACCGTCTCTGGTCTGAAGGTTCACAAAAGCCATCCACAGGCGTTTTTGAAAACAAAACTAACATCAACAATCCGAAGATCTACAGTCTTGACATCAACGGATTAAAAAGTGTACTTGCAAGAGCTCCTAAAAGGTTAGCCGCAGGTCAAAAATCAGAAATCATTATTTCTTTTCCTAATTCTGAAGGGAAAATGGAAAACTTCAAAGTAAGAGAAAACTCAAACTTTGATCCTATCCTTGCCGCAAAATACCCGGACATTAAGTCTTATGTAGGCGAAGGTCTGAGTGACTCCAATTCTACAGTTTATTTCAGTGTTTCTCCGCTAGGACTGTCATCAATGGAAATTTATGGTGATAAATCAGCCGTTTTCATTGAGCCTTATACTAAAGATCTGTCAACTTATGTAGTATATAAAAAGTCTGACAAAAAAGATGACCTTAATAAATTTGAATGTACCGTGATTGATGTTGCCCAGAAAGGGGTAACCAACACTAATCTTGCTGCAAGACCCAATGCAGATGATGCTAAACTGAGAACATTCAGATTAGCCCTTTCCAGCACAGGAGAATATACAACTTACTTTGGGGGAACGAAAGCTAATGCTTTAGCAGCCATGAATAATACAATGACCCGTGTAAACGGTGTTTTTGAGAAAGACTTCGCTGCCAGAATGGTTCTTATTGCTAACAATGATGCGGTAATTTATACCAATGCTTCTACCGACCCTTATTCTGCGGCTTCAGGAATGAGCAACTGGAATTCTCAGTTACAGTCTACCCTTACTTCTGTAATCGGGGAAGCTAATTATGACATCGGTCACTTATTCGGAGCTTCCGGAGGTGGTGGAAATGCAGGCTGTATCGGTTGCGTTTGTACCAACGGTTCAAAAGGTAGCGGTTATACCTCACCGGCTGATGCCATTCCTTCAGGTGACAATTTTGATATTGACTATGTAGCCCACGAAATGGGACATCAGTTTGGCGGAAATCATACTTTCTCAATGAGTAATGAAGGAACAGGAGTCAATATGGAGCCAGGTTCAGGATCTACGATTATGGGGTATGCGGGAATTACATCCCAGGATATCCAGCCGCATTCAGACGCTTTCTTCCATGCGATCAGCATTCAGCAGATCACCAATAACATCAAAGCTAAAACATGTCCGGTGAGCACAGCAACAGGAAATTCAATTCCTACGGCTAACGCAGGCTTGGATTACACAATTCCTAAAGGTACACCGTTTATGTTGACCGGAGCGGGAGCAGATGCCGACGGAGATTCTTTAACCTATATCTGGGAGCAGATGGATAATGCTTCTTCTTCCCAGACAGGAGCGAGCTCTGCAGCAAGTGCTACCAAAGCATCAGGTCCTACATTCAGATCATGGACTCCTACTACTTCACCTGTAAGATACTTCCCCAGAATGTCTTCTGTACTTACTGGCGCTACAACCACTGCGGGATCAGAAATTACGGTTGAAGCTTTATCAAACGTAGCGAGAACATTAAACTTCAGATTTACAACACGTGACAACAGAGCCGGAGGATCAGGAAACAATTCTGACGATGCGGTAATCACTGTAAACGCCACAGCCGGTCCTTTCAGTGTAAGCTCACAAAACTCTGCAACCACTTATGCCGGAGGAAGCTCTCAAACCGTAACCTGGAATGTAGCAGGAACTACAGCCAATGGTGTAAATGCTGCCAATGTAGATATCCTTTGGTCAACCGACAGCGGAAATACATGGACTACCCTATTAGCCGGAACTCCTAATGACGGAACTCAGGCAGTAACCATTCCGAATTCAAATACTTCGACAGGAAGAATTATGGTAAAAGGTTCCAATCATATTTTCTTTGACGTAAATAATGCCAACATCACTGTAAATGCAGGTTCAGGCGGAACAGATACGGTTGCTCCTACAGCACCTACCCTTTCAGCTTCAGGAACTACTTCTACAAGCACCAACCTTTCATGGAGCGGAGCTACGGATAATGTAGCCGTTACAGGATATGATGTATATCAGGGAGCTTCATTGATCGGTTCTACTGCTTCTACAACTTATACCGTAACAAGCTTAAGTCCGTCAACCACGTACAGCTTCACTGTTAAGGCGAAAGACGCAGCGGGAAATGTTTCTGTAGCAAGCAATTCAGTAAGTGTAACCACTCTTACAGGTAGTACAGTTACCTATTGTTCAGCTGCTGCAACCAATACCGGTGATGAGAGAATCGGAAATGTAAAATTCGGAACCATCAACAATACTTCAACAGGAACTGCAGGATACGAGGATTTCACTTCAGTTTCAAGCAATGTAACAAGAGGTAGCGCTTATACGGTTTCTGTAACTCCGGTGTGGACTTCAACTGTTTACAGCGAAGCATATGCTGTTTACATTGATTATAACCAGGATGGTGATTTTGCAGACAGCGGCGAGCTTGCATGGTCTAAAGCAGGATCAACGACTACTCCTGCAACAGGAAGTATTACCATTCCAACGACTGCAACACTTGGAAATACAAGAATGAGAGTAATGATGAAATACAGTAGCTTACCTACTTCATCTTGCGGTTCATATACTTACGGCCAGGTAGAAGATTATACACTTAATATCGTTTCTTCAGGAAAAGGAGATCTTTTAGATACGAAAGGTCTGATCAAAGATATCAAACTGTATCCGAATCCTGTAAGAGATATTCTGAATATTTCAAATACGACGTCAGAAGAATACAAAATCTTCGACATGGGTGGAAAACTAATCAACTCAGGAAAGCTTGAAAGAGGAGCTGTGAATGTAAGTCATCTTATCAAAGGTGCCTATATGATTCAGATTGGAGAAATTACCAAGAGATTCATTAAAAATTAATAACCTTAAAGTAAACTATGTAAAGGCTGCCCGTAACAAGGCAGTCTTTTTTTATTGCTGTTTTTGAAATAAGTATTTTATGAAAAAATACTGTTAAAAACATATTTACAAACACATTTAATTCATTAATAATGTTTTATTTTAAAATAATTCTTTAGTATTTGATTTTTTGATTAAATTTATCATTCGAATTATTCTGTTGTCCCGTTGAGCCAATTTATATCTGAAGAGATTCCCGGCAACGATTCTTTTGGCAGCAGATAATCCCCTTAAATTATTCTTTGATGGAAACCGGTTTTACAATAAACCGAATTAATCTCGCTACCAAAAACATTAGTGAATAAAATCCAGATCATAAAATATTTTATATGATCAAAAAGTATGGATCATCCCCGGAAAGCTCATAAAACACCTACATAATTTAAAATATTTATATGAAACATTTATTTAAGTTTATCTTTTTCTTAGCAATTGCTTTTTTCTCAATGGGCTGTAGCTCAGACAGGGATGAGACAGACAACACGAACATTACAACTGTATTTTTTAAAAATGCTGATGAGCTTGCTTTAACCTATGATGCAGCAGGAACAGTAAGCCAAACCATCAGGGATCAGGTATTTGATTTATACAAACAAGGTAAATGGAGCGAACTGGAAATCCTTTTTAAAGCTAATAACCTGAATGGCGGATGGCCTCCTGCAAATGGCGGATATAACATAGTCGACGATGTCCCATTCCAGGCCGGACAAAAATTTGACAGATACAGTGGCGCTATCGGGAATTATGACGGAACCGGGATTCCTACTCTGGGAGGCAGCTTTACAAGCCCTATATTAAACGGATATGTTTATACCTTCTCACAAAGAGCCCTGAATCAGCCTGAAAACATTTACGATTTTTATTATGAAATAGATGTTCTGAATAATTCATTACCTTTCAAGTCTCAAACGGCCGATGTTATTCCCTGGTTTAATCAGGTGGGTAACGGTAAACAGACCATGTGGAAAATCCCGATTGATCCGGCAACAGGCTATCAGAAAACATGGAATAAATTAGCCGCAGAAGGATATGTAAAAATTACGATCAAAAAAAGCCCGAGCGGAAAATACAATAACTTAGTAGGTACGGTTATTCAGCAATAAATAAATTCAGATGTATTCAATATCAAAAAAAATAAAGATCAGTCGACAAGCTAATATCGTAAAAAATATTTTCAGTAATGATGAAATTGCGAAGTCTGCAGTAACACAATTTACATGCTGTGATTGCGGTCATGAAAATACTATTGAAATAATACCCTACCAATCAGGATTTCCGATCTTTCAGATGTATCATGAAGATAAAATACTGTCAAAGAATGAACTACTAGAAAACGGAATGGTTACCGAAACATCACCCGGGATGCAGCATTTTGGAGAAGTAACAGTCAATGATCTGCCAACTTTATATTTTGGAACCGACTGTACATTCTGTCATTCAAAATATTTAGGTGTATTCGGTTACGGAGAAAAGCAGCCGGGATTAACGGTCTTAGCCATCTCCGGGATCTGGAAATATGAGGAACTCGAATAATTATTACAGAAACCTGACATTTAAAATAAAAAAATCCATAGTTTTTGAGCTGTGGATTTTTTATACTTTTTGTGTTACAATATGCCATGTGTATTATAAATTTTCCAAAATCGTTTTCTATCTTTGCTTAAATTAAAAAAATTCATGGATAAAATTGATAGTCTGAACCAAGTAGCAGAATTCCATACTACTTTTAAAGCCCCTATTTTAGAAACTCCACAAATCCCTTCCCAGGAAAGATGTAACCTGAGAGTTGAGCTTTTACAGGAAGAATTAAACGAATTAAAGCAGGCAATTGAAGATAATGACATCGTGGAAATTGCTGATGCCCTTTGTGATCTGCAGTATGTTTTAAGCGGTGCTGTCCTTGAATTCGGACTTGGCAATAAATTTGTAGAGTTATTCAATGAAGTTCAGCGTTCTAATATGTCAAAAGCTTGCGATAATGAAGAGCAGGCAAAAGAAACTTCAGAATTTTACAGAGAAAAAGGAGTAGAATCTTTTTATGAAAAATCGGGAGAAAAGTTTAATGTTTACAGAGAGACAGATCATAAAGTCCTTAAAAATAAATATTACTCCCCTGCCGATTTAAAAACAATTATCGAAAAATAATATGAAAAAATTTATTACAAATATTGTTGCCGTTTCAAGCCTTATTTTAGCTGCCCAGCAATACAGCGCTCAGAAAGTAGTGGTAAACCGCGAGGTAGAAACCCAGAATGACGGGAAAATGCTTTTGGGAAATCAGTTAAAAGATCAGTTTCTGAAAGCTCCTTACGCCGATTGGTATGTAAAGGAACATGATGAATATACGATTGATGAGAAAGCAGTTGCCGAGTTGAAAAAACTTAAGCTGGCTTCTTATAATATTATTGTTTTCATGGGAACATGGTGTGAAGACAGCCACAGGGATTTTCCGAGACTGATGAAAATTTTGGAAGAAGTAAAATATCCGGACAATAAGCTGACGATCATTGCCGTAAACCGTAAAAAGGAATCTCCTACCGGGGATGAAGGGCGTTATAACATTCAAAAAGTACCTACGATTATCGTTGAAAAATATGGCGAGGAACTTGGACGAATTATAGAAATGCCTAAAACAGGCTATATCGAAAGAGATCTGGTTGAAATTCTTAAAAAAGACGACAGCTCTGTACTGAAAGAAATATTTAAAAAATAAATATTGAGAAATAGTAAAGTAATTTTATCATTTGTAGCAGGAATACTGGTCATGCTGTTCCTGTTTTTTGGTCTTAAATCCTGTTTTAATCTTGGCGGAAAAACGGAAAAATCAGATTATTATATTCTGACCAACCAGATTTCCAAAATGAACAAAATGGTGGTGCTTGAGCAGAATGTTTCAAGCATGCAGAAAACAAAGATGGGCTATGAGCTTTTTGGTAATGAGGTTTCAAGCAACAGCATTATTACGTATACCAAAACCAACGCACAGGTTTCCTATGATCTGAATAAAATGAAGATGGAAGTAGATTCCATTAACAAAAAACTGATTATCACAGAATTACCTAACGCCGATATAAGAATCACTCCAAGTGTGGAAATTCAGTCTCTTGATGATTCCTTTTTTAACAGGGTTACTGAGAAAGACATCAAAAATGTCACTCAGAAGGCAAAAGATGCTGCTGTAAAATCCATCGATCAGAATCAGTTGAGAAACGAAGGACGCAAGCAATTAATGGAAAATCTTAATAATATTTTCGTTTTGGCAAAGGCTTTGAATTACACTATAGAAGACAAGACCGGCCAGCTCGGTATTTTAGGACTCTAAAAATGTAAAGCTATGGATTCAAAAAAGAACGATAAAAAGAAAGAATCTGCCAATGCTGCAGAATCTAAGAAGCAGAATCAGGATTTTCCCAACATTCCTGCTTCATCAAAAAAAAGCAATCCGCCTGATATTGATAAAGAAGATGTACAGAAAGCTTCTGCCAATAAAACAGGAAAAACAGATAATACAGATCGGAAAAAATAAATAGTCTGCCTCATAAAGGGGCAGACTATTTTTAAAATATAAAAAATAAAAACTGGACTATACAATGGTGGATTTTCCGATCTTGATATTCTCAAAATTATAATAAGACTTTTCTGAAAATTTAATATAATCCACTATAAAATCCCCTACTTCACTTGTAGAATACGGTTGCTTATCATTAAGGTCTACCGTAACATATTTATTTTCGATCGCATATTCTACAGATGCCCTAAGTTTAGTGGCAGCCTGTTCCAGCTTCAGATAGTCAAGCATCATCGCAGTGCTTAAAATTGAAGCGACAGGATTCGCAATACCTTTTCCTTTTGCCTGTGGATAAGAACCGTGAATAGGCTCAAACAAAGCATTTTCATTTCCAATGGAAGCAGAAGGAAGCAGTCCGATAGACCCTCCGATTACACTTGCTTCATCTGAAATAATATCGCCGAACATATTTTCTGTGACAATGACATCAAACTGTTTAGGGTTAAGGATTAATTGCATCGCAGCATTATCTACAAACATAAAATCCAGCTCTACATCAGGATATTCGTTTGCGGTTTCCCTGCAGA
>NZ_JBGFFD010000004.1:0-180728 GCF_041224435.1 Chryseobacterium tongliaonense | reverse complement strand
AATAAGGGTTAATTTTTTCTTTCTTTTCTGAGCCTCCTGAAAAGCCATATGCACAATGGGCAGAATATCTTCCCGGCTGTATTTACAGACATCATAAGCATAATCTCCGTGCTCTTCGGTAAATTTTTCACCAAAATAAATCCCGCTTACCAGTTCTCTGAAAATCTGAATATCAGTTCCATCAATAATTTCCCGTTTCAAAGGGCTTTTCTCAATTAGTGACGCATAGGTTTTCAAAGGCCTGATATTAGCAAAAAGACCTAATTCTTTACGCAACTTTAACAGTCCCTGTTCAGGCCTTACTTTTGCATCCGGATCGTTATCGAATGAAGGATCTCCAATCGCTCCGAAAAGAACGGCATCGGAGTTTTTACAGATTTCAAGGGTTTCTTCCGGCAAAGGATTTCCGGTTTGGAAAATAGCTTCAGCACCGATCATTCCATATGTAAACTGGAATTTATAGTGAAAGACTTCTGCAATGGCATTCAGAATTTTCACACTTTCATTTACTACCTCCGGGCCTATTCCATCGCCCGGTAAAACTGCTATTTTGAAATAATTATTGCTCATATACTTTTTGTGTTTTTAATTCAAATTTCCGGATGGCTTCTTTCCTGCTGATTAAAAAATCAATATCATCATATCCGTTAAGAAGACATATTTTTTTATAGGAATCAAGCTCAAAGCTTTCGGTTTTTCCATTAAAACTAATGGTTTGTTGTTCTACATCTACTGTAATTTCATCTTCCGGATTGTCAGTGATATCGGCTAAAATTTCTTTTAAAAATTCTTCGGAAACTTTTACCGGCAGTAATCCGTTATTCAAAGCATTCCCTTTAAAAATATCGGCAAAATAGCTTGATACAATTACTTTAAAGCCATAATCTGTCAGTGTCCACGCAGCATGTTCACGGCTGCTTCCACATCCGAAATTATTTCCGGCTACTAAAATTTCGCCACTATATTTCGGATTATTTAAAACAAAATCAGGATTGGGTTCTCCGTTATGACTGTATCTCCAGTCTCTGAACAGGTTGTTTCCAAATCCTTTCTTGTCGATACTTTTCAGGAACCTGGCCGGAATAATCTGGTCGGTATCTATATTTTCTGCCGGTAATGGAATGGCACGGGATGTTATAATATCTAATTTTTGCATTTTCTGATCTTTAATTTAAGTTGTCAAACAGAGAGATTCTTCCTTCTACAGCTACTTTGGCAGCCGTTAACGGACTTGCCAGAATGGTTCTCGCCCCTTGCCCCTGTCTTCCTTCAAAATTCCGGTTGGAAGTAGAAACACAATATTCACCTTCAGGAATTTTATCGTCATTCATCGCAAGACACGCTGAGCATCCGGGTTGCCTGATCTGAAATCCCGCCTCATTAAAGATTCTGTCCAGACCTTCCTCATAAATCTGTCTGGCAACCATTTGTGAACCGGGAACGATTAAAGCCTGAACATTTTCAGATTTATTTTTCCCTTTGATATATTCAGCCGCAGAACGAAAATCTTCAATTCGCGCATTGGTACAGCTTCCAATGAATACATAGTTCACTTTAATATCAAATGGTGACTGACCGGGTTTCAAGCCCATATAATGTAAAGCTTTCTCTTCCGATTCGTTGGCAGGTGCAGGAATTACTTCATTGATTGATATTCCCATTCCCGGATTGGTTCCATAGGTGATCATCGGGTATATTTCAGAAGCATCAAATGCAATTTCCTTATCGAAAACAGCTTCGTCATCTGTCTTTAAAGTTTTCCAGTATTCCAGTTTTTCCTGCCATTCTTCCCCTTCAGGAGCAAAAGTTCTGCCTTTAATATAGTCAAAAGTTTTCTCATCAGGAGCGATCATTCCGCCTCTGGCACCCATTTCAATGCTCATATTGCATACGGTCATTCTTCCTTCCATCGACATTTCCTCAAAAACATTTCCGGCATATTCACAGAAGTATCCGGTTCCGCCATCGGTTCCCGTTTTTGAAATGATGTAGAGAATTACATCTTTAGGCTGAACGTTTTTATTCAGTTTTCCATTCACGGTAATTCTCATTGATTTGGGTTTATTGAGCAGTAAACACTGGCTGGCAAAAACCTGTGCCACCTGGCTTGTCCCGATTCCGAAAGCAATGGCACCGAAAGCACCGTGGGTAGAAGTATGGCTGTCACCACAAACTATGCTCATTCCGGGCTGTGTAATGCCTAATTCGGGAGCTATGATGTGAACAATACCCTGATACTGATGTCCTAATCCGTATAATTCGATATTATTTTTTCTACAGTTTTCCGTTAACTGTTCCACCTGATTTCTGGATGAGTCGTCCCTGATCGGTTTATCCTGATCTAAGGTAGGAACATTATGATCGGCGGTTGCTACAATTTGCTTTGGGCGGAAAACTTCAAGGTTTCTTGATTCCAGTTCAGCAAAAGCCTGTGGACTTGTTACTTCATGAATCAAATGTTTGTCAATATAGATGATTTGAGGTCCGTCCGGAATGGTTTCCACAACATGGGCATCCCAGACTTTGTCAAAAAGTGTTTTTTTATCGTTGTTCATTTTAATTGTATCTGATTGAATAAATCTTAGCTTATTTTTCTCGTAGCTTTTTCGATCATTAAGCTTAAGTCATCATTATTAACTTCTTTTTTGATGTCAGCAATTTTCAGAAATTCCTGATATAAAAAGTCCAGTTCATTTTTAGTTACATCAAAACCGATGTGCTTAAACCTGTAGGCCAGAGCAGACCTCCCGCTTCTTGCCGTAAGGATAATAGAAGACTCATTAACGCCTACTTCTGCAGGGTCAATAATTTCATAAGTTTCCCTGTTCTTAATCACTCCATCCTGATGAATTCCGGAACTGTGGGCAAAAGCGTTTGCTCCCACAATAGCTTTATTAGGCTGAACAGGCATTCCCATTAAGTCTGAAACCAAAACGCTCATTTTATTAAGCATTTTAGAATTGACATCTGTATATAAGTTTAAATCTTTATGCTGCTTTAAAATCATAACCACTTCTTCCAGTGCCGTATTTCCGGCTCTTTCTCCCAATCCGTTAATGGTACATTCAATCTGTCTTGCTCCGTTGACCACACCTGCAATAGAATTTGCAGTAGCCAATCCAAGATCATTATGGCAGTGGCATGACAGGATCGCTTTTTCAATTCCGGTTACATTTTCTCTCAGATATTTGATCTTTTCTCCATATTCTTCGGGTAAACAATAACCTGTGGTATCGGGAATATTCAGAACTGTTGCTCCTGCTTTTATCACTTCTTCACAAATTTTTGCCAAGAAATCATTATCCGTTCTTCCCGCATCTTCAGCATAAAATTCTACATCCTCAACAAAACTTTTCGCATATTTTACAGCATCAATTGCCCGCTCTATAATATCTTCTCTTGTAGAATTGAATTTATATTTGATATGAGAATCCGAAGTTCCTATTCCCGTGTGTATTCTTGGTCTTTTTGCAAACTGTAAAGCCTCTGCTGCAATCTCTATATCTTTTTTATTGGCTCTTGTCAGTCCGCAAACTTTTGCATTCTTAATCAGTTTTGAAATTTCAGAAACGGAATGAAAATCTCCAGGGCTTGAAACTGGGAATCCTGCCTCGATAATATCAATCCCTAGCTCATCAAGTCTTTCGGCGATCACCAGCTTTTGCTCTGTATTTAATTTACATCCCGGGACCTGTTCTCCATCACGCAGGGTGGTATCAAAAATTTCAACTTTTTCGGAATTCATAATAATGTTTTTACTTAATTTTGACTCAAAACTAAGATTTGATTTATTTTTTCATTTTCATTTTTCCAGAAAATTACAATACTCAAATAATAGAATTTTAATCACAACTGTCTTAAAATCAATTATATAAATTCTTTAAATTTACAATGGCAGAATTGCAGAAAGATTTCTTATTTATACTGATTAAATCATTGACTACCTCCGAAAAGCGGCAGTTTAAGTTATTTGTCAACCGTCTCGGGATCAATGTAGATGCAAAATTTCTTTTACTTTTTTCAGAAATGGATAAAATGAAAGAATATGAAGAAAGTATTATCCTGGAAAAGAAAATCTCTACGAAACAGCAACTCTCCAACCTTAAAGCCCATCTTTATAAGCAGATTCTGGTAAGCCTGCGGATGAACCCAAGCCATCAGAACTACAGAATTCAGCTTCGTGAGCAGCTTGATTTTGCCAATATTCTGTATCAGAAAGGGCTTTACAAACAGGCGTTGAAAATTTTAGATAAAACCAAACAAACGGCTTTGGAGCTTGATGAAAAAAGTATCGCTTCTGAAATCATCGACCTTGAAAAAGTAATTGAATCTCAGTTTATTACCCGGAGTATAGAAGGAAGAGCTGAAGAACTCATCAGACAATCTAAAGCGATCAGTAAGCAAAATCAGTATACGACGGATCTGTCTAATCTTTCACTGAAATTATACAGTGAAATGCTTACCCATGGCTATGTGAAAAATGATGAAGACCGTCAGAAAATCCTTAAAATTTTCAATGTACAGATCAGAAATATAAAACCGGTCAAACTTAAATTCACTGAAAAATTATGGTATTACAAAGCCCATGTATGGAAAAACCAGCTGTTTCAGGATTATAAGTATACTTTGAAATATGCTTATTTATGGGTAGATTTATTTCACCAGAATCCGGAAATGATTTTCAGCCATCCGGTCTGGTACATCAAAGGAAATACTTATTTACTCAAGATTCTTTTCCTGTATGGAAATATTGATGTTTTGGAAAAGCATTTTAAAAATTTTAATGATACGGTTTATTCTCAAAATTTTGCACAGAACGAGAATCTACAGTCTCTTATTTTTCTTACCTACTCCAATACTTTAATGAATATTCATTTTATAAAAGGAGAATTTTTTACAGGAACAAAGCTTATTCCGGAGATTGAACTGAAAATGGAAAAACTTCGGGATAAGATTGATGAGCACCACTTTATGATCCTTTATCTTAAAATGGCAGCCATGCTTTTCGGAAGTAAAAAATACAGGGAATCTATTCATTATTCCATGAAGATTATTGAGTCCAAAGGAAATGTTCAGGAAGATTTATTATTTCACACAAGGATATTGATCTTAATGTCAAAGCACGAATCGGGAAATGATGAAGATTATGATGAATTTATAAAAGCCACTTTAAAATTTGCCCTTAAAATGAAGAAGCCTGAAGCATTCCATTTTGAGAGTATTGAATTTTTTAAAAATCTCAACAATCTGGTTTTAAATAAAAGACAGGAAGCTTTTGAAGCTTTTGATCAAAAACTTGAACTTTTTTCAAAAAATGAATATTACAGAAGATCTTTGTTGTATATTGATATTCACGGCTGGGTAAAATCTAAGGTTCAGCATGTGGATGTTATAGAAATTATAAAGCAGAAGGTGAAATATAAAAGGAAATAAAAAGGTGGCTTCGAGAGCCTCAGCCTCCATTATTTTAATTTCACATCGGGCTTATTGATAATCTGGTAAGAAAATACGGTGCAAATTGTTTTTATAACAATAATTTCAACCTTTTATTCTTCTGAAAACTTTCAGGATTCTGAAGAGAGGAATTCTTTCAAACCTGCTGACAGCAAAAACAACAATATGTTTTTCATTATTTGGCATTAATTCTTTACGCAAATATGTGTTATTATATTATTTTAAATAAAAAATGCGTATTTTTGCATCTTAAAATTTCTTAGTAAACAATGATAAAAATTACACTTCCAGACAGTAGTGTCAAAGAATTTGAAGGAGAAGTTACTCCTTTAGATGTGGCAAAATCTATAAGCGAGGGATTGGCTAGAAATACCATTTCCGCAATTGTTAACGGCAAACCAGTAGAGACGACCACACCTATAACCACGGATTCTACGATACAATTGCTGACCTGGAATGACGATCTTGGAAAGAAAGCTTTCTGGCATTCTTCTGCCCACTTGCTGGCGCAGGCGATCCTTGAATTTTATCCTGATGCTAAGCTGACCATTGGTCCTGCTATCGAAAGCGGATTCTATTATGATGTGGATTTCGGGGGCGAAAGCTTATCTGAAAAAGATTTTGAAAAGATTGAAAAGAAAATCCTTGAAAACGCCAAGAAAGGTTCAACTTTCTCATTATATCCGGTTTCTAAAGAGGATGCATTGAAAACCTATGCAGATAATCCTTATAAAGTAGAGCTTATATCCAATCTTAATGACGGGGAAATTACTTTTGTAACTCACGACAACTTCACTGATTTATGCCGTGGAGGGCACATTCCGAACACAGGAATCGTAAAAGCCGTAAAAATATTAAATGCTGCAGGAGCTTACTGGAGAGGAAATGAAAAAAATCCTCAGTTAACAAGAGTTTACGGTATTTCTTTCCCTAAGCAGAAAGACCTGACTGAATATCTTGAAAGACTTGAAGAAGCTAAAAGAAGAGACCACAGAAAATTAGGTAAAGAATTAGGAATTTTCGCATTTTCTGAAAAAGTAGGTGCAGGTTTACCGCTTTGGTTGCCGAAAGGTACCGCTTTAAGAAAGAAATTAGAAAATTTCCTTACTGATGCTCAGAAAAAAGGAGGTTATGAATTCGTAATGTCGCCACATATCGGTGCCAAAGAATTGTACGTAACTTCAGGACACTGGGATAAATATGGTGCAGACAGCTTCCAGCCGATCAAAACTCCAAATGAAGGAGAAGAATTTATGCTGAAGCCAATGAACTGCCCGCACCACTGTGAAATTTATAAAACTTCACAATGGAGCTACAGAGATCTTCCGAAAAGATATGCAGAATTCGGAACGGTTTACAGATATGAGCAAAGTGGAGAACTTCACGGATTGACGAGAGTTCGTGGTTTTACCCAGGATGATGCCCACCTTTTCTGTACTCCGGATCAGCTGATGGAGGAATTCAAAAAAACGATCGATCTTGTCCTTTATGTTTTTGGTTCCCTTGGATTTGCTGATTTTACCGCTCAGATTTCGTTAAGAGACCCTGAAAATACTGAAAAGTATATCGGTAGTGACGAAAACTGGGAAAAAGCAGAAAATGCGATCGTTACCGCTGCCAAAGAAAAAGGATTAAATACCATCACAGAATACGGTGAAGCTGCTTTCTATGGCCCGAAACTGGATTTCATGGTGAAAGATGCTTTGGGAAGAAAATGGCAGTTGGGAACCATCCAGGTAGATTATAACTTACCGGAAAGGTTTGATCTTCATTACATCGGAAACGACAATGAAAAGCACAGACCCGTTATGATCCACAGAGCTCCGTTTGGTTCTATGGAACGTTTTATCGCGATATTATTAGAAAATACTGCCGGATATTTCCCGTTATGGCTGAGCCCGGATCAGTATATAATTCTACCAATCAGTGAAAAATATGTAGATTATGCAAAAAAAGTTTCACAATTTTTGGAAAATCACGATATTAGCGGTCAGATTGATGACAGAAATGAGAAGACAGGAAAAAAGATCCGTGATGCAGAATTAAAGAAAATTCCATTCATGCTTGTGGTAGGAGAAAATGAAGAGAAGGATGGCACAATTTCTGTAAGAAGACGTGGTGAAGGGGATCTTGGAGTAATGAGTACTGAGGATTTCATCAATTATTTTAAAAAAGAAGCAGCAATATAAATAAGCTGTTAAATAGAAAGTTAACCAATAAAATTTAAGACAATAGCACAAAGATTTAACAACAGAGGCCCAATGCGTCGTCCCGTACAGGAAGATTTGCATCAAATTAATGGTAAAATTAGAGCCAGAGAAGTTCGTTTGGTAGGAGATAATGTAGAGCCAGGAGTTTACCCCTTGGATAAAGCTTTACAGATCGCCAGGGATCAGGAATTAGACTTGGTAGTAATTTCCGACAAGGCTGAACCTTTTATTGCGAGAGTATTAGACTATAAAAAGTTTTTATACGAGCAAAAGAAGAAACAAAAGGAGCTTAAAGCTAAGCAGGTAAAAGTAGTGGTAAAAGAGATCCGTTTCGGGCCTCAGACTGATGACCATGATTATGAATTCAAGAAGAAACATGCTGAGAAATTCCTTGAAGAAGGCTCTAAATTGAAAACCTACGTATTTTTTAAAGGACGTTCCATTATCTTTAAAGATCAGGGAGAGATCCTGCTTTTAAAACTGGCTCAGGAATTAGAGCACGTGGGTAAAGTAGATCAGTTACCTAAATTGGAAGGAAAAAGAATGATTATGATGATGAGTCCTAAAAAACCAGCAAAATAATTGATATAGATTTTATATCTGTACTTTAAAATATAAACCTCAAAGTGATTTGAGGTTTTTTTATTTAATGTCAGTTATTAAATAATTATGAATATATATCCTATGTTAAGATTCAATGATAAATTTCATCTTACATTTGTGTTAGAAATAACAAACAAGCATTATTAATAACATAAACAAAAAAGCTATGAGTACACTTACACTAAAAGACGGAACCGAGATTTATTACAAAGACTGGGGAAAAGGACAGCCTGTATTTTTTCACCATGGATGGCCATTATCAAGTGATGACTGGGATGCTCAGATGTTTTTCTTCCTTGAACAGGGATACAGAGTAATTACCCACGACAGAAGAGGCCACGGAAGATCAGAGCAGACTCCCTACGGACACGAAATGGATACTTATGCTTCTGATGTAGATGAGATCGTTACAGCACTGGATTTAAAAGATGTAATTCATGTGGGACATTCTACAGGAGGAGGTGAAGTAATCCGATATGTTGCAAAACACGGTAAAGGAAGAGTGGCAAAAGCAGTTTTAATAAGTGCCGTAACCCCGATCATGGTGCAGAATGAAAATAATCCGAATGGTGTTCCGATCTCTGTTTTTGATGATATCAGAAATAATACATCTAAACACAGACAACAATTCTATATTGATCTTACGTTCCCATTCTATGGGTACAACAGAGAAGGTGCAAATGTTTCCGAAGGGATCCAGAGAAACTGGTGGAGACAAGGGATGAACGGTTCTATCAAAGCTCATTTTGACTGTATTAAAGCGTTCTCCGAAACAGATTTCACTGAAGATTTAAAAAGTGTAGATGTTCCTGTTTTGGTGCTGCACGGTGAAGACGATCAGATCGTTCCTTTTGAAACGACAGGAAAAGTAGCTGCTACTCTGTTGAAAAACGGGAAGCTTATTTCTTATCCGGGATTTCCTCATGGTATGCCGACTACAGAAGCCGAAACGATCAATAAAGATCTTTTGGAATTCTTCAAATCATAATTTCAACTCATTATTATTTAAAAACTGCAGGCTTTTGTCTGCAGTTTTTTGCTTTTTTCGTTATTTTGCAGGCTTAAACTCATTGAATGAAATCCGGATATGGAGCCTTTTTTATCGTTTGTGTCATTATATTTCTGGGAAGCTGCTTCTGCTACTACCCTTTTATTTCTGATGACAGTTTAATTTCACTCCGGTATGCCCAGCGTTTTATCGACGGAAAAGGATTAAACTGGAATGACGGGCATCCTGTGGAAGGCTACTCCAATTTTCTGTGGATTTTAGGCGTTTCATTTTTAGGAAAACTGGGAATTGATCTTATTGTAGCGGCAAGGATTTTAGGACTGCTTTGTTCCGTAGGAATCATCTGGCTCATTATCAGTTTTTTCAGGAAACAAAATATAAAGAAGGAATATGTTTTCTTAGGCGTTATCCTGCTTGTAACGACTCCATGCTTTGCCATCTGGGCGATTGGCGGATTAGAACAGCCTTTATATGCATTGCTGATTACCCTGATCTTAATTGAAGTGGTACAGATCATCAATGAAAACGGTTTAAAAAGAATCTATTATCTGTCAATATGGTTAGGGCTGCTTGCCATTACACGGCCGGACGGTTTTTTATTTACAATTATCACATCCGTTTTTCTATTGTTTATCAAGCGGAATCATAAAACTGATTTTATTAAAATAACTTTCGCCGTTGCTGTTATTCCTTTCCTGTTTCTTTTAGCTCAGCTTATTTTCAGATATACTTATTATGGTGAACTGGTCCCGAATACTGCTCTTGTAAAAGTGAAAATCACGTTTTATCATGTGATCAGAGGTATATTTTATCATGTAAAAGCTTTTCTGGGTACGCTTATTATCTCCTCTCTCGGAATTTATCTGCTTCTTGTCCTGGTTTTTAAGAAAAAAAATGTGGTCGGGATTTTCCTTTTGTTGAATATCCTGGCGTGGACTTTCTATGTAAGTTTGGTAGGCGGAGATATTTTCCCGGGTTACAGGCATTATGAAATTGTTCTTATATTTTTAGTATTTGCCATTATTATCGGTTTAAATGCTATTCACATAATTGATTTTAATAACCGTAAAATTAAGTTGGGTATTATTATCCTTTTAATTCTAAACTTTATCATCCAGATCAGGCTTCCGGAAAACCAGAAAGCCATTCAGGAAAGATGGGAATTCCGTGGAATGCAGCTTGGGGAAAGATTAAAAAATACATTTCCAGACAAGACGTTAATTGCCGTTACGTCTGCCGGTTCGATTCCCTACTCTTCAGAATTACCATCAATTGATATGCTGGGATTGAATGATTATTATATTCCACGACATCCGCCGGTCAATTTCGGAACAGGTTCATTAGCTCACGAATTAGGTGATGCGAATTACACCATGAACCGGAATCCGGACATTGTCATTTTCAATACAGGTGCGGCTCCGTCTTTTAATATCGGAGACCAGTTAAAGAAAAATAAAACTTTCACTCAGAATTACGTGAAGGTATTATCCAAAGAAAGAGATCAGGAATACCTGCTGTTCTTTAATAAATACGGTAAAAACAGCGGAATTGAAAAAACTGAAAGTGAACTTAAAATTCCAGGGTATTTATTTGCTCATCCTGTCGATACCATCAGTTTGTTTTCAGACAGGAAGCTTTTAAAAAATACACTTAAAGGAAATACTTACACTTTATCTCTTGACGGAATTCCCGAAAAAAAATGGTCATTAAAACAAGTTAATAGTGATAATAATGCCAATTTCCGGACTAAGATTGGTTTAAAAAATAACAGACTGGAAATTTCTGTGACTCCTGACCAAAACAGTTTATTAGAATCTGTTGTATTGGAAGGAAAAGATTAATGTTTTTTTTGTATCTTTGCACACTATTATTCCCGGATATTTTCCAGGGAAGCCAATACAGATATTGATAACAAAACAATAAAAAGCAAAACAATGCCAAAATTAAAAACGAAATCAGGTGCTAAAAAGCGTTTTGCTCTTACTGGTTCTGGTAAGATCAAAAGAAAAAATGCTTACAAAAGCCACATCTTAACTAAGAAAGAAACTAAGCAAAAGAGAAATCTTACGCAAACTTCTTATGTTGCTTCTGTGGACGAAAAAAGCGTTAAACGTCAATTAGCAATTAAGTAGTTTTTATAAATCTATATTCGGTTTATAGGAATTAAAACAAATTCAGAATTTTTAACCCTGAAACGGAGCAGATAAGTGTAATGAAATAAATTACCGCCCTTTTCAAAAAAACAATTTAAATTATGCCAAGATCAGTAAATGCCGTAGCTTCAAGAGCTCGCAGAAAGAAAATTTTTAAGCAAGCTAAAGGTTTTTTCGGTAGAAGAAAGAACGTTTGGACTGTAGCTAAAAACGCGGTAGAAAAAGCAATGCAATATGCTTACCGTGGTAGAAAAGAGAAAAAGAGAAACTTCAGATCACTTTGGATCACTCGTATCAATGCGGGTACCAGAGAGCACGGAATGTCTTACTCTCAGTTTATGGGAGCTCTTAAAAAGAACAACGTAGAGCTTAACAGAAAAGTTTTAGCAGATTTAGCAATGAATCATCCTGAAGCTTTCAAAGCTGTTGTAGATCAAGTAAAATAATGTAGAATTTTTTGTTATCAATATAAATCCCGGGTTTTTTGCTCGGGATTTTTTTATTCAATACATTTGCTGTGAAAAAAACAACAAATGATTAATTAATATGTAAGAATGAAAAAATTATCGACTCTTTTGTTATTTTCTTTTGCCTGCTATGGTTTACAGGCACAAAGCTTTATCCAGGCTTATCAGAACAGAGCCAACCAGGTTGTACAGGCTAATATTACGGCAAACCTGCAGGAATTTGGAAACCTGGGTGTAAAAACCACCGGTTCCGTAGCTAATACGAATGCTCTTAACTGGATCAAGAATAAATATCTGTCTTATGGCTATACGGTAAGCCAGATGGAAGAAGATCTGTTTACGGTGGGAAACCTTAACTCTAAAAACCTGATCATCACGAAAACAGGAACTCTTTATCCGAATAAATATGTGATTATCTGCGGGCATTATGATACGATTACAGGCCCGGGAGTGAGTGATAACGGAAGCGGAACCTCTATTATTTTAGAAGCTGCCAGAATTTTAAAAGATATCCCTACTGAATATTCTATCAAATTTATCCATTTTTCTGGTGAAGAACAAGGGCTGTATGGAAGTGATCATTATGCGAATAACGTGGTTTTCAAAAACGGTGTCCGTCAATTCGACATAAGACTGGTTTTCAATATAGATCAGGTAGGCGGTAAATTATCAAACCCAAGTAATTCGATCAAATGTGAAAGCGACCAATCCGGACAATCCGGAAATAATGCAGAATCATTAGCCTTTACCCAACAGCTGGCAACCTGTACTACACTGTATTCACCATTGCAGACGGTGATGTCTAATGCTTATTCGTCAGATTATGTACCCTTTGAAGAAAACGGGGAAATTATTACCGGTTTCTATGAAACTCCGCAAAGCCATAATGAACATACGGTTAATGATACTTTTGCCAATGTAGACCCTACCTATGTATTTAATGTAGGGAAAGCTGCTGTCGGGGCACTTCAGCATTTCGCCGTGGCCAGTACAAGCATATTGAGCGTAAAAGATGTTGATTTACATTCATTGGAATCTGTAAAGATTTATCCGAATCCTGCTAAAAATGAAATTAATATTGAGCTTCCCCATACCATCAAAAATTTCACTTCTGAGATCACAGATATGGACGGACGTTTGTTATTAAATACTGAAAACCAAACTAAAATAAATGTTTCCGGTTTTACAAGCGGTACGTATTTATGCACCGTGAAAACAGCCGATGACAGTGTTACCAGGAAAATTATTGTAGAAAAATAATCTGTATCATCATATTAAATTTAAATCCTAAGTCGGTGACTTAGGATTTTTTATTATATTTACAATAAAATTACATGATATGAAAAAGATTACTACTATTCTGTTTATTTCTTTATTAATTTATACTGCAAAAGCGCAAACTTTCATTCAGGCTTATCAGAACAGAGCCAATCTGGTGACTCAGACCAATATTACCACTAACCTGCAACAATTTGCCAATTTAGGAATCAAAACTACAGGTTCTGTAAATAATGCCAACACTTTAACATGGATTAAAAATAAGTATTTATCATACGGATATTCAGCGAGTCAGATTGTAGAAGATCCTTTTACATTTGGAAGTACAAGCTCAAAAAACCTGGTCATTACCAAAACAGGGACTCTTTATCCCAATAAATATGTCATTGTTTGCGGGCATTTTGATACGATCTATGGTCCCGGAGTTAATGACAACGGAAGCGGAACCTCTATTATCTTAGAAGCTGCCAGAATCCTGAAAGATGTACCGACGGAATACTCTATTAAATTTATACATTTTTCAGGTGAAGAACAGGGATTGAGAGGAAGCACCCATTATGTAAATAATGTAGCTTACCAGGGAAATACCCGTGTCCTGGACATCAAAATGGTTCTTAATCTGGATCAGGTAGGCGGTAAAATGGGCAATAACAACAATACCGTTTACTGCGACAAAGATATGGGCGGAAATCCGAGCAACGCGACAGCTTCAGCGGCTGCAGTTCAGCAATTGGTGACCTGTACTCAGCTTTACTCAACACTTCAGACGGCTATTGATCCTGCTGAAGATACAGATTATATGCCTTTTGAAGCCAAAGGTGAGGTGATCACCGGATATTTTGAAAGGATCAGGAGTAATTATCCCCATACTTCAAATGATACTTTTGCGAATACAGACCCTGTTTATATATTTAAGATCGGGAAAGCAACGGTGGGTGCCATTCAGCATTTTGCAGTAGCTACTACTGTAGCAACAGCAGGAGTTCTGAAAACGAATGAAGTCGTTTTAAATTCATTAGAATCTGTAAAAATGTTTCCCAATCCTGCAAAAGAGATTCTCTCGATAGAATTGCCTGTTACAGTGAAAAAATTCACTTTTGAAATTACCGATCTTCTTGGACGCACATTATTGAAATCAGAAAATCAGACAAGAATTAATGTTTCCGGAATCCCGACAGGCAGCTATATTGCGATGATAAAAGCCGGAGATCATACCGTGGTAAGAAAAGTAATGATTGAAAAATAAACAAGGCAATTTACACTCATCAATTTTTTATTAACGCAAAGCTTTTAAAATTCGACTGTTTTATTTTAAGAAAAGCAAAGAAAGCAGCAAAGCTGCTATGAAGTATTCTTTTGAAATCTATTTTAATAGATTAAAAAACTTTGCTCACCTTAGATCGGTACGATTCATTATTTTCTTTGCGATAAAAACCGATCGGAGAGGCAAGAAAAAATAAGTGTAAAATAGTGTAGTTACCATAAATAATAGTATTGACATTTTAAAACCTCGTTAAAAAACGAGGTTTTTTATTTTGTAAAAAGACGGCTTTAATTTTAGCTTCTATTTTTTAAAACTTTTTCAATATCTTCCAGAGAAAAGCCTTTAGCTTTAAGTAAAATCAAAAAGTGATACATCAGATCTGCAGCTTCATTTTTAAATAGTTCATCATTCTGGTCTTTAGCTTCAATCACCAGTTCTACAGCCTCCTCACCTACTTTCTGAGCCATTTTATTAATCCCTTTCTTATATAAGGAATAGGTATAGGAACCTTCTGTTTTTTCATCAATTCTTGATGAAACGGTATCTTCCAGTTCATATAAAAATCCTTTGACATCCTTTTCACCAAAACAGCTGAAGCTTCCGGTATGGCATACAATATTGCGGGGAACTGCCTTAATCAGAATTGTATCCTGATCACAATCTATATCAATACTTTTTACCGTTAGAAAATTTCCGGATTCCTCACCTTTTGTCCAGAGCCTGTTTTTTGAACGGCTGAAAAAAGTGACCACACCTTCTCTTTTCGTTTTTTCAAATGCTTCTTCATTCATATATCCAAGCATTAAAACCTGTAAAGTTCTGTTGTCCTGGATAATTACAGGAACAAGTCCGTTTGTTTTATTAAAATCTATCATCGTCTTATGTCGATTTTTTGAAATTGTAAATCCTTTTTTAAATCCTGAATTGATACTTCCCCGAAATGGAAAATACTTGCCGCCAAAGCTCCAGTCACCTTAGTTTCCTGAAAAACCTCTTTAAAATCAGCAATCTTTCCGGCTCCACCTGAAGCAATAACAGGGATGTTCACATTTTCGGAAACAGAACGGGTAATTCTCACATCAAAACCTGCTTTTGTTCCGTCACCGTCCATTGAAGTCAAAAGAATTTCACCGGCACCGGATGATTCAACTCTTTTTGCCCAATCGATCGTTTCTAAATCTGTGATTTCCGTTCCGCCTTTAATATGTACCCAATCCGAATTGTTAATAAATCTTGTATCAACGGCTACCACAATACACTGGCTTCCAAATTCTTTGGCAAGGTTATTAATCAGCTTTGGATTTTTCACCGCCGATGAATTGATGCTTATTTTGTCTGCTCCGGCTTCCAATAACTTCCGGACATCATCAACTGCCGAAATACCACCGCCAACCGTAAAAGGAATGCTTAATTCTTTTGCAATGTCCCGGACAAGTTCAATGAAAGTCTTTCTTTTTTCAATCGTTGCCGTGATATCGAGAAATACCAGTTCGTCAGCGCCTTCAAGCTCATATTTTTTAGCTAAATCTATTGGGTTTCCGGCATTTCTTAATCCTTCAAAATTAATTCCTTTCACCGTTGTTCCATCTTTAATATCCAGACAGGGAATGATTCTCTTTTTAAGCATTTTCAATAAAATTTTGCAGTTCCTTTAATGATATTTTTCCTTCATAAATCGCTTTTCCGATGATGGTTGCGGAACATCCTATTTCTTTCATAGCGTGCACATCTTCCATCCCGGAAATCCCTCCGCTGGCTGTTAAACTGATTGAGGTTTTACTGATGATCTCTTTGTATAGCTCTGTGGAAGGGCCCTGCAGCATTCCGTCTTTTGAAATATCCGTGCAGATGGTATTTAAAATTCCCCATTGCTGATATTGAGTAATAAAATCAATAATATCAAAATTGCTTTCTTCCTGCCATCCCGATGTCTTTATTTTCCTGTTTTCACAATCTGCCCCGAGAATGATCTGTTCTGCTCCATATTCTTCAATAATACTTTTACAAAATTCAGGATTTTGGACGGCAATACTTCCGATCGTGATCTGTTTTGCCCCGGAATTAAAGGCAGTTTCAATATCATTTCTGCTTTTTAATCCGCCTCCGAAATCAATCTGTAATGAGGTTTCTTTAGCAATAGCTTCCAGAACTTTCTGATTGACCATATGCTTTGATTTTGCCCCGTCGAGATCTACCAGATGAAGGAATTGAATGCCATAGCTTTCAAATTCTTTCGCCATGTCAACCGGATTTTCATTATATATTTTTTTTGTACTATAATCTCCTTTGGAAAGCCGTACACATTTTCCGTCAATAATATCAATAGCAGGAATTATTTTCATTAGAGTTGTAAAAATTGGGTGAGTAATTCATTTCCTTTTTTTCCTGATTTTTCAGGGTGAAACTGGGTTGCATAAAAATTATCTTTTTGTAAAGACGCACTGAAAGGCAGAATATAATCGCAGACAGAAGTCGTATAATCTGATAATTCACAATAATAGCTGTGAACAAAATAAAAGTCACTGCTTTCATCAATTCCCGATAAAAAGGGAGATTTTAAATCTTTGACCGTGTTCCAGCCCATATGCGGAACAATGTCCTGAGCCGGGAATTTTTTAACCTGAATATCAAAAATCCCCATTCCTTCGGTATTTCCTTCCTCGTTATCTTTACACATCAGCTGCATGCCCAGACAAATCCCTAAAACAGGCTGTTTCAATGTCGGGATCAACAGATCCAGACCTTTTTCCTTTAATAACTTCATGGTTGAAGAAGCCTCTCCAACGCCCGGAAAAATAACCTTATCCGCCTTCCGGATCAATTCAAAATCATCAGTTACGACAGATTCTGCGTTCAACCGGTTTAAGGCGTTCTGAACAGAATTTACATTTCCGCCATTGTATTTTATTATAGCAATCATATTATAAACTTCCTTTAGTTGAAGGTAAATTGAAATTTTTATCGGTCTGATTAACTGCCATTTTCAGTGCTTTCGCAAATGCTTTGAAAACAGATTCAATTTTATGGTGTTCATTTTCACCTTCTGCTTTAATATTGAGGTTAGATTGTGAAAAATCCGTAAATGATTTAAAAAAGTGAAAGAACATTTCAGTTGGTACATCACCTATTTTTTCCCTTTTAAAGTCTGCTTCCCAAACCAGCCACGGTCTTCCGCCGAAATCTACTGCAACCTGAGCCAGACAATCGTCCATAGGCAGCAGAAAGCCATATCTTTCAATCCCTTTTTTGCTTCCCAGAGCTTTAAGAAAGGCTTGTCCAAAGACTATTCCCGTATCTTCAATTGTATGGTGCTCATCTACCTGCAGATCACCTTTCACTTTAATCTTTAAGTCAAGGTTTCCATGTTTTGAAATCTGTTCCAGCATATGATCAAAAAAATGTAATCCTGTAGAAATCTCCGAATCGCCTTTCCCGTCCAGATTAATTTCTATTTCGATTTCTGTTTCATTGGTTTTTCTTGATACTTTGGATGTTCTCGGAATCTGCTTTAAAAATGAATAGATCTCCGGCCATTTTTTTGTCGTCAGTTCAGCCTCTGCATTTGAAATATCGTGAATAAGAATGGCTTTTGAACCCAGATTCTGAGCCAACTGAATATCTGTAACCCGATCACCAATGACATAGGAATTTTCTAAATCATAATTTCCATGGATGTATTTTCCCAGCATTCCTGTTCCCGGTTTTCTGGTCGGCAGGTTTTCATATTCAAAACTTTTATCAATTAAAATATCAGAAAAAATAATCCCTTCATTTTCAAAGGCCTTCATCATTTTTTCATGAGGTTTTATGAAATTTTCATAGGGAAAGCTTTCCGTTCCCAAGCCATCCTGATTTGTGATCATCACTAATTCATAATCCAGCTCTTTTACAATTTTTGAAAGGCTTTGAAAAACGCCCGGATAAAATTCCAGCTTTTCGAGGGAATCAACCTGAAAATCTTCCGGTGGTTCTATAATTAAAGTTCCGTCGCGGTCTATAAATAATACTTTTTTCATGATTAAATATTTTTCAAAATATTAACTAATTGTGTATTTTCATTTCTGTTTCCGATATTAATACGGATACAATCCGGAATCGCCGGACTTCTTTTATTGGTCAGTATTTCAGCTTTCAATAATGTCTGATGTACTTTTTCAACTTCTTTAAACTCAGCCAGGAAGAAGTTGGCATCTGTAGGAAATACTTTTGTAATGCACTCTATCGTCAGAAATTCTTTTGCCAACCAGGATTTTTCTATCAGGATATTTTCCAGGTTTTCTTCAAATTCCGTTGGATTTTCTATACTTTTCAGGATTAATTCCTGGCTCAAAGAGTTCACATTATAAGGTGCTTTCACGGTATTGATAAAGCGGATGATTTCTGCCGATGCATAGGCAATTCCTACTCTGGCCCCTGCTTTTCCCCACGCTTTTGAAAAAGTCTGAAGCACGACAAGATTAGGATACTGATCAAGAAGATCAAGAGATGATTTTTTATCTGAAAATTCAATGTAAGCTTCATCCACAACTACAATTCCGTTAAAATTCTGAAGATAAAATTCTATATCGTCAACACTGTTTCCTGTTGGGTTATTTGGGGAACAGAGAAAGAATACTTTCGGTTGAAATTCATTAACTGTTTTAATGAAATTCTCTTTAACGATTTCAAAATTTTCATCCAGATTAAGCTTAACGACATTGTTTTCATTGATCGATGCATAAAAAGCATACATCGCAAATGAAGGATTCATCATCATAATGGCATCTTTTTTAGGCTCGCAGAATATTTTGATGATTAAATCGATAAGCTCATCACTTCCGTTTCCTACAGCAATCTGATCAGGTGAAACATTTTTAAGTTCTGCCAGTCTCCTTTTAAGCTTTTTCTGTGTAGAATCCGGATAACGGTTGAATTCCCCGAACGGACTTTCATTGGCATCCATTAAAACAGGAGCATTAAATTCATTATGATCCCTGAAGCTGATATAAGGTTGTAATTCTAAAATATTTTTTCTGACGAATTGATTGATTGTTAATTTTTTCATTCTGTTTATTTTTTTAATCGTATTGAAACGGCATTTTTGTGAGCTGATAATCCCTCTGCTTCAGCCATAATTTCTATGGTTTTTCCTAAATTTTTAAGTCCCTGTTTTGACAAATACTGAAAGGTGATTTTTTTTACAAAACTGTCTAAAGAAACACCGCTGTAGTTTTTTGCAAAACCATTGGTTGGCAGCGTGTGATTAGTTCCGCTAGCATAATCTCCCGCGCTTTCACATGAATAATTTCCCAGAAAAACCGAGCCTGCATTTCGTATTGAAGGAATATATTGTTCAAAATCTTTCACTGCGAGAATAAGGTGTTCAGGAGCATATAAATTACTGAAATCAACGGCTTCTTCAAGTGTTTTTACAATCATGAAATGGCTGTTATCCAATGACTGTTGTGCCATTTCGTTCCGCGGAAGCTTCTTTATCTGCTGGTTGACCGCTTCAATAGTTTCATTCATAATTTTGAGGTTTGTAGAAATGAAAACCACCTGACTGTCACTTCCGTGTTCTGCCTGGGAAAGAAGATCCGCGGCACAGAATTCAGCAACGGCATTTTCATCGGCAATCACTAACACTTCACTCGGGCCTGCAGGCATATCAATCGCAACACCGTAGTTTTGGGCATATTCTTTTGCAGCAACCACATATTGGTTTCCCGGCCCGAAAATTTTGTAAACATTGGGAATACTTTCCGTCCCCAATGTCATTGCAGCAACAGCCTGAGCTCCACCGGCTTTAAATATTTTAGTCACTCCGCAAAGCTGTGAAGCATAAAGAATTGCAGGGTTTATATTTCCTTTTTTATCCGGTGGTGTACAAAGGATAATTTCACTGCATCCGGCAAGCTGCGCAGGAACGGCAAGCATCAAAACCGTTGAAAATAACGGGGCTGTTCCACCCGGAATATAAATCCCTACCTTTTCAATACCGCGATTTTCACGCCAGCAAATAACGTCTTTAGTAGTTTCTATCTTTTGAACTTCAACCTGTTGGGAAGCGTGAAATTTTGTAATATTTTCTTTAGCTTTCTGAATCGCAGCTTTTAATTCATCACTAACCACAGCAATGGCTTCATCGATTTCATTTTGGGAAACAATAATTGTATTCAGCTCAACAGAATCAAATTTTTTACTGTAAGTGAGCAACGCTTCATCACCATTTTTCTCTACTTCTTTAAAAATTTCAGCAATAATTTCCGAGACTTCTTCTTTTTTGAGAATGGGACGTTTTACCAATTCCGTCCACTTATCTTTTTGGGGATATCTGTGTACAAACATATCAAATGACCATTTTATCGATTGGAATTATTAAAATATCCTGGGCTCCTTTTTCTTTGAGCTCATCTATCACGTCCCAGAACCGTTCTTCATCAATAACAGAATGAATACTGCTCCAGCCTTTTTCAGCCAAAGGAATCACGGTAGGGCTTTTGAGTACAGGCAATACGCCGGAGATATCTGAAATTTTTTCATTCGGCACATTCATCAGGATATATTTAGATTTTTTTGCTTTTAAAACGGCTTTCACCCGAAACAGGAATTTTTTGAGAATAATGTCTTTTTCTCTGTTTAAATCGGGATTTTTTGCCAGTACAGCTTCGGAAGTAAGTAATGTAAGTGTTTCTCTCAATCCGTTTTTAAACAAAGTACTTCCGGAACTTACGATATCACAGATCCCGTCTGCCAAACCAATATTAGGAGCAATTTCCACAGATCCGGAGATCACGTGAATATCGGCCGATACATTATTTTTTGACAGGAATTTCTGAAGGGTATTGGGGTAAGATGTGGCAATCTTTTTTCCCTGGAAATAATCCAGCTCATCGGTTTCGATGTCTTTGGGAACAGCAAGAGAAACACGGCATTTTGAGAATCCGAGTTTCTGGATGATCTCAATCTGTTTTTGTTTTTCTATTAAAAGATTTTCCCCGACGATGGCGATATCTACTACTCCGTCTTCCAGATATTGCGGAATATCCGAATTTCGGAGGTACATGATCTCGATAGGAAAATTCTCTACCGAAACTTTAAGCTGATCTTTTCCGTTGTTGACGAAAATTCCGCAGTCTTTCAGGAGCTGTAAAGAATCTTCGTACAGCCGTCCGCTTTTCTGAATTGCAATTTTTAGTTTACTCATTTTTGTCTTTGTTGAGTCTGAGTAAATAAAAACTGTTTAATTAAAAATTTCTCCGGGAAGAATTTAGAAACAAAAAAACCGTCTGTTTACTCAGACGGTTTTAATTATTTTGATTTTAATACAGTACATATCAATCAATTCCGTCTTAGCAGAGATGATGATAGTAATGATGTACTGTTAAAAAATTCGGTTTCATTGTTGAAAATTGTGCTACAAATGTAATATTTATTTTTAAACTCCAACTATTTTTCTAAAAAATTTTTTGATAAAAATTCATTAGATCACTGGCAATCTGCTCATCATTAAACTTCTGAACAAACTCAAAACCCCTATCAGCACGGCGTTTTCTTTCCGATTCATTGTCCCATAAAAACTTTATTTTCGATTGAATATCAAGATAATTTTCAGGATTAATGTACACTGAGTCTTTTCCACCGGCTTCAGGAAGGCAGCTTGTATTGCTTGTAATCGTTACTGTTTTTGAAAAAAGTGCTTCTATCACAGGGATTCCGAAACCTTCAAAGAAACTCGGATAGACGAAAATATCGGCAGATTTATAAATCACCGCAAGCTCATCCATTGAAATCCCTTCAAGGAAAAACACCTGCTTTTCCATTTTATTTTTACGGATATAAGCTTCAACTTTTTTGTAGTATTTAGTCTTTTTCCCGACAACAACTAAGGGAATATCCGTTCCTGTAATGGCTTTTACAATATTTAAAAGATTCTTGCGGTCTTCAATGGTTCCGACATTCAGGATAAATCTTTCCGGGAGATTGAATTTTTCTTTGGTCTGATGAATAAACTCTTCAGACTGCTGTTCTTTAAAAGCCTGATGACAGCCCTGATAAATCACCTCAATTTTATTTTCAGGAACTTTTAAATACTGGATAATATCTCTTTTCGTCTGTTCGGAAATCGCAATAATTTTATCGGCAATCTGCGCTGCTTTTCTGAATTTCCATAAATGAATTTTTCTGTCGAAAAAAGAATAATATTGCGGATATCTCACAAAGATCAGGTCATGAATCGTTACCACTTTCTTAATGGGTGTTTTATCCCATTTCAAAGGCAATTCACCTGATAATCCGTGAAAGATATCAGCCTTTTGTTTCTGGGCGTCTTTTCCCATTTTAAACTGGCGGGACATATTTCCTTTTGAGGTGGCTATAAAGTGAACATTCTGCTTTTGCAGGGTGTCAGATCCCCTTTCAGATTTATTTTTATTAAGTAAGATGTATTCATTCCGGGGAAAATATTCCGAGAGTATTCTCACCAGATCTCTTGAATAATTGCCCAATCCCGATGTATTGTGGAAAAAACGCTTGGCGTCAAAAGCAATTCTCATGATTCTATTCTTTTTTGAAATTCCTGGAATGTCCCGAATGTATAATTTTTATTTTTTAGCCAGCTCACGAACTCATCAAACCTCTCCACCATTTCTTTTCCGGAATTCTTTACTGTAAATCCGGGTAATTTAAAGGCTTCGTCTTTGATTTCCGCAAATTCCCACGGATGGAAATAGATATTCAGATAATTATCATTTTTCAAAGTATCTGAAGCTAATTTTTTATAAAATGACAAAGGAAAATTATGAAAGCTCAGCCAGAATAACGGAATTCTGAAATTTGGAGAGACCGACGCCGGAATCTGCATTACATTGTTTTCCCAGAAGTAAGTTCTCGACACTTTCAGGTTGTTATATCTTCCCGGCAAAAACGTCGGGTTAACGGATGAGTTGTACGAATACCCTGCTTTTTCAACTGCTTTTTCATCCACAGGCATCATTCTCGGCATTCTTAAACCTGTCACTTCAGTTGAAAATAATTCTTCCAGTTTTTCTCTGGATTCTTTTAAATGTTTTTCTTCAAACTCGGAATGGAACCACGTATGAGAAGCCAGCTCATGGCCTTCATTTAATAATCTTCCGATTAAATGTTTGCTATTTTCCGCGAAAATTACTGTCGAGAAAAAGGTAGCTTTAACCTGATGTTTTTTAAGAATATCCAGTATTCTTTCCAACCCGGCCTGTGAAATTGAAATTTGCTTTTCAAAAGGGATTTCTCCTTTATATTCTAATGGCATATCAAATTCCTCAATGTCAAAACTTAATAAAACCATTTTAAAATTTTTTATTTTTAATAATATAATTCGGTCTGGATTTCACCTGCTTGAAAATCTTTCCTAAATAAATTCCGATAATTCCCAGGATAATCAGCTGTAGGCCACCAAAAAACACGATAGTCATAATTAAAGATGCCCAACCTGAGATTTCTGTTTTGGCAACAAAGGCATAAATGACATACAACCCATACCCTATAACTGAAATCCCTGAAAATAAAAACCCGAGATAAGCTGCTATATACAAAGGTTTTACACTAAAGGCCGTAATGCCTGTGAATGCAAAAGTGATCATTTTTTTGAGATTATAGCTGCTTTCGCCGGTCAGCCTTTCGCAGGCGGTAAAATCAATTCCGGTCTGTTTGAAGCCCATCCAGCTTGTTAAACCTCTCAGGAATAAATCATCTTCATTAAAATTTCTCATCACTTCCACGGCATTGGCATCCAGTAATCTGAAGTCTGAGCCTCCTCCTTTGGTAAGGTTTACATCGGAAAGATTTGACAGGATTTTATAAAAAAAGTCGGAGGTTTTTCTTTTAAAGAAAGAGATTTCTTTGGGATAAGTTCTGATGGTGTATACTACATCATAGCCTTCTTCCCATTTTTTGATCATTTCAGGAATAAGTTCCGGCGGATGCTGAAGATCACCGTCCATAGAGATCACTGCATTTCCGTGGGCATGATCCATTCCTGCTTTTACTGCGGGCTGATGCCCGAAATTCCTTGAAAATTCAATGTATTTTACTTCATCATACTGTTCAGATAATTCTTCAAGCTTTTGCTGGGTATTATCTCTGCTACCGTCATTGACAAATATAATTTCAAAATCATAATTGTTTAATTCTGAAAATACTTCTTTTATTTTCTGATGGATCATGGCAACGTTTCCTTCTTCGTTATAGGCAGGAATTACAATAGAAATTTTCTTCATATTATGAGTTCAGACTATAATTTTTCTCGAAATCTTTAGTTAAAAGTTCATAAATAACTCTCAACCAGACTACAATGCAAGGTACAGCTTTTAATGAATATTTTTTGATATAATTTTCTTTAACAAATTTTGGAAATAAATCTGAGGTGGAAAAACAGGTGAAAATAATAACAAAAACAAGCAGGCCAATGATGAATGGTGTTCTTTCTTTCTGAAGAAAAAACCAGATCATTACTCCCACTACTGCAATAATATAGGTAGGAGATTCTGAACTTGAACTGAACAATACCAGAAACAGTAATGTAGAAGCCAGTATCATTAGTTGGAATGCATAATGTTTATATTGTTTGATTCTGATGTATGGGAGTGCAAACAAAGGTAATCCGGCTGCTAAAAACACCAGGTTTGAAATGGAAGCATCTCCTAAGATCCTTCTGAAAAATCCCATTAATGAAATATCCTGCATATTTCCCAATATCTGGTTTTCATTATTTTTTTCAATGATCGAATGAGCCCAGTCTGCATAGCTTTTTACGACAAACTGCGGACTTGAATAAGCCATTGGGATTACAAAGAATAAGGCAGCAATCACTACTCCTGAAAGAATAAATTTAGTCTTGTTTTTGATGAAGAAAAACTGGGTCAATCCTACAATTCCGTAGATTTTTACAAAAACTCCGATCAGAATTGCGGTAACGGATTTTACTTCTTTTCTTTCGTAAATATAAACTGCGGATAATAATAACAGGCCTGTTAAAGCTACATTAAACTGTAAGCTCAGAGCCGCTGTAATATATTCCTGAAGGCAAAACAACCCTAAAAGCGCTTTTTTTGAATCAGAAAACGGCAGTTTATAAATGGCGTAAACAAAAATAAAAGTATTGGCCAGATTCCATAGGGATATTCCCAACCAATCGGGCATTACCGCAAACGGAGCGATCAGCGCACTGAAAAATATTCCGTAATGGTTCAGGTCAAAGTACAGATCGGGATAATGGACAAACAAATTTTTCTGATTGAGTGTGTTAAAGAATACACTTTTGAAAATCAGATAATTATTTATGGCATAATCGCCTCTCAGATATTTGGAAATCGCGGTCACGACCGATATAATAAGATAAACCCCAAATATATATTTAGGGTTTAAAAGTATTTTAAGAAATTTTTCTTTCAAATTGGGTAGTTTTTAGTTTAAAAATAAATCTTAAACAGCTACATTGTTGTCTCTTAATGCATCATTAAGTGACGTCTTCTTGTCTGTAGATTCCTTTCTTGTACCGATAATCAGTGCACAAGGAACCTGGTATTCTCCTGCAGGATACTGTTTTGTATAACTTCCCGGGATTACTACTGAACGGGCAGGAACTCTTCCCTTAATTTCAATAGGCTGATCTCCTGTTACATCAATAATTTTTGTTGAAGCCGTTAACACTACATTGGCACCTAATACCGCTTCTTTTTCTACGTGTACTCCTTCTACAACAATACATCTTGATCCGATGAAACAATCATCTTCAATGATTACCGGAGCTGCCTGTAACGGCTCTAAAACACCACCGATTCCAACACCACCACTCAGGTGAACGTTTTTACCGATCTGTGCACAGCTTCCTACGGTTGCCCATGTATCCACCATAGTTCCTGAATCTACATAAGCACCAATATTTACGTAAGAAGGCATCATAATTACTCCTGAAGCTACAAAAGCTCCTTCTCTTGCAATCGCATGCGGTACAACTCGCACTCCTTTTTCGGCATAGTTTCTTTTCAAAGGAATTTTGTCATGAAATTCAAACGGACCCACTTCAATAGTTTCCATTTTCTGAATCGGGAAATACATTACTACAGCTTTTTTCACCCATTCATTTACCTGCCATCCGTTTTCCGTAGGTTCAGCAACACGAAGTTTTCCTGCATCCAATAGAGAAATAACTTCTCTTATCGCCTTCTGGCTGTCTTCATTTTGCAATAAATCTCTATGATCCCAAATGTTTTCAATAGTTTGTTGTAACGACATGTTTCTAATTTAAATTGATTTGAATAATTATACATGCCAAATATACAAAAAAGTTCAGCAAAACCTTTTTCCACAAGTGGTGTTTGCAGAAAATTGCGAAACCTTAAAAATCACGAAACTTTCAGGTAATTAAGTTATTTAAAGTTAAGTAATGCACAAAAAAGTGCACATACAGTATTATGGAAAACTTTATGTGAATAATTTCCGGTAAGCATCAGTTATGTTTACAGTACTCTTTGTGCGTGCAGATAGGCTTTATTCCAGTATTTTTCATTTAGTGAGGAGATCATTACACCTTTTGATGTGGACGCATGAATAAATTTAATTTCACCATCACTTCCGATATCATGAACGATTCCGACATGGGAAACCCTGCTTCCTCCGGCTGTTGCAAAGAACAGTAAATCTCCGGGCTTTACTTCAGTAATATCAATTTTCTTTCCTGCTTCTGCCTGGTCTGAAGATCTTCTGGGAAGCTGTTTATTGTTTTCTTCAAATACTTTTACAGTAAAACCTGAACAATCGAAACCTGAAGAGGTGTTTCCACCGAATTTATATGGGGTTCCAATGTATTTTTCGGCATCTTTCAGAATACTGTTAATAGAGCTGGGAACTTTCCCGTTGAAATCAGAATCGAGCTTTCTCAGGTTTTCAGATTTAGCCACTGTCTTTGTACCTGTGTTTTTCTTTATTGAAGAGGTTTTAGCACTTCCGCATGAAACAGCCAGTGAAGTTGCAATCAGTAAAACAGATAAGTGTTTTATTTTCGGTTTTATTTCCAATAATTCTAGTTTCATATCCCTCTGATTTTTACTACAATACCAATTTATTGACAAATATACATTTTATATTTTAATTATAGTATAACTATACTACAACTATATTATAAATATATGTTAAAATTTTGTATTTAATTAATTATCATTATATTTGACTTCAATTTCAAACAAATGGCAACATATGAAAGCTTAATTACCATCAAAGGTTCCGTCGGAGATCTTGTTTTTTATAATCTGAACGGGAAAAATGTAGTCCGGAAAAAAAGCGGGTTTAATAAGAATGCTTTCAAAAAAAGTCCGTCCTATGAGAAGGTGAGACAAAACAGTTCTGAATTTGGCCATTGTTCCAAAACAGGAAAGCTCATCAGGCAGGCACTGAATCTGTATATCAAAGAAGCAGAAGATCCACTACTCTACCAGAAGTTTGCAAAACTGATGACAGAAATAAAAGATCTTGATATGGTATCTGAAAAAGGAAAAAGGACAGTAAAAAATGGAATTGCAACAGAAAACGGAAAGCTATTGCTTAGAAAATTTCAGTTTGGGAAAAAGCCCAACCTGGAAAATGCAACTGTTTCGTTAGTATTATGGGACAATATCCTTCATCTCGGAAAGAATGATCAGGGTGATGAAATAGCCATTATCAGCATTAAAATTGATTTTGAGCAGTATACAACGGAAAGTTTTGAAGAGAAAATTTATTTACAGCAACAAACAACGGACATCACTTTTCAGAAACATTTTACAGATGATGATTCTGTGCTTTATTTTGCAGCTGTTAAGAGTAATGGGGGAATTTTAAAGATGGGGTTTGTATAGGAACCCGGATTTTCAAAAAGACAACTTAATAAGTAAATAGAAAGGCTACCAATGGCAGCCTTTTCTTATATCATAAATATATAATATTGTTATTTATCTTTTTCACCTGACCAAGTCCCGGATCTTTCAGGAGTCGGTAATGAATTAGACCAATTCCCGTTACCCTTTTTATCTGTATTAAGAGTTCCTCTGAATTCACCGTCTGCAGGCAAGCCTAAAGAAGCATTCAGTTCTCCTGAATTATCTAAAAATCCTGATATATTGTAATTCTCGTCATTCATATCAGAATGCATTGTGCCGGTCACTTTTCCATCAGTTGCTACTACGATGTTCCAAACTCCTTTATCACTTCCTTCATAAGTCCCGGACCAAGTTCCGATGTAATCATAAATAGTCTCACTATCCGAGCTGCAACCGATTAATAAAAATGTTGTCAATAAGAGTAAAAAAAGTTTCTTCATAGTTTTATAAATAATCAAATTTGTGGAAAAATATATAAATCATTGTGTGATTTGCATTTTTTTCAAAAGACTTTTTTGAATGTGGCAAATATATAATTTTAATTTAATTTCTACACTTTTTGTGCATTTATTTTATGAAAAAAACTTTAGAGAACAGATTCTTTTTACCCGGGATTTTTCTTGGAAAACCAGAATATAATTGTATTTTTAGTTGAATTACAATATAAACAATATGGATTATTTACAAATTATAAAATCGGTATCTGAGCTCAGAAATACTACAGGCCTGAATGAAGGTGAACCCATTATGCTTTTAGGTTATTATGAATCGGGAGATAAAAACCCGTTAATCTATAAATGGACAACAGTTCAAGGTGTTGATGACGGTGGCTCTATCATTAATGCAACTGGTGGAAGCTGGAAAATTCAATCAAATATTATTAATGCTTTAGATTTTGGATTAAAACAAAATAACACAGAGCTAGCTAATAATACAATTATTCAAAATACAATTAATTTTTCAGTTGTTCGTAATGTTAATAAAATGCTATTACCCAAATGGTATAGGTTTAACTCTGAAAAATTTAATATTCCTAATAATATTGCCATAGAATATTTTGGTAATACTTATGAGCATAAGCTTTTTTTAAATAATATAAATCCAAATGGTACGGCTGTCAACGAATGGGAGATATCAAGTCCTTTCCATACAGGATTAATAATAGGAAATGATGACAACATTGTGCCTCAACTTCCGGAATCTCATACAAAACGTGCTGCTTCAATAGTTTTTAGGAGAAATGGTTTTTCTGCGCTACAGAACATATGCTCATCTTTAGGTCTAAAATGGCATTGGGTAGAATATGTTGGGATTGCCAGAATTCAAATTCAGGGGAATGCCCAGTCTTCAGGAAACATTAATGTCAATTTAAGAGGTGAAGTCTTTAATATTCCTATAAATAACGGAGATACTGAAAGCACGATTCTTCAAAAGGTTTTAAATTATGATTATGGAAGCTTTTGGAGCAGAAAGACATTATCATCTAATATTGTTCACTTATATCCCCGTAAAGAAACCATAATCAATGTAAGAGAGATCAATAGAAACGGATTGATTTACAGTGTCTCAATTGACGGAGTAAATTATAATATTCCGATATTACTCAGTGATTCTACAAGAGAAATTGCAACCAAAATAGCTGAATCTGCTTTAATTCCCGCGGATAAATATGTCCTGTACAATGAAGGCTCGACAGTAGTATGCTATCACAAAGAAGGTGAAATAAGCATCGATAAACCTACTTCAATAGTAGCTACTACCGATGTAGCGGGTGTTTCTTTAACAACATCAGTAATACTATATCAGGGGAAATATAACAGACTTCTAATATCTCCTACCGGTAATATTGGTATTGGATTATGGAGTGCCAAAGATTACCAGCTTGAGGTGGCTAATAATCTTCGGGTTTTAGCTAACACAGATGAATCTGATACGAGTGCTGCTTATCCGATGGTTATTCTGGAAAATGAAAAATTAAAACAGGTTAAATCTTTCAAAATTAATCAGGCAACCGGAGATTTAGAAATATTAGCCAACGACAGATTAACCATATTAGCTTCTATTTCCGAAACCGGGGATATTCAATCTAAAAGGGATATGAGGGTTTTAAATGTATTGAGATTTAAAAAATCAAATAGATTTATAACGACAAACAGCTTCAATAATGAAGATGCTTTTTATATATCAAATAATGCAGGAAATACCTATACCGTCAGAATTTCTGATGCAAATGGAATAGAACTGAATAAAAACGGAGAATACAGGAAAGTTCAGCCTATATACAGTGGTGTTACAGCGCAAAGACCTACGGACGCTGTTACGGGCTTTCAATTTTTTGATACGTCAATCAACAAGCCTGTTTGGTATAATGGTACTGGTTGGGTAGATGCTAATGGAAATGCAGTATAATTTTGTATATCTCTGTTTTGTATATAAAAAAGAGTTGTAGTTTTCACTACAACTCTTTGATTATCAAGTGGAGAATACGGGGATCGAACCCGTCACCTTTAGACTGCCAGTCTAACGCTCTAGCCAGATGAGCTAATTCCCCTTCCTGTACTGCTTTTCAAAGCGGTTACAAAAGTAAGTATTTCTAGTATATATACAAACTTTTTATTAGATTTATTTAACAGAATATTTTGACTTGCCATATAATAATCATTTTCGAGAAATATTTACATGAACAAAAGAATATCAACTATTTAATTATCAATTGGGTATTTTCCATTCTTCAATTGCAAAGCCCGCTGTAAAAACGACTGGTTCGCAATTTTTTCTTCTGCTTCGTCAATCGCTTTCAGTAAGTGGTTTTCATTATCGGCAATTTCTCCCAGTACTGTTGAAATCAGTTCCCAGACCGGTTTCATCTTTTCAATCAGTTCAAGGCCTTTTGGTGCAAGCTCAATCAGGCGTTTACGTTCATCCTGTTTATCTTTCTTTGAGACAATCATTTTCTGCTTTTCAAGTTCTTTAAGCAGGCTTATGGTGGATGGATGTGTATACCCTATTTCATTTGCAATTTCTACGACGCTGAGTATCTTTTTATGATGCAAGGTAAAGATTACTGGAAACCATTTAGGCTCAAAATCGATTCCGAATGCTTTATAGATCAAAGCTCCGTCTTTCCGTAACTGTTCACTTAACCTTTGTAATCTCGTTGATATGGCAAGAATACCGGATTCGTTAATAACATTCATAAGTTAGCTTTTAAATTAAGAAAACAAAACACATTATCAGCACTCATCACAGGAAATTTTACAGGAAGCAACTCTTTAGCAATGATCTCAAAATGATTACGTTCATAGAACCGCAAAGCTGCTTTCAGAACTGATACTGTCCCTAAATAAATTTCATCGATTCCGTTCTCACGACAATATAAAATCAGGATCTCTAATAGTTTCTGGGCAATATTGTATTCCTTTCCCCTGAATTCTTTTTTCACAAACATCTTCCTGATCGCTGCTGCTTTTTCATCAAATTTAACCAAAGCTATTGTCCCTACAAGCTCACCATTGATAAAAGCTCCCCAGAAATTTCCGCCTGCATTAAGATAAAATTCTTCTATCTTCAGAAGGTCCGGCTGATCTTCTATCGTGATCGGAATATTAAATTCTTTTTGCTGGATATTCAGGATTAAATCGATGATCGGTTCGGAATAAGTATTGTTTACCGGATGTATTTCTAACATATCAATTTATTTGAGTACAAAACTACGTAGTTAGCTACATATATACAAATAAAAATTGCAAAATTATTTTAAACATAATTAACCTAAGTTCGGAATAAGAAAGAAGTTAAGATTAAAAGGCTGGAAGCTGGAAGATAGAAGCTGGGAGTTACTGTTAGGCAATAATATTAAACAGCTGCCCTTAAATTTTTTTGAAGCGGATTAACGAAACTAATAAAAACCGTAGTGTATTTCTACTTTTGGACTTCAATAACTTCCTTCTTCCGGCTTCAAACTTCCTGACCCTATTATTATACAAACGAAAATGCCTTATCCCGATCTCAGGTTAATTAAAATGCAACAAAAAACGCATGCCACTTATTGACATGCGTTTTTATAATTTATTGGTGAATGATTATTGCCATCCGCCACCTAAAGCCTGATAGAGATCTATCGCCGCTTTCATTTTGCTGTATTCGGCATTGGAAATATTCAGTTCTGCATTTAATGAATTCACACTTGCATTTAATACTTCAAGATAATTAGCCATGCCATAATTAACAAGCTCCTGAGAATACTCAACAGAGTTTTTGTAGGCGCTCAATTCTTTTTGCTTTAAATCAATATAAGAATCCTGAACAGAAAAAACTCTGATTGCATCTGAAACTTCTTTCCCTGCAGTAAGAACGGTTTTTCTAAAGTTCAGATAAGCAGTTTCCTGGTTGGCAAGGCTTACTTCATAATTGGTTTTAATCGTTCTCTTATTTAAAATCGGTTGAGCCAATCCTCCGACAACACTTGCAAATAATGAATTTACACTGAATAAATGGTCGATATCCAGAGATTGAATTCCTCCGTTTCCTGTAATTTTCAATGTAGGATAGAACTGCGCTTTTGCGGAATTGGTCAGCTCAAAAGCATTCATCAGGTTGTACTCCGCTCTCATTACATCAGGGCGATTGGCTAATAACTGAGCCGGATAACCCAATTTTAAATCAATCGGAATATTCTGGCTTTCCAGTGTTGATCTTTCTATGGAATGAGACGGTTCTCCCATCAATAAACTCATGGTGTTTTCCAACAACTGGATCTGGGTATCGATATCAATCAAGAGAGATTTTGCATTGAATACCAAAGCTTCACTTTGCTGAACAGCAACTTCAGTTACCGTTCCTGATTCTTTTAATGCTTTCGTTGTTTCCAAATTCTTCTCACGAACTCCAATCGTTTCTGTAATAATTCTCTTCTGGGCATCATAGGTCAACAATTGATAATATGCTGAAGCAATGGAAGCAACCAGGTCACTTTTTACCGCTTTATGTGCGGCAACAGTTCCTAAATAAGTTGCCAATTGAGCTTTTTCCTGGGCTTTTAATTTTCCCCAGAGATCAGCCTCCCATCCTACGCTTGCGGTAATATCAAGCTGATTGATGTATCGTCTTTGCCCGAATAGCTGTCCGGTTTGTGTATTTAAAGACTGGGTCTGGAAAGTGTAGCCGGGACCAACAGTTACCGTCGGTTCATAAGCAGCTTTACTCTGCTTTAAATAAGCTTCTGCAGAAGTAATGCTCTGCAGGGCAATTCTTATATCCAGATTATTCTCCAAAGCTTTGGAAATATGCCCCTGTAATATCGGATCTGTGAAAATTGCTTTCCATGAAATGTTGGCAACATTCGTGCTGTCTGAAGGAAGCATATCTGTTCGGAAAAGCTTTTCGTCTACTACGTTTTTCGGTCTTTCATATTCTTTTCTGGCCATACAGGATGAAACGGCACCAAGAATTGCGACTGAAAAAGTTATTCCTTTTATGATGTTTAATAAACTCTTCATTTTTTTTAATTAGAAGTTAGAGTCTAGAGGTTAGAAGTTAGTTTTTAGACTCGTTTCTAATTTCTAACTTCTGACCTCTTCAACTTTAATTTTATTCTGCTAAATTGATGTCTTCTTTTTTAATAGGTTTGATTTTTTCCTGCAGGGTTTCAAAAATCACATACAATACAGGGATTACAAAAAGACCTAAAATAGTACCTATCAATAACCCGATTGCCGCACCTGTTGCTATAGATCTGTTACCTACAGCACCGATTCCACTTGCTAAAACCAACGGTAAAAGACCGAAGATAAACGCAAAAGATGTCATCAGGATAGGTCTTAGCCTTGCTTTTGCAGCGTTGATCGCAGACATGACAATACTTTCGCCATGATGTCTTCTCTGTACGGCAAATTCTACAATCAAAATGGCATTTTTAGCTAATAATCCAACCAGCATGATCAGGGCGATCTGGAAATAAATATTGTTTTCCAAGCCCATTATTTTTTGTCCGAAATAAGCACCCATTACCCCTAACGGCAGTGAAATCACCACAATTAAAGGAAGAATATAACTTTCGTACTGAGCAGAAAGAATGAAGTATACGAAGATCAAACTCAATGCAAAGATCAATACAGTCTGAGATCCTGAATTTAATTCTTCTCTCGTCAATCCTGTAAACTCAACATCATAATTTTGGTTTAAGCTTTCTTTAGCTACCTGCTGTACAGCGGTAATTGCGTCCCCGGAACTGTATCCCTGAGAATTACCACCGGTAATTTTAACAGAAGTAAATAGGTTATAACGGCTTACAGATTGTGGCCCGTAGGCTTTATTAAGAGTAACAAACTGTGAAATCGGAGACATTACGCCTGAACCTGTTTTCACATAAAGCTCGTTAAGATTATCAATGTTTTTCCTTGCATCCGGAAGCGCCTGTACCATTACCCTGAACTGTTTTCCGTATTTTGTAAAGTCAGCGGTGTAAATACCCCCGATATATCCCTGCATCGTGCTCAGTATATCACTTACGGAAACTCCCAGTTGCTTAGCTAAAGGAACATTGATATGCATTTCATACTGCGGGTATTTTGTATTGAATGAGGTCTGGGCAAATTCAATTTCCGGTCTTTCCATCAACTTACCGATGAATTCATTGGTTTTATCATCCAGGTCAGCATATTCACCTCCTGATTTATCCAGAAGCACCATTTCAAAACCGGCACTGTTACCGAAACCAGGTACACTTGGCGGCTGGAAGAATACGACTTTGGCATCAGGTACCTTCCCGGAAATTCCGAATAGTTTTTTGGTGATATCTTCGGAAGTCTGGCCATCTTTTTTCCTTTCATCGAACGGTTTTAGTTTAATGAAGGCAAGACCGTTGTTGCTTCCGTTCCCGGATAAGAAACCTCTACCCGTTGAAATGGTCACGTTTTGTACTCCCGGAACTTTCATCGCATTAGCCTGAAGGGTTTTCAAAGCATTGTACGTTCTTTCCATAGAAGCTCCCGGAGGCAACTGTACATCGGTAAAGATAATTCCACGGTCTTCTGTAGGTACGAAACCTTTTTTCATGGAAGTACTTGCCCAAAATAAAATACCACCGGTAACCGCAAAGATAATAAGGGTTACCCATTTGTGTCTCAACAGGAATACAAATCCTCTTCCGTAACGATCAGTTGCTGTTCTGAATGCAATATTAAACTTATAGAAAAACTTCTGCATAAAGTTCAGGCTCTTGTATTTTTCATGATGCTCTGCGTGAGGCTTCAGGAATAATGAACATAGAACCGGACTTAGCGTTAATGCATTAATCGCAGAAATGATAATCGCTACGATCAGCGTAATCCCGAACTGCTGATAGAAAACCCCGGTAGGACCAGTGATAAACGTTACCGGAATAAATACAGATGCCATTACCAGTGTAATTGAAATAATTGCTCCTGTAATTTCGCCCATTGCTTCTACGGTAGCCTTTTTAGCATCAGCTATCCCATGCTCCATCTTGGCATGGACGGCCTCGACGACGACAATCGCGTCATCCACCACAATACCGATCGCAAGAACGAGGGCAAATAATGTTAGAAGGTTCAGTGAATATCCGAATAAATTCAGGAAGAAAAACGAACCTACAATAGAAACCGGTACCGCAATAGCCGGAATCAGTGTAGATCTGAAATCCTGAAGGAAAATATATACTACGATAAACACCAGAATAAAGGCTTCAATTAAAGTATGAACCACTTTATCAATGGAAGCTTCCAGGAATTCATTCGTATCAAAGTTAAATGTATATTTTACACCCTGAGGAAAGCTTCCTTCGGCAGATTTAAGATAGGCTTTGATATTTTTAATGATCTCCTGTGCATTGGAACCCGGTGTCTGGAAAATCCCCATACTGATGGAAGGATTATTCCCATTTTCTCCAACTCCGGTATAAGATTGTCCAGCCAGTTCAACTTTAGCCACATCTTTCAGCATCAGATTCTGCCCATCGCTCAGAGATTTGATAATGATGTTGTCATACTGGCTTTTGTCATTGAATTTACCTACATATTTAATGATATATTCAAAAGAGCTACCGCTGTTTTGTCCGATAGAACCTGCAGCTGCTTCTCTACTCTGCTCATTAATCGCATTGGTAACATCAGTTGGAGTTACTCCGTATGCTGCCATTTTTGCAGGATCCAGCCAGATTCTCATGGAGTAATTTTTACCTCCGAAAACGTTGGCATCCCCTACACCATTGATTCTTTTAAGGTTTGGAATAATATTGATATTCAAAAAGTTCTGAAGATATACATCATCCAGATCTTTGTTTTCAGAATAAAATGACATATACATCAGGGCACTTGTCTGCTGCTTCTGGGTAACTACCCCTGATCGGGTAACTTCGCTCGGAAGCAATGGTGTAGCTCTGGTTACACGGTTCTGAACGTTTACCGCCGCAATATCCGGGTCTATTCCCTGTTTAAAGAATACCTGAATATTGGCAGAACCGTCATTTCCGGCGGAAGAAGTAATGTAATCCATCCCTTCTACCCCGTTAATCTGTTCTTCCAAAGGAACTACCACACTCTTCATTACGGTTTCGGCATTGGCTCCGGTATAATTAGCTGTAACACTTACTGTAGGAGGTGCAATGTCGGGATACTGTGTAACCGGCAATGAAATGAGTCCCAAAACACCGAGAATAACAATTAAGATTGATATTACGGTGGATAAAACCGGTCTGTTAATAAAGTTCTTTATCATTTTAGAATTTCGGTTTTATAGATTGAACCAGGCTATCCATTTTCACGGGCTTCGGTTTAACTGCAGTTCCGGATTTCAATCCGCCGATTCCTGCTGCTATTACCGTTTCACCTTTATTTACTCCTGATTTTAATAATGCCAAATTGTCAATTCTTTCAATAACATTTACCACTACATTTTTGGCTGTATCTTTTTCTACTTTATATACGTAAACAATTCCCTGTTGTTCATAAGTTGCGCTTTCAGGAACTACCAATACATTATCATATGTTTTCGGTAATCTGATCGTACCGCTGTTCCCGTTGCTCAGTAATTTCTGGGCATTGGAGAATCCGACTCTGAACTGAATGGTTCCTGTAGTAGGATCAATCTGTCCTGTAATGGCTTCAATTCTACCTTTTTCAGAGTAAAGGCTTCCGTTTGCCAATTGTAATTCAACCATAGGAAGATTTTTAATTTTCTCCGGAAGTGTAGCACCGACAGATTTTTCAAGGAAATCAAAATATTCTTTTTCATTCATTGAAAAGTAGGCGAAAACCTGGGAAGTATCTGAAATCGTAGTTAACGGCGTTTGATCTGTAGGACCAACCAGACTTCCGACTTTTAAAGGAAGTTTTCCGACAACTCCTGAAATAGGGGCACGGATAATGGAATACTCAATATTAGCTTCCACTCCTTTGTAATTAGCGGATGCCTGTTGTTTGGCAGCAATAGCCTGTTGCAGCTGAGCCTGAGCCTGGGCTAAATTAGCCTGTGCCGTCTGCAACTGAACATTACTGATGATATTTTTAGCGACAAGAGGCTTCAGCTTGTTTACTTCTACCTGTGCTGCATTTACAGAAGCCTGAGCCGCTGTTATGTTAGACTGGGCCGCACCGATTCCTGCTTTTGCAGCAGCTGCATTTTCGTTAAGAATGTTGGTTTCAAGACGGAATAAAGGTTGTCCTTTTGTAACATATTGCCCTTCATCTACTAAAAGCTGTGTGATATACCCTTGAATTTTTGCACGCACATCGTTATTTATCCTGCCTTGTATATTGGCAGGAAATGTCTGATACCCCACAATATTCTTTTGCTCTACCGATACTACAGGATAAGGTTTTGCACCATCCTGCTTCGGAGCTTCTTTTTTGCAGGCAGTAAGAGAAAGTGCTGCAACAGAGAGTATGATTAGTTTATTTGTCATTTTATAGTTTATTAAGAGATTCCTGAATATTTTTTATGTTTTTGTTTAAGAGAACTTTATAAGCTTCTATCCTTTCATTGTAGCCATCATCTTTTACTTTTTTAAAGGTGTTTAAATCATCGAGTAGTTTTAATTCGTCTTGCATCTTCTGAACTATTTTTTCAAATCTTATTTTTTTATACTCATCGTTGATGAAAAAATAACGTTTCCGCTCATCCATTTTACTATGGTCTACGATGAGCTGGGCATTTAACAGTAATGAAATACTTGTAGAAACGGAACTTTTACTTGCGGAAAGCACTTCAACAAACTCATCAAAAGTAATCCCTACTTTTTCATAATCGAAAAGAAGGTAGGCGTAAATTTTTGAAGCTAAAGGAGGTATGTTGAAAACGGTGCCATAGAATTTTACAGCATCCTGAAAAATTTTTTCATCAACTTCTATACTTTGGTGCATAATATAAAAATTTGAACAAAAGTAGAAATTAGTTCAGAACTAAACGAACAAAGATGATAGAGTTTATAAATATAGGCTGTTTTAAAAATTCAATGAAAAGCGATTTAACTTTTTACTCAAATTATAATCTTCTCAAAAGCTTTTCTTACTCCGCCGGCAAGAACCACTTCACCGCAGTAGGAATATCCTTTGCTTTCAAGGATTTTCAGCATGGCAATATTATCATAATTGGTGTCTACTTTTATGCTCTGGATTCCTTTGGATTTTGTAAATTCTTCTATATGATCGAAAAGTTTTTTTACCAATCCCTGACCAGCAAATTTTTCATCCACGGCAACCCTGTGAACCACGACAAACTCACCGTTGCTCAGCCACGCTCCTTCTATGGTACTGTAGGCAGGCTCATCATTTAAGATTAAGGCAGCAAATACCGCCACTTCATCATCTACCGTAAGCACATATCCGAAACCTTTTGCAATATCACTTTCTACTGTATCCATATTGGGATATCCGTTCTGCCATTGGGTGCTGCCGTCTTTTCTTCTTCTTTCGATAGACTGCTGTATTATTTCCCAGATGATATTCCGGTCTTCAATTCCGGCTTTCCTTAATTTAATTTCTGCTGAATTCATGTTTTGATTTAAATTAAAAAACCGAAAACTAATTAAAAAATTAATTTTCGGTTCGAAGTAGTAAAATTTAAAATTATGAAATTGTTTTATTGATTTTCATTTTGTTGAAGATAAGCATCGATAACTTCAAATGCTTTCTTCTCATCATTTAAATCCACCATAACTTTTAGCCCTGTTGCCGTAGGCGTGGTAGTAAAAGTCAGATAATTATTTTCAACCTCGTTTGTGATTTGGGCGTCGTCTAATTTTGATTTGATTAGCTGAATTTCTGAAGGATTATCACTTTCAAAAACTGATACTCTCGTACTTCTTTCCATATTTTATCCTTTTGAATAGCTAAATATAGATTTTTTTTTCCAAAATCACAAATCCTGAGTTTTAAATTTTGTTAATAGTGTGCTCAATTTTGTCTAAAGCAAGCTGAATTTCTTCTTTGGAAACATTCAGGTGCGGTCTGAAACGAAGTGCCTGATCACCACATCCGAGGATGATTAAACCATCGTTAAAAAGCTCATTTCTTACATAATCTCTCTGCTCTCCCGATGGCAAATCTATCGCACACATTAAGCCTCTTCCTCTTGCATTGGAAATTTTTTCAGGATATTTCTGAGCCAGGTTTTGCAAACCGTTTAATAAATATTCTCCGACAACCTTAGCATTTTCTACCAGGTTTTCTTTTTCGATAATTTCCATTACCAGCTGGAAACGAAGCATATCGATAAAGTTTCCGCCAAAGGTAGAATTGATTCTTGAGCTTTCTCTGAAAACATTATTCGGGATTTCATCAAATTTTTCTTTATTGGCTAAAACACCGCAAACCTGAGTTTTTTTACCGAAAGAAATAATATCCGGTTTGGCACTGAAATGCTGGAAAGCCCACATTTTTCCGGTGATTCCTATTCCGGTCTGTACTTCATCAAAGATCAGCAGTACTTCATTGTCGTCGCAAAGTTTTCTCAATTCAACAAAAAACTCATCTCTGAAATGATTGTCCCCGCCTTCAGCCTGGATCGGTTCGATGATGATACAAGCCACTTTATCCGGGTTTGAGAGAATTGCTTCTTCGATATGCAATAAAGCCATTCTTTCGTTTTTAATCGTCTCTTCTAAATTTTCTTCGGTGATCGGGAAATTCAGTTTCGGATTAAGGATTCTCGGCCATTCAAACATCGGGAAATATTGATATTTTCTTGGATCTGAAGTATTGGTTAAACTTAAAGTATAACCGCTTCTTCCGTGAAATGCCTGTCTGAAATGGATGCAGATTCCGGCTTCAGTCTGAAGTCCTTTCTCAAAATTTTTACGGGTTTTCCAGTCGAAACATGCTTTCATTGCATTCTCAACCCCTAAAGTTCCGCCTTCGATAAAAAAGGCATACTGTAATTCTTCAGGAATGACCACTCTTTCGAAAACTTCAAGAAAATGAGCATATTCTTCTGAATAGACGTCTGCCAGTGTTGGCTTATTAACCGCCATTTTGCCTAACCATGCAGATTTTTCAACAATATAAGGGTGGTTGTAACCTACAGATCCGGATCCGAACATGGAAAACATATCTAAAAATTCCCTGTCCGTAAGCTTGTCGTACAGCCATGAACCATGAGATTTTTCAATATCCATTACGAAATCAAACCCGTCTGCGAGAACGTGTTTTCCTACCGTTTCTTTTACCTTATTTGCCTGTATATCTAATGTGTGTTCCATATTTTTGTGATTGAAAGATTAAAAGATTGAAAAATTGAACCTTCGATTTTTCAGTCTTTAATTGAGTTTAATATTTAGTTTTAAAGATCAAATTTAATTCCCTGTGCTAAAGGAAGATTGGTTGTGTAATTGATTGTATTGGTCTGTCTTCTCATGTAATACTTCCATACATCCGAGCCGGATTCTCTTCCGCCACCGGTTTCTTTTTCACCTCCGAAAGCACCACCAATTTCAGCTCCTGAAGTTCCGATGTTTACATTGGCAATTCCACAGTCTGAACCTGCATGGGAAAGGAATAATTCGGCTTCTCTTAAATTCTGCGTCATGATGGCTGATGATAATCCCTGAGGAACGTCATTCTGGATCGCGATCGCCTCATCCAATGTTTTGTATTTGATCAGATATAGAATCGGTGCAAAAGTTTCATGCTGAACAATTTCATAAGAATTTTTCACTTCAGCGATACATGGTTTTACGTAGCATCCTGACTCGTAATCTTTACCACTTAAAGTTCCGCCTTCCACAATGAATTTCCCACCTTCTTTTTTACATTTTTTGATCGCTTCTTCGTATTGGTTTACAGCATCGGTATCAATAAGCGGTCCTACGTGATTGTTCTCATCCAACGGGTTTCCGATTTTTAACTGACCGTAAGCTTTTACCAGTCTTGTTTTTATTTCATTATAAACGCTTTCATGAATAATCAGCCTTCTTGTAGAAGTACATCTCTGCCCTGCTGTTCCTACAGCGCCGAAAACAGCACCGATGATAGACATATCAATATCTGCATCTTTAGAAATGATGATTGCATTGTTTCCGCCTAATTCAAGGATTGATTTTCCGAATCTTTCAGCCACTTTGGAAGAAACCATTCTTCCCACTCTTGTAGAACCGGTGAAAGAAACCAAAGAAACACGTTTGTCATCTACCAGTTTCTGCCCGATTTCATGGTCGGAAACCAATAAACTTGAAATTCCTTCTGAAAGGTTGTTTTCTTTTAATACTTCAGCCATGATATTCTGACATGCAATGGCACAAAGCGGGGTTTTTTCTGAAGGCTTCCAGATGGTAACGTTACCGCAGATCCATGATAAAGCAGTATTCCATGCCCAAACGGCAACCGGGAAGTTGAAAGCGGTGATGATTCCTACAATTCCAAGCGGGTGGTATTGCTCGTACATTCTGTGCCCCGGTCTTTCGGAGTGCATCGTATAGCCGTGAAGCTGTCTTGAAAGCCCTACAGCAAAGTCACAGATATCGATCATTTCCTGAACTTCTCCTAAACCTTCCTGTAATGATTTACCCATTTCATAAGAAACAAGTTTTCCTAAATCATCTTTATATTCTCTTAATTTTAATCCTAATTGTCTTACCAATTCTCCTCTTTTGGGAGCAGGAATCAATCTGAATTCCTGAAATGCTTTTTGAGCAGATTCTATTACCTTGTCATAATCACTTTCCCCGGAAGTCTTAATTTTAGCAATCAATTTTCCATCTACGGGAGAAAAACTTTCTATTGTTTTCCCTGAAGCAAAAGACTTACCGCCTGTAGAAGTTCCTTTATTTTCATTCTTAATACCCAGATTTTTGAGATTTTTTTCAATCCCGAAATCCTTTACTTTTTTAGACATAAATGTTACTTTTCGTTTATGCTAAAGATAAAAATATTATATGAATCCCAAAATTTTAATTTTTAAGTTTGTTTTTTATTTGGACTAATTATAAACATGCTTATCTTTGTACAAGTAATTTTTTTAATTTCAGAAATGGAAAATCCACAAGAAAATAATTCAAAGTTTAAAAAATGGTTTAAACGTGTCGGCTGGGCCGGATTTGCTTTTTTTACCATTAAGGGTTTAATCTGGCTTGTCATATTCTACTTCGGAGCAGATACGCTTCAAAGTTGTATCAAATAAAAAAAGCAGAGAATTTTCTCTGCTTTTGCTTTTTTTATATTAAAACTATTCTTTCTTTTTTCTCCCGGATTCTATTAATTTCTGGTGAAGCAAATATTCAATTTGTCCGTTCACACTTCTGAACTCATCATTCGCCCATTTCTCCAGAAGCTTATACGTACTTTCATCTATCCTAATAACGAAGGATTTTTTGCCTTTATTCTCAGAAGATCTTGGAGTTTTTTCAGATTTCATTTTCTTGATTTTTAATAATTTATTTTAGCAGAAAGCCTAAAAGTCTTTTGCTGCAATAAATTTTCATTACTAATACCGTTGTGCATTTTGAATCCCGTATTTCGAAATAGGTGAAACATCTTAGTTTAAAGAAATTAAAATCAACTTTTCGTCTTTTTTTACGTTCATAATCGCAAGGCTAAACAATGTTTTTTTAAATAGAACAATTTTAATAAAGATAAACAAGGGTATTTCACTTAAAAAATATGCTTACCTAATTATCAGCAATTAAGGTTGATTTCAAAATGTACAACTGGAACCGGTTATTAATTTTCGTTTTAAAATTTCAAATCTTAATTACTAATTGTAAAGAGTTCCTGCATTTAGAATCGGGGTTGCGGCTTTTTCTCCGCAAAGCACGACCATTAGATTACTTACCATAGCTGCTTTTCTTTCATCATCCAGCTCAACGATATTTTCTTCAGACAGTTTTTTCAAAGCCAGGTCAACCATTCCTACAGCACCTTCCACAATTTTTGTTCTTGCCGCTACAATTGCCGTAGCCTGTTGTCTCTGAAGCATTGCTCCTGCAATTTCTGAAGCATAGGCAAGGTGTGAAATTCTCGCTTCCTGAATGATAATTCCTGCTTTTGAAAGACGATCGGTAAGTTCCTGCTCCAGGATAGAATTGATCTTATCTCCACCTTCTCTTAAGGTAATCGGAGCATGATCATCTTCCAGATTATCATAAGGAAAGCTCATCGCCAAATGACGTACTGCAGCCTCACTCTGCATTTTTACAAAATCTGAATAACGTTCTACATCAAAAGCCGCCTTATAGGTATCTCCTACTTTCCAAACCATTACTACTGCAATCTCTATTGGATTTCCCATTTTATCATTCACTTTTAAAGTTTGTCCCTGTAAGTTTTCGGAACGAAGTGACATTTTTTGTGAAGAATATAACGGGTTGATAAAAAATAGTCCGTTATCTTTTACCGTTCCCACATATTTTCCAAAAAAGTTCAGTACTCTTGAGTGATTAGGCTGAATAATCATAAGACCTTTAATGAAAAAGATAAATGCAATGAAACAAAGGATTGAGACCACTGTAGTCCCGATATTTTCTCCACTTAATCCGGTAATGAATAAATAAACACAGACCACCATAAGTATTAAGCAAAATACTAATGCCAGGTAGCCAGACATGGGTTTTAAGGTTTTTTCCATAGATAAAAGTTTAAAATGATATTATTTTGATATCATAAAGATATGTGAATTTTTCCAAACTGCAATTTTTTTTTCAAAAAAAAATACTGACTAAAAAAGCCAGTATTTTGAAATGAGTTCCGGAAACCAACTTTATTATCTCAGAACACATAATTATTAATTAATGAATGCTTATTCTTTTCTTTTGATAAATTTAAAACTTTGAATATTTTTCCCATTTTTTAAGATCAGAATATAATTTCCCGGGGGTAATTCTGTGACTACAACTTTCCCTTCTTTTATCGGTCCTTTCATTATTTGACGCGCAGATGTATCATAGATTTCAAACTGCGAAAAATGGGTATTGTTCTTAACGTATAAGATATCTGTTACAGGATCGGGGTATATAGAAACATCTTTATTTTTTGATAAGACCTCGCTCGTTGAAAGGGTTGGCAATGAAGGATAAACAAGCTTTCTGGTGCCATCATACCCTACCGCATATACACTGGTTGCGTTCTGTGGATAACGGACTTTTGTAAAGTCCAGTGCAGCATTTCCCGTACCAAAAACAGCAACATCTATAATGGTGTTCTGATTATAGGTTTCAAAGGCAATTACATTTTTCCAGAGTTGGGCATCAACATTCAGGGAAACCAAATCCGGATCTGAATTAGAATTTAAGGTTACCCCAACCATCGGAGTTCCTATGAGAGGGGCCTGCTGTCTTACGAAATTAATACTGTTTGTGGAAAGGTAATTGATCACCGGTGATGCAGGCATTGGATAGTTTTTACTTTTAATAACAGCAATAGTGTTGGCAATCTGCTGATCCGTAACAGTAATTGTTTTGTTACTGTAATCAAAAACGATTTTATTTACAGGACGCAGGTAACCGCCTTTTACAAAAAAATCTGTAAGATCTTCCTGTACCACATCACATATATTGGAGATGGCATTCAACATCAGCTGAACATCGCTAACGTTGGAAGTGTTAACCGTTCTGCATATTTCTAAAAGATCTGCCAGCCAGAATGCAGTATCCGGCTGTCCCGTTGTGGCAGGCGTTCCGGAAAGCCTTTGTTCCAGTGAAGGACGGTTTTTCGCTGCTCCTCCTATTCCATAATAAAGCATTAATTGCCATAAAGGAATAGTGGCAACTCTTGTTGAAGCACGGTCAGTAGAATTTAATATCTCATAGATACTTTTATTCTGAATCTGGCCCAGATTAATGCTCGCATTGTATTCCCCACCCACTACATTCGGGCTATAACCTGCATATCCGGAAACATTTTTGTCAAATCTTGTACTTCCGGGATAATCTGTACTGTACAGATACTGAACATATGCAGAATAAATGTTATTAGTCACTTCTGTCATTCCATGCCATTTGAAGGCAGGTCTTACCTGATTGATATGTCCCAATTCATGGGCATGTCCCCAGATATTAGTGAAAAGGGCGTCTGCATTAAAGTTGTCGGACAGATCATCTGCACTTCCCAATCCCATATGGGCACCAAAGGCACCTGCATACAGCCCTCCGCCTACAGGAGTATAAAGAAACATATGATTTTTAGGAACACGGTTATATTTAAACAGTCCCATCAGTTCGTATTCTTTTTTTACGATCTTATCATAGTTACTAACCAAAAGCTGTCCGCTTAAATAAGATTGTCTCTGCAGACCGGCTTTTTCAAGATTTAAATTAATATAGGTACCTTTTACATCATACTTTTTATAGACGTTGTTGGTAAGGTTATTCTGCCAATCAGTATCAGAGTCTACCTGTGGATCATAGTAGCCGTTTACCAGGCCTGTGGTGATATTGATTGTAATTGGATTCAAGTTTGGTGTATTGTTAAAGTAATCAATATAACCAAGTCCGTCAGCTGTGATATCAATAATGTTCAATCCTTCTGCTAAACTATAGACTTTCTTATTAAGATTATCTTCACCCGCAAAATCCAGGGTTTGCAGACTTACAGGAGCTCCATTGGTTGTTCCTACAAAGATCACCGCCTTAGTCCCTGATTTGAACAGGATACCTGTAGGATTTTCGCAGGTATTGGCACCTGCTGTCTTAAGCTGTGCAGTGACAGAGCTGATGACAGGATAAACAACATAATTTTGTGTACGAAAGCGTTTCTTATATGTATTGTTGTATAAACACTGAGCTAAAGCTTTAAAAAAAGGTGAAGAAATTCCGTTGATATCAGCCTGCGTTACTCCCGGCTTCAGTTCGGAATGGAGGTTGTTAAAGATATTGCTGTATACATTCAGGCTGAACTGTTCATTATTAAAAAATTCCATTTCTGCACAGCTTGCTAAGTTATTTTCCCCGGATAATACTTTTACCGTAATCTCCGAAACATTGGTCAGCGCCTGGGAAAGAGGAATTAAAACAGGCTGATTTGAAAACCCGCAATTGAAATCTGCCACTTTTACAGCTGCTGAAGAAGAAGTCTGTTTGTACCAGATTTCCCCGGCTCCGAAATCTCCGTTTCCTCCATTGGGTCTTGGCGTATATTTTACGGAATTAATGACATTATTTCCTGTAAAGATATAAGTGAGATTGACAGGGAATGGATTTCCTGAATAATTTGAATGATAGAATGTAGCGGGATTATTGTCTATGGTTTTATCGGCACCCTCTGCAACACTGTTTGCAGGAGGATTTACAGAAACTGACGAAGGAGTATATTTTACATTGGATAGTGCATTAAACTCATTGGTCGGGATTGTACAATCTGTAATGGGGTTTACATTTTGAGCAACAGAAGAGTAAAACTTGATTTCTGCCGCCGAAGAATAGTTATTAACTCCGGCATTAACACGTATCCTTACTGCCTTAAGATTCGTAAGTGGCAATGCAGAAAGATCTACAGTTTTTACCGAACTATTATTTGCAAAAGCAATATTGCTTTGTACTGCATTAAATGTATTGGGAGTACTTAACGTGGAATATTCTACATCAATATTGGTCCATATTCCGTTACTGCCACTAGTACGCGGAATATACTCTATCTTTACAATATCCTGGATGTTCGCAAAATAAAAATCAATAACATCCGGTATTCCGTTTTGGGAGGATTTTGTCTGATAAAGGGTACTGTTATTATTATCCATTGCTTTGACAATTTCAGAACCGGGTTGTGATGGTTTACTGCTTTGAGCAAAAACCGGATTTACCTGAATCTGTGCATTGATTACAATATGGATAAAAATAAAAAAGGAAAAGAAAATATTTTTTTTAATCATAATAAATAGGATATTAAAAAATAAGACCAGTCTGGCAAACTATTTTTAGTATACATAAATACATCTTAAAATAATTTATCCAGCAGAAAACCAGTGAGTGTCCAAAAAATAAGAAAAGACAAAACACCTAATACAGGTGCACAAAATGCCTTACCATAAATTATCCAATTTTGTTTTCCGAAAAACTGAGCGACACCCCAGGCAACATAAATCAGCTGGGCATAAAAAGAAAGTTTTATTAATATCAGAGCGAAAGGTATACTGATATAGGTGATCAGATAAATAAATATGAGACAAAAAGTGGAAATAAAGATCCAGTTACCAAACAGAAAACTCATGAGTATGAATATTTCATAGATGTTATATTTCGATTTCCTGAACATCACCCAAACCCATAACGCATAAAAAAAGCCTGAGAATAATATGGCATATCCCAGGTGTTTATTGAGAAGTCTTTCAAAATTTCTTCCTGTCAGCTGATACACATAATCAATCCCGAAAAAAGAAAAAGGAATTTCCAGAAAGTTGGCGGTCAAGACAAAAAATACTGATGAGAATATAAGATAGATAAGAGGTTTTACATACTTTTTCCGGTTCACTTCAATGTATTCCTTCACTGAGTTTCCAGGTCTCAAAGTCATTTCTTTTAAAGTAAACAGAAAACCTTCCTCAAAATGCAATACATGCCTGATTTCATTCAGAATATACTTCCCGTCTATTTTTTTTAAATTTTCGGATTCTTTAGCTTCTCTATTTTGAGATCCTTTTCTTTCCGCTATTCTATTATTCTCTATCATATTGAGGATACTTGATAACAATATAAAATGCAAAACAAATAAAAAATTCAGATTACTCATTTCTTTCCGGCATTAAATCTTGTTATCAGGTTATCCTAGTTTGGATTAAATTTGTTAGTATTCTCAAACTTAAAAAAATGTTTTTCAGATATTTAAATTTTAAACTTCGTTAATTATATCTTTTCTTTTTTAATTATCGAATATTTCTACCTAAAATCAGTATTTCCCATACTCAGATTCCTACATTAAATCAAAATTCAATAGATAATGCATCATTCGCATATTACTGAAACAGATATTGCCCCTTCCGGACATGATTACGTTATGTGGCATGATGAGTTTTCAAGAGCAAAAATTTTTGAATTTTAACTTCAGAAAGTCATCCTGCTGCTTAAATAAATTATTTTATAGTATTTCGCAATAAAGTATAATATCTGTGGCATTTGAGATAACAAAATGTTAATTGAGAAAAACACAATATTTTGATTTTAAATAAGTTAAAATTGATATTCAAAAATTAATTGTTAGCATTTTTATTTTATACCATATAGTAAAGTCTTTACAAGATCTTAATGTTGTAAATTTCATAGTAAAAATTCGAACTATGTTTTTAAGGTTTATTATTTTCTGTTTCATTATTTCATCATTCTCTATCAAGGCCCAGATTAATGAGATCAATAATATAAAAACCAAGTATATCAACTGGCTTACCGGGGAAGGAGCTGATTACAGTAAAACAGAGGTAAGTAGTAGATACAACAGGTATATTGGCACTAATCTTACGAATGCGAAAGCTTTTGCTGACGGTTTAGATTTGAACAACCCAGGCCCGGTTTGGGATATTGTAAACAATAATAATGATAAAAGTGCTCTTAGAAATACGGTAGAAACCCAACTTATCCGGTTAGTATTTCCTTATTGTATCAAAGGGCCTATTGTAAATGGTAATCCATCAAATTCTAACTACCACAACCCTCAACTTCTTGCACAGATTATTAAAGTTTTTGATTATTTACAAGCAAAAGGCATCAGCTCCTCCAGCAATTTTACATTGAATGTGGACATACCTGAACAAATTGTAGAAATGGGAGGTTCAACAGGATTAAGAATGGGAGCTTATTCAACTTCGGTAATGATGATGAAAGAAGAATTGGTTAATGCCGGCAAGTTTGTTCATCATTTTTCCACGGTAGGAAAAATAACCGAATTTCTGGATCCTGATTATGGTGTGCTTACTTTTACTTATCCAGGTAGTAATACCGATATGATGAGATCTTTATCGCAACAAAGGTTTTGCTATATTTTATCAGAAGACGACAGCAGTGACAAAATAGCAGATATGGATTTTTTAAAAGCCTATCTTAACAATGCTCTGAAAATAAGCTATGGCTGGGCAGACAAGATTAAACCCGATTTGATGACCTTTCACCATAGAGGTGCATACTCCAATACTTATGGAGAAAATGCCGTAAATGTTATTTCAACCCTGAATCTAATACTCAAAAATACGCCGTACGAACTTTCACCCGAAGCCCGGGATTTGTTGAAAAGAACTACATTAAACTGGACAAAATTTAGTAACAGATTTGAAATTCCCCGCGGGCTGACAGGAAGATTCCCAAACGACACACAGGTACTCAATAATTTGATGTATGCTATGGCATTGCAGTATATAGCTGATCCTGTCGGGAACCAGGTTCTGGGCAAAGAGTTCAGACGACTGTGGAATACCTGCTCTACCAGCGAACGCTCTGCTCTTTATAGCAATGCCACTACAAGTATTAATGTACTTAGTGCCATGAATGCATCACAAAACATTGTACAAACACTGGCAGAGAACCCTGTGGGTGCTGTTGAAGTAACAGGTTCTTTTGGTTTTCCCTATGCAGGTTTAAGCACTCACAAATATAATGGTGCCATGGTAAGTGTGAAAGGTACAAGTAAACATATCTGGCATTACGAAAACGCAGGCAGCGCCGGAGGTACCGGTGAAAACAGATTTGGGAGATACCAATCTGCCGGGGCAATGGAAATTCTTACAGGTTCGCCCTCAACCAGAGCTGCCAGTGGTTTGGGAGTTAATGGCTGGGATTGGGCACATATTCCCGGAACAACAGTAGCCTATCTTACACCTGATCAAATGAATGATAACCAGGCACGTTTGTTCAGCGGAAAACTGTTTCTTGCTCATGCCAATTTAGATGCTACTTATGGAGTATTTGGTATGGATTATAAAGATGCCAATTCACCCACTTCAGCAACAGCCTTTAAAACCAATTTCTTTTATAAGGATAAGATATTATGCCTGGGTTCAGGTATTAATGATGTGAATGGCACTAACAGCATACACACAACATTATTTCAAACTACACTTACAACCGCAAACACACCTACAGTCATAAACGGAACTACGCATAATGTATTAAATGATGTTTTCAGCCAAAACGGCGGCGGGGTCTGGGCAACTGATGGTGTAGGCAATGCTTATGTAGTACCTGCAGGAACTATCAACAACAGCGAACTGAAGATTGTAAGGAGCAATCAGATATCGAAAGACGAATCAGGAGCCAATATAACTAATGGAAATTATGCCACAGCATATTTTAATCATGGTATAGCACCGGCAAACAGCTCTTATCAATATGCCATTGCAGTTCAGGGAGGCACTGCCGGAGCACAGGACCTTTATAATAATTTCAGCAACTATTTTTCTGTTTTACAACAGGATAACAATGCACATGTAGTACGGTTTGTTGCTGAAGATATATTTAATTATGTTATTTTTAATGCTACTACAAATTTTAATGTTGGAGTGTTAAAAAATGCAAACAAACCCTGCGTTGTAATGACTCAACTGGCCACTGCCGGTAATAGCTTAAAAGTAAGTTTAACTAATCCTAATTTAGGTATAATGCCTCTTGATGCTTTTTATACGCTTTCTCAAATCAATTCAGATGTTAACAAGGTCAATTCTATTCCACAACAGGATCCGGTAAAAATAACTGTGGCTGGCAAATGGGTTTTACAGAACCCTGCTAATGATGTTACAGCAACCATTAATGGTAATGATACTGAACTTATTTTTAATACCATTAATGGACTTACCATCCAGACCACTCTTATTCCTGAAGCATTCCTGAATGTGCAGAATGTGAAATATAATAACGAAAACTTTACCATCTCCCCCAACCCATCTAAAGGAAAAGCATCTATCATCTTCAAAAACAATCTGGTTTCTGACATCAGAATAATGGATATGGGCGGAAGAGATGTAACATCAGGAGTTCCCATGGTAAAAGAAAACAAAAGAGTACATTTAGACGTTAATAATCTTGCAACCGGTACTTACATGGTCTGCGCAGACAATACCTGTAAAAAACTGATCAAACAATAAACATCATATTTTTTAAATCCGATACAATTAAATAAAAAACCAGAGCAAACATTTTTGCTCTGGTTTTTAGTATGTCGTTATTCAGGACTTTTATTTATTTTTTATTCAATACTTTGAATTTAAAGTAAGAAACTGTTGACAAAAGAAGCATTGTTCCCAAACCTATATATACCCAAGCCGGAACCGGAACCGGATCTCCCGCTGCATATGAGTGAAGCCCGCTTAAGTAATAATTTACCCCGAAATAAGTCATTACCATTGAACAGAAAGCAAACATCGTTGCCACGTGGAATGCCCATCTGCTTCTCAGTCCCGGCACGAGTCTCATGTGCAAAACAAAAGCATACACCATAATGGAAATGAAGGCCCATGTTTCTTTCGGGTCCCAGCTCCAGTATCTGCCCCATGATTCATTTGCCCAGATCCCACCAAGGAAGTTCCCTACTGTTAAGGCAAAAAGACCGATGGTAAGAGACATTTCAGAAACAATTGCCAGTTCTTTTAAAGTAGTATCGTGATGTAATTTATAAGTCGGTTTATTTGAAATAATAAAGAATACCAATGAAATAACCGCAATAATCATCGATAAGGCAAAGAAACCATAACTTGACGTAATGATCGCAACGTGTACAATCAACCAATATGATTTCAATACCGGAACCAATGGTGTAATCTGAGGATCAAGAGCTGAACCTCCGTGTGCAAATCCCATCATGATAACAGCCACCATAAATCCAGCTGCAGGAATCAATGCATTGGCATTTCTGTATAACAACAATCCCGCAGAAATTCCTACCCAGGAGATGAAAATAATAGCTTCATAACCGTTACTCCAAGGAGCGTGGCCTGAAATATACCATCTTGCCACCAATCCTAAGAAATGGAATACATAGCCTACCAACCCTAAAACGATAATGACTTTAATGGTTTTATTTAAAATTTTGTTTGGCTTGAACAACTCAACAAAACCTAAAATCAATAATAATCCACCGATTAAGGTATAGAAAATTAATAATTTAAAATTGATATTCACTTTATTCATGAATACCTCTAAATCAACTTTAGACTTTGACGGAACAACACTTTTACCCCATTTCTGCTGATAATCCGAAAGCTTTACCAACTCAGCATCTGCCTTGCTCCAGTCTCCTGATTTTTGAGCAGCCAAAGCTTCTGCAAAATAAGGTCCCATTACCTGCTGAGATTCCATGTCCGGTTCAAACTTCTGATCTAGCCATGAATGCCATGTGTGATTAGCGTCATTTTTCACAGGAACAATTCTCATAAACTGACCACTGAAAAACTCATTAAAAATCTGAACCCTTTCGTTTACAGAAATAACTTCTTTATCATAATTGGTCTGTTCAGATGGTTTTTTACGGAAAGCTATATTGTAATCATGTTCTAAGATATAGGTAAGGTTTCCATTCGCATCAGCCGGGAAAAGGTTCATTAATGAAGTGTATCCTTCATCATCTGCCTTGGTCTTTTTCATTAATTCATCGCCGCCCTTAGTCCCCACTTTAATGATCGGAACCATCGTCCAGCTTGGTGTATCCGTATTAATAGATAAGAACCATTGGTTGGCCGTAAGAGATTTTCCGTCGGTTCCCTTGAACTCGTCTTTTTTGTATAATTTTCTTAAAATATCAAGAGCTTCAGTATTGATCGGAACAATCCTTCCTTCGAAATTCTGTACCAGAAGATACCCGAATTTATCTGCATGCTCTTTACTTATTTTATTTCTTGCAATAATTTCATCCGCAGAAATCGTTCTCATTTTAGTCAGTGGCTGAGCCAGAGAATTCTGTTGAGGTGCCGTCTGAGGCTGGGTCTGCGCTGTTCCCATTTCCGGAGCTGCATCGTGGGTATGTCCGTCTCCTTCTACATGAATGTGTTCTCTGCTTCCGTCTGTTGTGCCGTGTGTTTCAATTTTCTGGGCGTTTAATCCTAAGCTTAACAACAATAAAAGAACCGCTGCCGTCTTCTTTTTATTAACGTTGGTAAGCAATTTATTCAGCTTCCAGAAATGAGTTCCTTTCCAGAAGAAAATAAAGAACATTCCACCGAATAATAATGTATAGCCTATATAAGAGATCAGCGTTCCCCAATAATCATGGTTTACAGAAAGTACGGTTCCCATTCTGTCCGGATCAAAGCTGGCCTGAAAGAAGCGGTATCCACCATGATTAAGAACATTATTCATATAGATTTTATAAGGAGTTTCTTTTCCGCCGTCAATAATTTTCACATGGCTTTCATAAGCACTTGGAGATGAACTTCCCGGATAGGTTTCCATCACGAAATCATCCAGTTTTAATGCGAAAGGCGTATTGTAAACTTTAGGACCAAATCCCACCATAATGTTCAATCCGTCCATGGTTACCTGTTTGTAAGCATTCGGGTTTCCTTTTTCTACAGATAGATCTACCAGTTGTTTTGTTTTTGGCCCCTGAATTTCGACAGTCAGCATGTCAGGAACAGCCTGGTCTTTCTTTCTGTCGCCTTCAAAAGCTAATAATTTTCCTTTTTTAAGACCTTCAGGTACCACAAGCTTCAGTTCGTTGATGCTGTATAAGCTTCTTAAAACCAAAGGCTGGAATTCATCTTTTTTAGTATTTCCTGTTGCCTGTGTGGCCATCGTCATAAAACTCGCATCTACAGGTGTTTTAATGAATAATTTTCCGCCTTCATTTTTAAATTCAACAGCTCCGTCAATTGCCCTGTTGAAAGTCACCAGTGTTCCGTTGATCGATTTTGTTTCTCCCGGCTTGATGTAGATATTCTGTCTTCCGGTCTGTCCTGTTGATACCAGATGCAGGTATTCGGCACCGTTGGCATCAGCAATTAAACTGTCTTTTTTTCTCTGAACATATTCTTTTGCCACAACCTTTATTTCTTTCCCATGGAAATCATAAGTCGCATTGAAATCTTTATGTAAAGGTGACATCAGGTAAGGAACATCCTGATAATTAAGAACATCTCCTTTTTCTTCAATCTGAATCTTAAAGAAATTTTTATCCGTTACAATTTCGTTGGAAGTCTCGCCTTCTCTGATGTGCATGGTACCTTCAAAACTGATGTATCTTGTGATGGCGCCACCGATGAAGATAAAAACAAAAGCGAGGTGAAAAATCAAAACCGGCCATTTTTCTCTTTTCCAGAGTCTGTACCTTCCGATATTTCCGATGAAGTTAAGAATAAGCAAAAACATGATTAATTCAAACCATTTTGCTTCATAAATTAATGCTTTAGCTGTAGGTGTACCATAATCGTTTTCTAAAAACGTTGCATAAGCCATTGCAAATGCAAATATCAGCAACAGTACAGCCATTGTTCTGGTTGAGATAAGAATATCTTGGAGCTTCTTCATATTTTTTTACTTGACATGCAAAAATAAGGATGATTAAGTAAAGGGTCGATAAAAAAAGCTGTTTTTTGTCATTTTGAGGCCTGAAATCGTTATTTTGAAACATTCTTAATAATACTAAAAGCATTATAGAAAAAACAATTTTCAAGATCATGAAGAAACAGATTCATAATACCTGTTCAAAAAAAATATTTTTCATTAAATAAAAACAGATAGCATATATTTTACTACATAAACTAAAAAACTCCCATTGAATATAAATCATTCATTACAAACTCATTCAGAAACAGATTTAAGGATAAATTATCAATAAACAGGATGAATTTTCAAAAAAATAAGTATAAATTACCATTTCTTTTTGAGTAAAAAAGATTCTTTTAATGTTGAAAAAACATTAAATTTGCCCACATTGATATTATGGATAAAAAGACACAAACCAAACAACAGGAATCGTCTGAAAAAGGCAAAATCTTATCGAAACCCCGTATTTTTTTCGGGCTTATATTTATACTTTTTTCTGTAGTTCTTACCTTTTCGTTTATATCTTATCTGGCGAACTGGAAAGCAGATCAGAGTCAGGCCGGAACAATGCTTGACAAAGGGATAAAATCATCAAATATTTTTGGAAAACTCGGCGACTGGCTGGGAAATCTTTTTATTTTTGAAAGTATAGGAGTCGCTTCTTTTATCATTGCATTCCTTTTCCTTGTTTTCGGAACCCTGATTCTGAAGAAGAAGACATTTAAACCCTGGAAAACGGTCGGGCATTCATTGTTCTTCATCTGCTGGCTTCCTGTTTTATTTGGTGCTATTACCAAAGGACAAGGCGTTTTAGGTGGTGTATACGGATACCAGATTATGGATTATCTTAATGCCATTATCGGAACCGTTGGTCTTTGGGTCGTATTGGCCGCAAGTATCCTTTTATATTTCGTTTTAGAATTCAACCTGCGTCCAAGCTCAATTAAAAATAAATTGAATGAGATCAATGAAAATACCATCGGAAAAGTAAAATCAATGATGCCTAGTTCCGATGAGAATTTCGAAGCTGATGAAGAACTGGAAGAAGAGAATAAAGAAAATGAATCCAAGATCACAGTAACTGAAATGGTGGATACACCTATAAAGCCACAAGAACCTGTAAATGTTCCCAAAGGTTTCCCTGAAGTTCCTGTGTCTACCAACCTTGAAACAATTTCTACCCCTAACCAGACTTCATTTGATGATGAAAAGGAATCTTCCCAACCACTTAACCTGAATCTGAATACCAAGCCAAGCGTTCCGGTTTCAACCCCTGAGCAGGCTTTTGACATTAAACCTGCTTCAACAGCACAGGAAAATATCAAATTCAATGTTGAAGTTGCCCCGGTAGTTGACGTGTTGGATGATTCCGACAGAAAATCACAGGAACTGGTAGAAAAACACGGTCTTTACGATCATAAACTGGATCTGCCCAATTTCCATATGCCACCCGTTGATTTATTAAAAGATTACGGAAGTGAGGAAATATCCATCAATAAAGAAGAATTAGAAGAAAATAAAAATAAGATCGTAGGTCTTTTAAAGAATTTCAACGTTGGAATTGCTGAAATCAAAGCTACGATCGGGCCAACCGTTACCTTATACGAAATTGTGCCGGAAGCCGGAATACGTGTAGCTGCTATTAAAAAACTGCAGGATGATATTGCGTTGAACCTTTCTGCATTGGGAATCAGAATCATTGCACCAATGCCAGGAAAAGGAACCATCGGGATTGAAGTTCCGAGAAAAAATCCCACTATGGTTTCCATGCGTTCTGTAATTGCTTCCCAGAAATTCCAGAATACGGATATGGATCTGCCTGTTGTTTTCGGAAAAACTATTTCCAATGAGATCTTCATGGCCGATTTATCAAAAATGCCGCACTTACTGATGGCCGGTGCTACAGGACAGGGGAAGTCGGTAGGTATTAATGCGATCCTTACTTCTCTTCTTTACAAAAAGCACCCGAGCGAGTTGAAATTCGTTATGGTAGACCCTAAAAAGGTTGAGCTTTCATTATATTCAAAAATTGAAAGACACTATCTTGCCAAGCTTCCGGATGTGGATGAAGCCATCATTACAGATACCAATAAAGTAATCAATACGCTGAACTCTCTTTGTGTCGAGATGGATACAAGATATGACCTTCTTAAAAATGCTTTCTGTAAAAATTTAAAGGAATACAATAAAAAATTCACGGAAAGAAAATTAAATCCGGAAAACGGCCATCGTTATTTACCTTACATCGTTTTGGTCGTTGATGAGTTTGCCGATTTGATTATGACGGCAGGAAAAGAGGTTGAATTACCTATCGCAAGATTAGCCCAATTGGCAAGAGCAGTCGGAATTCACCTTATTGTTGCAACCCAAAGGCCATCAGTGAATGTAATCACAGGGATGATCAAAGCCAACTTCCCGGCAAGAGCGGCTTTCAGGGTGATTTCAAGTGTAGACTCCAGAACGATTCTGGATTCCACCGGAGCTGATCAGCTGATCGGTAAAGGTGATATGCTTTATTTCAACGGAAATGAGATTTTAAGGCTTCAGTGTGCTTTTGTAGATACTCCCGAGGTAGAAAGAATTGCTGAATTTATCGGCGAACAGAAAGGATATGCATCAGCGTTTTTACTTCCGGAATATGTTTCTGAGGACTCTACAAGTACAGTAGGAACATTCGATCCGAATGAAAAAGATGCTCTGTTTGAAGATGCAGCAAGAATCATAGTTTCTACCCAGCAGGGCTCAACGTCTATGCTTCAGAGACAGTTGAAGCTTGGATACAACAGAGCCGGAAGAATTATGGATCAATTGGAAGCGAGCGGTATTGTAGGTGGATTTAATGGTGCGAAAGCCAGAGAGGTCCTGATCAGTGACCTGCATTCTTTGGAACAGTTTTTGGAAGACCTGCGTAGTTAAGAGAAAAACTCAGTGTGAGTTTAACTTTTAAAAGTGAAGAGTGTCTAATGTTTACAGGTTATTATAAAAGTAAAAAAAATGAAAAAAATTATTTCAAAAGTTATATTAGGAGGTTTTATTGTTGGAGCGGTAGGTTTTACCAATGCTCAGAAAATTGATGCAAAAGCTAAAAAGATCCTCGATGATATTACAGCCAATTATAATTCTAAAAAGAACTCCTATTTCAAGTTTTCTTTCGGAAGTGGTACCAATGAGCTTGTGGATAAAACAGAACCCGGAATTTATTATTCTGCTGGAGACAAGTATAAGCTGAAAATTATGGGTACGGAACAGATCTTTGATGGAAATAAGATCTATAACATCAATGCTGAAGATATGGAAGTAACAATTGCAAAACCTAATGGCAGCAGCTCGATGTTTTCTCCTATCAATTATCTTTCCACCTACAGAAATGATTATAATGTCACTTATAACGGTAAGAAGAAAGTAAACGGCGTTAATGCTGATTTTATCAAGCTTACTCCAATCAAAGCAAACGGGATAAAATATGTTTATCTTTTTGTAGATTCCGTAAAAAAACAGATGGTAAAACTGGAACAGCACGGAAATAATAAAGATGTTGCCGTAATTGCCATTAAAGAATACAAAGAAAACCAGGAACTTGACCCGAATATGTTTGTATTTGATAAGAATAAATATAAGAATTACATAATTACAGAATTATAAAAGGGGTTAAATCAGAAGCAAATCTGTTGTTTTATGATTTTCCACTTTTATATAATGATAAAAAAATAATAAAATATAAAGTCACAAAGAAAACTTTGTGGCTTTTTGATTAATTTTGGCGAATGTTAAAAATACTAGACCGATATATCATAAAGACCTTCTTTGGGCCGTTTTTCTTTATATTCAGTGTATTGTTTTTCATATTTATTGTAAACATTATCTGGGTTCAGTTAGGGCAGTTTATGGGAAAGGGATTAAGCTACTGGCAAATCATTAAACTTCTGTTCTATCTGGGAGTAAGTGTTATCAGTATGGTACTTCCCCTTACCATTCTTTTGGCAAGTATTATGTCTTTCGGTGAATTTGGAGAGCGGTATGAGCTTGCAGCCATGAAAGCTGCGGGAATTTCACTGACCAGGGTAATGGTGCCGTTGCTGGGTGTTACCACTGTAATGGCAGTCATGCTTTATTTTTTCTCCAATAATATTATCCCGGATTTTCAACGAAAGGCAAAAAATATGCTTTTCAATATTGCACAGACAAAGCCGGCTCTGAATTTCACACCCGGCCAGTTTATTGATCAGATTCCCGGATATATGGTGAAATTTGATAAAATTTACGGCGAGAATGACGAAAATATTGAAGGGATCTTTGTGCATAGAAAAGCTACAACGTATGAAAACCAACAGTCAATTGTAGCGGAAAGGGGAAAATTCGTTCCCGCTGTCAACAAAAACTACCTTAAACTTGTCCTGTATAACGGTTACGTATTTGATGATAATTTTGCAGGAAAAGGTGAAGCCGTACGACTGAAACAACCGGATCAGGCTATCAAATTTGATACGCTGGTTTCTCATTTCGATGTCAGTGAAATCATCAATAAAGCCATAGAAGAAGAACAGATTACAGATGATTACCGTTTCCAGACATATAATCAGCTGAACAAAACCATTGACAGCAATAAAAAAGAAAACGATAAGTTTTTCACAACGGTTACCACAGATGTTCTAAATCAAACCAATACTGTGGTAAGCTACATGGATAAAACCAATAAAGCTAAAACACCGGCAAAGCTTCAGATGAAACTTGATACGATAAAGACCGATAAGAAAATGGAGATGATTTATAATGCTTATAACCGGTTAGACAACTTAAAATCAATGTTGGATGGGAAAACCAATGATTTTAAACCTAATATAAAGTATTTCAGTAAGGTTGTCATTTACCAGCAAAGGATACTCTCCTATTCGTTTACCTGTATTATTTTCTTTTTAATCGGAGCCAGCTTAGGGTCTATCATCAGGAAAGGAGGTATGGGAGTTCCTGTAATTATTGCTATTGTTATTTTCATCATATTCTATGTAATTAATGTAGGTATGGAAAATATGGCATGGTCCGGAAAGTTAAATCCTTATCTCGCGGCCTGGCTTCCGAATATGATCCTCTTCCCGTTTGGAGTGATCATGACTTATAAGGCACTTACAGATTCACAATTATTTGATGCCGAGAAATACAAAGCTTTCTTAAAACCAATCACAAAACGGTTTAGCAAGAACAAAGAACATAAAAGATATCAGTAATAAAAAGATCCGGAAATTCCGGATCTTTTTTGTTTTTAATTTTTAAATTTACGAATACTTGTAAGTTATAAATGTTCAACAAAATATCTGACCAGCAATTCCTAAATCACTTATCTTATGAAAAACACCTTATTCCTTCTAAGCCTAGTTTTTATTACTTCCTGTAAAAATGAAACGAATAAAACCGTTGATCAGAGTTCTGCTGCTGCAGATACACTGATTTCCGGACCCCAAAAGGCCTCTTCCGTGAAAGAAAATAAAATACTGACCGTAGAGGATATAAAAAAGGAATACAACATTCTTAACGGTGAACTCAGCAAAGGAAAGCTCGATTCCCTGGGTTTTAAATACGAGTGTGATGAAAGATCGGGAGAAGTTACTTTTTATTCCGATAAAGATGGACTGAAAGTTATCAAGCACTTTTATGCCGAGTACAGTCATTTTTCTTCTGTTGAAAATTATTTTATTAAAAACGGAGTTCCTTTTTTCATTTTAAAAGAAGATACGTCGTGGAGCTTCGATGGCGGTACTCCGGAAAAACCGGAAACAAAGGATGATATCATTGAACAGCGCATCTATTTACAAAACGGCAAAGCAATAAAATGTCTTGAGAAAAATTATACGATAAAATCCAGTGGCTCCAATCCTGATCCCGCTAAAATCCCCAATAAGGAAATACAGTGTTCCGGCGAGGAATTGTTAAAAACGTATGAACTGTTGTTGAAAAATAAAGAGAAAAGAGGCGAAATCAAATGCCTTTAGAAAATCTTATTGTTATTCTTTTTCAGAAGCAAGTATAAAAAAAGAGACTGTCAAAAACAGTCTCTTTTATATTTTCAATACCTGAAAATTATACTTTCATAATTTCAGCATCTTTTACTTTAAGATGGTCGTCACAAAGCTTCACGTATTTATCAGTAAGCGCCTGAATATCTTCTTCCACTCCTTTTATAACGTCTTCAGAAACACCTTCCAGTCTTTTAAGCTCTTTCAAACCGTCCTGTCTTGCATTTCTTACAACGATTTTGGTTTGTTCTGTTTCTCCCTTAGCCTGTTTTGCCAGTTCTTTTCTTCTTTCCTCCGTTAAAGGCGGTACATTAAGGATAATGTTTTCTCCGTTATTAGAAGGTGCAAAACCTAAATTAGAGTTAATAATAGCTTTTTCTATCGCATTAATAGCCGTTTTGTCCCAAGGTTGAATAGAAATGGTCATTGCATCCGGAACAGAAACATTAGCAACCTGGTTGATGGGAGTCGGAGCTCCGTAATATTCTACCATAACATCCTGCACCATAGATGTAGAAGCACGTCCTGCTCTGATTCTTTGAAATGCATGATCCAAATGTTTTATAGCTGCTTCCATGTCTTGTTTTACAGTTTCTACTATAAGATCTAATTCTTCCATTATATATTTAAAATTTGATAGGTTACACATTAATTATAAATGATGATTGATAATTGATAAATGACGAGTAACGGATAATTTTTAAATTCTTAAATCTTTCAATCTTTAAATTTAAATACCTGTTATCTTCTATCGGATTACAAATCAACTAAAGTACCAACATTCTCTCCTTCTACAATTTTCACTAAATTCCCGTCTTTATTCATATCAAATACGATGATCGGTAATTTATTTTCATGACTTAAAGTAAATGCAGTCATATCCATTACTTTAAGATTTTTTTCAAAAACTTCATCAAAAGATAAAGAATTATATTTTACAGCACCTGCATTCTTTTCAGGATCACTGTCGTAAATACCGTCTACTCTTGTTCCTTTCAGAATAACATCCGCTCCTATTTCAATAGCTCTTAAGGTAGCAGCTGTATCAGTAGTAAAATAAGGATTTCCTGTTCCGGCTCCGAAAATAACCACTCTTCCTTTTTCAAGATGTCTTACCGCACGTCTCTTGATAAAAGGTTCAGCTACCTTATCCATTTCAATGGCAGATTGTAACCTTGTCTTAATTCCTGCATCTTCCAATGCACCTTGCAGAGCCATTCCGTTGATCACAGTAGCCAGCATTCCCATATAATCTCCCTGCACTCTGTCCATTCCTTTCGCAGCACCTGCTACACCACGGAAAATATTTCCTCCTCCAATTACAATGGCAACCTCACAACCTTTATCTACTACTTTTTTTATTTCAGCAGCGTACTCCTGCAGCCTTTCATTATCAATACCATATTGTCTGTTCCCCATTAAGGCTTCACCACTAAGTTTTAGAAGGATTCTTTTATATTTCATCTTTAATTTTTAATAATTTTTTTAATAGGGTTGGTTTCCCTGAAATTTGACTTTGCAAATATAATCATTAAAAATATTGGAAAAAGAAAAATATTAAGTGTAAATAATGTTTGAAATATTTTGATACGAACGAAAAAGAATTATTTTTGCATTAATTATAAATTGAATTGAAGAAAATTGTCATTCTTTCATTATTTCTGTCAGGAATTGTTTCTTATGCACAAATGGGAACAAATGTTTATCCGTTTTTAAACATCCCGGTATCTGCCAGACAGGCTGCGTTGGGCGGAGATGCAATTACGATAAGAGATTATGATGTTTCCTTTGCTATTGCAAACCCGGCTCTACTTAATAAAGATTCAGACAAACAGCTTTCCGTCAACGGTGCTGCTTACCTCGCAGACTCAAAATACGGAACGATAGCTTTTGCCAAAGATTTTGACAACGGCCATATGGCCACCATCAATGCACGGTATATGAGCTATGGTGATATTCCGAGGACTGATGAAAGCGGTTTTGAAAACGGCCAGTTCAATGCTTCAGATGTTGCCGTCGGAGCAGGATATGCCTACCAGTTTGAAGAAGACTGGACCATTGGTGGAGGAATCAATTTTATCACTTCAAAAATCGACACCTATACTTCATCCGCAATCTCAGGAACTGCGGGAATTACCTACCATAATAAAAAAAGCAAAGAAGTAGCCTCACTGGTCTTCAGAAACTTCGGGTATCAGTTTAAATCTTTCAACGGAACAAGAGAAAACCTTCCGTTCCGGGTAGATTTGGGATATACCAGGATATTAAAGGCTATTCCGCTTGCCATTACCATTACCGCTCATGATCTGCAGCAGTTTGATATTTCTTCGGAATATAATGTCAATGGGCAGGAAGTAAATGTTGGCCGGAAAATTATGGATCACTTTTCCATCGGTGCTGAATTGTTCCCTGAGAAAAACTTTAATATCAGATTGGGTTACAATGCGAAAAGAGGAAATGAGCTTGCTGTGGCAGATCAGAGAAACTTTTCGGGACTTTCAGGAGGATTCGGAATTAAAATTTCAAAATTCCGCATTGATTATGCTCATGTAAGATACCATAACTCCTCCAATGTCAATCAAATAGGCATCTCTATGGACCTTAGCAGCCACAGGGGAGAATAATTTTTTTCACTAATTAATTTTCAATATTCTTGGTTTTTTAAAAAAAATCTTGAAATTTGCGGTATGAAAAAACCTGTAATAGCTATCGACGGGTACTCGTCTACCGGAAAAAGTTCAATATCTAAAGTCATTGCCGATAAGCTTGACCTTATTCATCTGGATACAGGTGCATTATACAGAGGGGTTACATGGTTTGCCCTTCAGAATTGTACAGATGAGAACGGTACCATCAATCTCAATCAGCTTTTTTCCTCCTTAGATCAGATTGACCTGGAGTTTAAGAATGACGAAGGAGAACTGGTTCTTTATCTCAATCATACTGATATTTCAAAACAAATCCGTTCCAATGAGGTTTCTGACAATGTAAGCCTGGTAGCCAAACAGAAAGAAGTAAGAGACTTTCTACTACAATCCCAACGCAGCCTGGCAGAAAAAGGCGGAATTATTATGGACGGACGTGACATAGGGACAGTAGTTCTGCCAAATGCTGACTTTAAATTTTTCCTTACCGCAAGTATTGACGAAAGAACTAAAAGAAGATATAATGAGCTCCTGAGCCTGAGAATTGAAGCGGATGAGCAACAGGTAAAAGAAAATCTAATTGAGCGTGACAAGATCGACAGCGAAAGGGAAATTGCCCCTTTAAAAAAAGCGGATGATGCCATTGTTATTGATAATACCCACCTTACCAAAAAAGAAACCATCGAAGTGATGCTGTCTTATATTGTTAAGATTTAACATTTTTTAATAGGACACAGGACCTATTTGGTATGTTAATTGTAATCTTTTGTACAGTAAAAACTAATATTATTAACTATTAAAAAAAACAAAAAATGTCTAGAAAAGGAAACAATACAGCAGGTATATTAGCAGGACTTCTTGCAGGTGCAGCAGCAGGTGTAATCTTAGGTATGCTTTACGCTCCCGAAGAAGGAAAAGAAACTAGAAAAAAAATAAAGGATAAGGCTAACGATCTTAAAGATCAGGCTAAAAATAAATACGGGGAAGTTTCAGAAAAAGTAAAAGATCAGTATGGAAACATTTCTTCTACTTTCAAAGAAACAGCGAGCAATGTAGCTCATACCGTAAAAGACGGGTACGATAAATACAAAGATCAGATCGTTTCTAAAACTACAGATGTCGTAAGAGATGTGGAAACAGAATTAAATGATCTTAAAAAATAATAATTTCAATTAATTTTTAAATTATAGAAGGGACTTTGCGCATTAAAGTTCCTTTTTTTGTAACTTTATAAAAAAACAGGATGATAGAGACTATTAAAGAATATGCATCTAAAAGAATAGATCTACTGAAAATAGAAGCTACTGAAAAGTCATCACTTTCTGCAGGGATTATTACCTACCTTATCGTATTACTCGTTGCTTTTGCCTTCTTTATTATCCTTTTTAATTTTGGGATAGCATTTCTTATCGGCAGGGCTTTAAATGACACCTCATACGGTTTCCTGATTGTTGCAGCATTTTATCTGGTGGTTATGTTTGTTGTCATTGCGTTCAAAAAAAGAATAGTAAATTCTGTAGCAGATCAGGTTATTAAATTTTTAAATCATTAAACCATGGGAAGAAACTACGAAAGTTTGGAAGAATTAAGGAGAAAGAAAAAACTACTGAAGTCAGAAATCGGTGATCTGGAAAACCTTCTTACTTTTAAAAATACTAAAGAAAGCCTGAGTGCTTTTACCAATGGTTTAACAGATCAGTATTTACAGGAAAAGGTAGATGAAGACGGTGATGAAAGAGTGGTTTTGAGAAAAGACGTTATTGCCAAACAGCTTACGTCTGAAGTTAAAGATATTCTGATCAGTAAAAATACGGCAATGGGAATTGCAAGCTCGGCATTCAGTGGTAATGCCTTAGACAGTATTATAAGATTGGGGGCTACTGCGCTGGTTGGAAATTATGCCAAGAAAAATATGAGCAGCTCTAACTGGAAGAAAAAAATACTTGGGGCAGCTATGATCTACCTTGCTCCTATCGCACTCAAATTTATCCGTAAAAAGCTTGAAAGCTATCAAAAGAATAAAAGTGTTTCCAGTCTGGAACAATTGATATAGAAACAAATTAGAAACTAGAGGTTAGAAGTTAGTGTAAGCCATGTATAATCAGGTTTCAACTAATTTCCGGCCTCTTATTTGGAAAATAGCTGACCGAGAATAATTCCGGCTGCCATTGATACATTCAGACTTTCTGTAGACTGGGAATTCCCGAATCTTGGTATACTTATCCTTTTATGAAGCAATTGTTCCGTTTCCGGCCTCATTCCGTTTCCTTCGTTTCCTAAAATTAAATTCATTTTCTGAGGCTTTTCAAAACGATAAATAATTTCACCCTCCATATCGGTACCGATATTGATATTCTGTGTTTCCGAAAGGTATTCTACGAGATTGCAATACACCATATTCACTCTTGTAAAAGATCCCATGCTTGCCTGAATCACTTTAGGATTGTAAAAATCAACAGTGTCTTCACTACAGATGATCTGCTCTATTCCGAACCAGTCGGCAAGCCGGATGATTGTTCCTAAATTTCCGGGATCCTGAATTCCATCGAGTACTAACTGAATATTGAGATCTCCCAGCTTTTCCTCTGGATTGAGATAACATATAGCCACAGAATCCTTAGGCGTTTTTAGGAAACTGATTTTTTTTAACTCATTATCAGAGATATGAGTAACCGGAATATCTGTACGGTCCAATTTTTGTGGATCGGTAGATAAAATTTCTTTAATTTTAAATTTAGAATTAAAAAGTTCACAAATGATTTTATTACCTTCAACCAAAAACAAATTGTATTTTTGTCTGAACTTCTTTTTATCTAAAGACTGTAAAATTTTTATTGTATGAGCTGTAAGCATTATAAGAATTCTCCTCAAAAATATTATAAAATTATATCATTTGCAACATTTGTTGGTCTCCTTTATGCTTGTAGTACCACTAAAAAGGTTCCGGATGGTCAATATCTGCTTACGGAAAATAAATTTGAGTTCGAAGATAAAAAACAGGCCTTTGACAGTGAATTAAAGGGTTATGTTCAGCAAAAACCCAATAAAAAGCAGTTTCTTTTTATGCCGTTAAGTTTGTGGCTATACAATGCCGCCAACCCTAAATACGACACCATCCTTAATGAATACATGACGTATCCGAGGGAGATGAGAACCCAAAAGCTGAGAGATTCCCTTTTCATTAAATATAATATGAAAAGCAGTGTGGGAAAAAGCCTGCTTTTAGACAGATTATATCACAACTGGGGTTCTCCGCCTGTCATTCTTGATGAAACAAAAGTTGAGAAAGGTGCTGAATCAATTGAAAAAAGGCTTACTTACAGAGGCTACTGGGATTCAGAAGTTAAGTTTAAAACCAAGATGGATTCTGCGGCAAAAAAAGCAGCCGTAACCTATTACATCACGCATAATGATCCTACTTATATCAAGGAGTATTATTACAATATTCCCGATCCGGTAGTTAAAAATATCTATCAGCAGAAAATTCATGAAACGCATGTAAGAGCCGGGCAGGTACTTGATCAGACCGTTCTTGAAAAAGAAGTCAACAGGATCAATGACCTGATGAGGGATTACGGATATTATAAATTTAATAATTTCAATGATGAGATTTATTTCGTAGCCGATTCCCTGAAAAGCAGAAAACAGGTTCCCCTCACCCTGGAAATCCATAAAGACTCTCTTAACAGAGCTTATAAGGTGGCTACAATAGGTAATATAGACGTTGCCATTGTTGATGAAGCCAGCGATTTCCCTAAAAATACAACCAAAGACAGCCTTAGAGGTATACGTTTCCATAAAATGAATGATCAGTATAAGACATCGTCAATATGGAGAACCATTACAGTAGGACATAAACAGATTTATGACCAGAAAAAGCTGGATCTTACCAAAAGGAATATCCTGTCGATGAATAATTTCAGTATCCTGAAAGCAAAAGATTCTTTACGACGCGGTGGCGGAACTGCTCCCAATGACAGTATTATTGATGTTTTATACTTATTAAAACCACTTCCGAAATATGAATTAAAAGTAGGAACTGATGTCAATTATTCCCAGCTGTTAAATCTTGGGGTTTCTCCTTCCGTAGATCTTACCACCAGAAATGTATTTAAAGGGGCGGAAAACCTATCAACAAGCCTTTCCGGAACATTCGGTTCCATAAGAAGTACAAAAGATATCAGTAAAAGAGTACTGGCTTATGAAATATCTGCCCAGGCTTCCCTGAATTTCCCCAGATTGTTGCTTCCTTTTAATTATTACAAACTGATTCCGAAACGATACAGCCCTACTTCATCCATCGTTCTGGGAGCAGCAATACAGAACAATATCGGTTTAGGAAGAGTTAACTTCAATACAGGATTGAATTATCTGGCTACGGTAAACGACAAAGTATCACACAGGCTGACGTTGTTTAACACGCAACTGAGTTTAACTAAGAATAAAGACGCTTATTATGATTATTTCACTAATGACAATATCATAAGAAAAGAGATTTTCGACAGTTACTTTGCTTATAATCCTGCAGCCGGAACGGCATTCAATTCCGGGCAAACAACCATTGATCAGGTTTCGCAGCAGATCATTGAAGATATGGGATATGTATCTACTCTCGATCAATCCGGAGCTAACCGTCTCGTTGCCTTTTTAGGAACATTGGTTAATAAAGACAGACAAACCCAGGATGTTCTTATTTCTTCGATGATCTATAATTTTGTTTATAATGAAATCGGTAAAAAAGATTATCCCAATGCCTTTTATTTTAACGGAAAAGTAGAACTCGCAGGTAATATTTTAAGCATCTTCAATCAGCGAAGAGACGATGGCGGCGGAATTATTACCAGCCCGCAGAGAACTATTTTCGGAGTTCCTTATGCACAGTTTGTAAAATTTGATTTTGATGTAAGAAAATATTTTAAATTCAACGGAAACCAGACCCTGGTTCTTCGTCAGTTTGTAGGAGTGGGAATCCCATACGGAAACTCAACTTCCATGCCGGTGATCAGGTCTTATTTTAACGGAGGTTCAAATGACATCAGAGCCTGGGTAGCATTCGGAGGCCTTGGTCCTGCCGATTCTCAGGTTGATGAAAGAGTTCGTACCTACATGACCGACAATTTAAAGCTAACCACCAATATTGAATACCGTGTTCCGTTTAACGATATGTATGAAGGAGCCATCTTTACAGATATCGGGAATACCTGGAGTCTCCGTAATTATAATGACGGATACGGAGATGAGTTTAAATTCAATAAATTCCTGGGTCAGGTGGGTATCGGTAGCGGATTCGGATTAAGGGTAAATGTAGCTTATATCACACTAAGACTTGATTTCGCTTATAAAATTTATGATCCTAACAAACCTGATGGTGACCGATGGAGATTTAAGGATTTCCAGCCTTTTAAACCTACACTGAATATTGCTTTCGGATATCCTTTCTAATCCGGGGAAATTCCTAAAAGAAAATAAACTACAGCAATCACTCTGGCGAGCACTTCCCTGGTTTGATTTCTGTAGAAACTTTCGGGCTTTGTGACATCCTGGGCATCAAAGCCTAAAGCATTCATATTATTGTTTCGGGCAAAGAATAACGCCCGCAGATTGTGAAACCCTTGTGAAACAATGATCACATTATTTTCTTTGTAAACATCTTTACAACGGAGAATGCTTTTATAAGTATTAAATCCTTTCGGATCTTCAACAATAATTTCTTCAGGAACTCCTTCCTGGTAAATCAGGTAATTTTTCATGGCTGCAGGTTCATTGTAGCCTTTACTTTTTTCACCGCTTACAATTATCTTCCTGATCTTTCCGTGATGATAAAGCAATGCCACAGCATCCATCCGTTTTGTAAAATACGGGTTTGAGGCTCCCGATCTCATTTTAGGTGAGGTCCCGAGTACAAGAGCAACTTCCCGGGGCGGAATCTTTGAAATTTTGGTATACGTTCTTCCGTTAGTGAGGCCAAAAACCCAGGCATTGGCCATACATATCAGCAAAATACCAATTTCTGCTGATAAAATAATAAGACGATATATGTTCCTTACGATTCTCAAATAAGATCAAAGTTAAGTTTTATTTTCTTTGTTTTGGCAATAGACATACATGCCAGTATTTTCCCCTGTTGCTCCTCTTTCTCCGTAAGATATTCATTTTCCAGCAATTCAACTTCCCCTTCTTCCAGAAAACATTCGCAGCTTCCGCAAATCCCGGATTTACATGAATAAGGAACAGGAAAATTCTGAACCAATAACTGTTGGAGAATTTTCTCTTTATTGTTGGGAAACTCTGTCTCGTAATCTTTTCCAAACATGGTAAATTCTACTTTTACCGCTTCAATTAAAGGAAATTCTTTTTCTATAGGATAAATGTCGTCATTATATTCTTCAAAAAGTTCAAAATGAATATTTTTTTTCGGGATTCCGTGATGATAGCAGGCATTGGCAAGTGTTTTAATCATCTCTCCTTTTCCGCAGATCAGGACATCATCTACTGCATCCCAGATCGTTGACTCTTCATCTGTATCATCAAGATGCAGGATCTGATTGATAATTAAATGTAATTTTTTTTCATCCAGTCTCCCGTAAAAAAACTGATCAGCCGTTTTTTCCTGAGAAAAGAAATAAAAAATCTGCAGCCTGTCACCGCATGTCCTGGCAAGATTATCCAGTAAATCCCTATAAATTAGATCCTCCGAATTTTTATTTCCGAAGAATAAAAACAGCCTGGTTCTTGGCTCATTGTGAAGAATATTTTTAAAATGACTTAATATAGGCGTAATTCCTATTCCTGCGGCAAAACCAACGATCGTCCTGAATTCACTTGGCTTTGAAACCAATGTAAACCTTCCGGAAGGTTCACTTACCAATAATTCATCGCCTACATTATAATTTTTAAATAATTGAAAAGTTGCTCCTTCCTGAGAAGTAACCCTTATTCCCAGACATATTTTTTTTTCGTACGGAGCTGAAGTCATCGAATAATCATTAATGACATCTGTACCGTGAGATTGAAATTTTACACTTACAAATTGACCGGCATCAAACTTAAAATTCTCCTTCAAATTCTCAGGAATCTCAAATTCCAGAGAAAAAGTATTTTTGGTCAGTTCTTCCTTTTTCGCTATTTTTAGCCAATGAAACTGCGTTAGTTTCCCTTTATAGATTTGTTGTTCCATACTTCAATTCAAAAATAGATAAAAAAATAATTATGAAGAAGATAATTTTATCCACGCTTATCCTGATTTCACTCTCCGCCTGCAAAAAAGAAATCCAGAAAACAGATGATACCACTCCCCCTGCAGACTCAACTACTGTCGCAGAAAACCCAGGTTCTGAAAACACGGTTTACTTTTCTCCGGAAGTTTCACCGGAAAACGTAGGTAAATATCTTGCAACAAAAAATGACACTTTATACGTTACCAATTTTTTTGCAACCTGGTGCGGCCCATGTATGAGAGAAATTCCTCATTTTAAGAAGAAAATAGAAGAATTAAAAGGAAAACCCGTAAAGTTTACTTTCATCAACCTGGATGATCAATCGGAATGGAACAGTTCAGTGAAAAAGTTTGCTGAAGAAAACAACCTCACTAAAAATATTATTTTGGTAGACGGGAAAAAGCTGGACCAGAATTTCTTTGCTTCCAATTTTAAACAATGGGACGGCGGTTCAATTCCTTTTACCTATATGAGAAAAGGAGATAAAACCGAAGAATTTTTAGGCATGATGACCGAAGAAGAATTAGATAAAAAACTTAATTCTCTTTTAAAATAAATTTTACAGAATTCTTTCTGAATAATGTCAAATCAATTTAAAATCCTGTGTTTATTATTTTTAATCGCCATTATTATTACCGCGATTATTAATCTGAACACAGGATTTTTAAGTTTAGGTATTCACGATTTCTTTTATGATTCCGCGAATACCCAAATTGCTGAAATCCGTGTTAACCGAGTATTGGTAATGCTTTTAGCCGGAATTTCAATTCCTACTTCAGGATTCCTGATGCAGGAATATTTTCAGAATCCACTGGCAGGACCGGATATTCTGGGAATTACTTCAGTAGCTAGTTTATCCGTTGCATTTTATATTTTCTTTTCGCACAATATTCTGCTGCCCGAATTTCTGCAAAACAGCTTTCTCAGTTTATCAGCAATTGCCGGAAGTTTGCTTTTGATGCTGATTTTATTGTCCATGTCCAATAAATTTCAGGATAAATCTTACCTTATCATTTTCGGGTTTCTCGTATCTGCGTTTGCCGGAGCTATTGTTTCCCTGCTTCAGTTCTATGCCGAAAATCAAAGCCTGAAAAACTATATTCTATGGTCTTTCGGAGCCAACAATATGGTCACCGGAAATCAAGTTAAGGTTTTATCAGTTTTAGTTTTAATCGGATTATTTATTTGTTTCAAGACCATAAAACCTCTGATAGGAAATTCTTTAGGAAGCTCATATGCGCAAAGCCTCGGAGTGAATTTAAAACAGCTGAAACTTCTGATCATTGTAGCTTCTTCCCTTCTGTCGGCATCCGTTACCGCTTTTCTGGGGCCTATTTTATTTATCGGAATTATTGTACCGCATTTTTGCAGACTGATCTATAATCCTGCAAAGCTGTGGCAGCAATGGATCTTAAATATGTTTTTAGGAATGTTGATCATGCTTGTGTTTTCAATCATTGCGGAGAAGACTCAGATCCCGTTGAATGTGATAAGCTCTATTTTTGGAATTCCTGTGATTTTGATGATGCTTTTGAAACAAAATAAAATATGACAGGTTAATCGCAAAGACGCGATTTTTATTTTTAAGGTGTATATTTAAGACGCAAGGATTTTTATTTTAATCAATTAAAACTTGCCGAAAATCTTTGATTTTCCTGCGCCTTAAAAACAACAATAAGGTCAAAACTTAGCGCCTTTGCGATTAACAAAAAACACAACACACAAATGACAGAAAATGAATTATCAAAAATTGTTTTTGAAACCGGATTAAAGATTCACAAAAAGCTTGGAGCAGGATTATTCGAAAGTGTATATGAGGAATGTATATTTTATGAACTCAAAAAAGCAGACCTGTTAGTGGAAAAACAAAAATTGCTTTCAATAGTTTATGAAGAATTGAAAATTGAAAATGCTTTCAGACTGGATATGATTGTTGAAAATAAATTAATATTAGAAATAAAAGCAGTTGAATACATTAATCCTAGTCACAAAGCCCAGCTTTTAACTTATCTTAAAATGACAGGATGTAAATTGGGATTGTTAATAAACTTTCAAACAGATATCTTTAAAAATGGTGTTACAAGAATAGTAAACGGATTATGAATTTGACCTGTCAAATTTTTGCGCCTTAAAACATAATTTAGTAAAATAAAAATAGCGTCTTTGCGATTAACAAAACATGCACCTACAAATCAGACAAGCCAATATAGGCTACAGCAAAACTCTTATTTCAGATGCCAATGCCCATTTGAACCTGGGAGATGTATGCCTTTTGATTGGAAATAACGGTGTAGGAAAAACAACTTTAATCAAATCTATTCTTCATCAGATTCCCTTGATGAGCGGAGAAATTTTAATTAACCATACCAATGTAAAGAATCTTTCCGTTAAAGAAATTGCAGAAAATATTGCTGTCGTTTTCTCAAAGTCAATTATACCGCAGAATTATACAGTGGAAGATCTTATCTCGTTGGGAAAATACATTTACTACCCTTATTATTTTGAATTAAAAAAAGAAGACAGGGGCGAAGTTTCAACAATAATTAAGGAACTGGAATTAGAACAGTACCAGTATACTCTTCTTAAAAACCTTTCCGATGGAAATCTTCAGAAAGCATTTATTGGAAGGGCTTTAACCCAAAACTCCCCTATTATCATTCTGGATGAACCAACAACCCATCTGGATGAAAAAAATAAAATTATCATCCTTAAAACCCTTAGGAAACTGGCAAAAGAACAGAACAAGCTAATCCTTTTTTCTTCCCACGACTGGCGTTTGGCAAAAGAATTTGCCGATAAAATCTGGTATGTAAAAGATAACTGTCTCTATTCGGGAATTGTTGAAGATGTTCTTCTGCAACATGAAGAACTTACTAATACTTCTTTATTTCAGGTCAATGAAAAATTCGTTGCCCCTCAAATTTCAGCACCTGCCATTCAAAAGGAAATGCTGTATTCTTTACTGCAGAAAAACTTTCAAAAAGACTTTTCTTCCTTCAATTTTGAGTTTGAGAATAGCTTTTGGGTTATTTCATATCAAGGCTACAAATACCAATGTGAATCTTTCGAAGAAATAGTTAATTCTATCAAAAACATTCATTAATACAGCGTTTTCTTTAATTATCTCACATACTATGCATGCATAGTATTATGCTTGTCATACAATTTAATCTACTTAATATCAGGTTATTAACAATAATTTAACGTTAGTAAATACTATGCATGCATAATATTTACTAAATTTGATAAAACCCATTTCAACAAAAATGATGGATAATAATAAGGATAAAATAGAAAACGTAGATTTAATTTTAAAGCAGACCTGGTTGGCTGTTTCTAAAATGTACACAGAACTTGCCCAGGAACATGATTCTACGGCTGTTCAGGCCCTTACTCTCCTCAAAATAGACCCGAAAGAAGGAACAAGAAGTACCAATCTGGGCCCTAAAATGGCCATTGAGCCTACTTCTTTAACGAGAATCATCAAGCTTCTGGAAGATAACGGCTATATCTATAAGGAAAAAACCACAACGGATAAAAGAGAAGTTATCATCAAGCTTACTGATAAAGGTTTAAATTCAAGAAATCTTTCAAAAGAAGTGGTTGTCAACTTTAACAAGAAGGTCATGGAAAAGATTGCTCCTGAAAAAATGGAAACCTTTAAGGAAGTCATGAATGAGGTCATGAAAATCGCCAACGAATTATTAAATAACAGAAAATAAATTTTAATGGAACCATATGGTTGCATATGATCTTATTAATAATAAAAATTTACATATGAAAAGAAGAATCAAACACGTAACGGTTCTTGGTTCAGGAATTATGGGAAGCGGTATAGCAGCGCATTTCGCCAATATCGGCGTTGAAGTATTGCTTTTGGATATCGTTCCTTTTGAATTGACTGAAGCTGAACAGAAAAAAGGTTTGACCAAAGATGATAAAGCAGTAAGAAACAGAATTGCTGCCGAAAACTTTGAAAAACTGAAAAAAGCAAGTCCCGCACTACTCTATTCACCAAAATTTGCAGACAGGATTAAAGTAGGAAATTTTGATGATGATTTACCGAAAATCAAAAATACAGACTGGATCATTGAAGTAGTTGTAGAAAGGCTTGACATCAAAAAATCAGTTTATGAAAAAATTGAACAGTTCAGAAAACCGGGAACATTAATTTCTTCTAATACTTCCGGAATTCCTATTCATTTATTAACTGAAGGAAGAAGTGATGATTTCAAACATTATTTTGCAGGAACCCACTTCTTTAACCCTGTAAGATATCTTCCCCTTTTAGAAATTATCCCTACCAATGATACTGCTCCCGAGATTGTAGATTTCTATATGAATTACGGAGCGAAATTCTTAGGTAAAACCACCGTTTTAGCAAAAGATACTCCGGCATTTATCGCTAACAGAATCGGAGTTTTCTCGATGATGGATTTACTTCACAATGTTCAGAAATTAGGCTTAACTGTTTCTGAAGTTGATAAATTGACCGGTCCTGTAATCGGACGTCCGAAATCTGCAACATTCAGAACAGCTGATGTTGTAGGTCTGGATACTTTGGTAATGGTTGCCAACGGCGTTCGTCAAAGCGGTGCCGAAGCCAATAATTTCAATGATGTTTTTGCCCTTCCTGATTATATCCAGAAAATGATGGATAATAAATGGTTAGGTTCTAAAACCGAGCAGGGTTTCTACAAAAAAGTAAAAAATGCAGAAGGAAAATCTGAAATTCACGGATTGAATCTTGATACTTTAGAATACGAGCTTCAGGGGAAATCTTCTTTCCCTACTTTGGAATTAACGAAAAACATCGACAAACCGATTGACAGATTTAAAGTGTTGATCGGAGGAAAAGATAAAGCAGGAGAACTTTACAGAAAATCTCTGGGCGCATTATTCGCTTATGTTTCCCATAAAGTTCCTGAAATCTCCGATGAAGTTTACAAAATTGATGACGCTATGAGAGCAGGCTTCGGATGGGAAAACGGTCCGTTTGAAATCTGGGATGCTGTTGGAGTGACAAAAGGGATCGAACTGGCAAAAGACGCCGGTTATGAAGTGTCAGACTGGGCAAAATCTCTTGCTGAAAAAGGCGAAAAATTCTATAAGGTCAATAATGAAGGCCAAAGCATCTATTATGATAAAAACACCGGAAACTACAACAATATTCCGGGACAGGATGCTTTTATTATTTTAGATAATATCAGAAAAAACAAAACCCTTTGGAGTAATTCCGGAGCTGCCATCGAAGATCTCGGAGACGGAATTATCAACTTTGAGATCCGCTCCAAAATGAATTCTCTTGGAGGCGAAGTTCTTGACGGATTAAACAGGGCTATTGATTTGGCTGAAAAAGAATATGACGGTTTGGTAATCGGAAATCAGGGCACAAATTTCTCCGTCGGAGCAAACCTTGCCATGATCTTAATGATGGCTATCGAGCAGGACTGGGATGATCTGAATATGGCTATTGCTTACTTCCAGAAATCAATGATGAGAGTTCGCTACTCTTCTATTCCGGTGGTGGTTGCCCCTCACGGAATGACCCTTGGTGGTGGCTGTGAAATGACAATGCACGCAGACCGAGTGGTTGCAGCAGCCGAAACTTATATCGGTCTTGTGGAAACAGGAGTTGGTGTAATTCCCGGTGGTGGCGGAACTAAAGAGTTGACGTTAAGAACTTCCAGAGAATTCCACACTGATGATGTAAAAAACAACAGACTTCGTGAAGCTTTCATGAATATCGCGATGGGAAAAGTAGCTACATCAGCCTATGAAGCTTATGATATGGGAATCCTTGAAAAAGGAAAAGACATTGTATCCGTAAGCAAAAACAGACAGATTGCAGAAGCTAAGAAAGTGGCAAAATTACTGGCAGAACAAGGCTATACACAACCTATCGAACAAAGCGTAAAAGTTTTAGGAAAAGATGCATTAGGAATGTTCTACGTAGGAACAGACCAGATGCTCACCGGGAACTTCATCTCTGAACACGACAAGAAAATTGCCGATAAGCTGGCAAACGTAATGGTCGGCGGAAATCTTTCCGAACCAACCGTTGTGACTGAACAATACCTGCTGAACCTTGAAAGAGAAACATTCTTACAACTTTGTGGCGAAAGAAAAACTTTAGAGAGAATTCAGTACATGTTACAGAATGGAAAACCATTAAGAAACTAGATTTTTCTGTAAAATGTAAAAAGTATTAATGTATTTACGATGCACAATTTTAGAGATTTAGAAGTATGGACAAAATCGATGAAACTTTGTAAATTATTTTACCTGGCTTCAAACGATTTTCCTAAAGATGAAATGTTTGGACTTACCTCTCAATCAAGGAGAAGTCTTTACTCTATTCCTTCTAATATTGCAGAAGGTGCAGGCCGTGATACCAATGCTCAGTTTTCACACTTTCTGAATATTGCCTTAGGTTCTTCATTTGAATTTGAAACTCAGATATTAATTGCTAATGATTTAGGTTTCTTCAGAAATGATGACTTTAATATTATTTATTCAGCAATAAAGCATATACAAAACATGCTCGCAAAATTGAAACAAAAATTTAATACTCAAGCATTTTAAGTCATAAATACATTTTACATAAATACTTTAATACAAAAAAATGAAACAAGCATATATAATAAAAGGATACAGAACCGCAGTAGGTAAAGCACCTAAAGGTTCCCTTCGCTTTACCCGTCCCGATGTAATGGCGGCAACCGTAATTGAAAAATTAATGGCTGAACTTCCGCAATTGGATAAAAACAGGATTGACGACCTTATCGTAGGAAACGCAATGCCGGAAGCTGAACAGGGCTTAAACGTCGCCCGTTTGATTTCTTTAATGGGATTAAATACAGATAAAGTTCCCGGAGTTACGGTTAACAGATATTGTGCATCAGGAAGTGAGGCGATTGCGATTGCTTCTGCAAAAATTCAGGCAGGAATGGCTGATTGCATCATTGCAGGAGGAACAGAATCGATGTCTTATATCCCGATGGGTGGCTACAAACCGGTCCCGGAAACGGATATTGCAAAAACCAATCCTGATTATTATTGGGGAATGGGTTATACTGCAGAAGAAGTGGCCAAACAATATAACATTACAAGAGAAGAACAGGACCAGTTTGCTTTTGAATCCCATATGAAAGCTTTAAAAGCCAATCAGGAAGGTAGATTTGCCAACCAGATCGTTCCGATTCCTGTAGAATATAATTTCCTGGATGAAAATCAGAAAATGCAGACTAAAAAGTTTGATTTTTCAGTGGATGAAGGTCCGAGAGCAGATACTTCGTTACAGGGTTTAGCTAAACTGAGACCCGTATTTGCGAATGGTGGAAGCGTTACAGCCGGAAACTCTTCTCAGATGAGTGACGGGGCAGCTTTTGTTGTCGTAATGAGCGAAGAGATGGTGAAAGAATTAGGTCTTGAACCGGAAGCAAGACTGGTAGCCTATGCAGCAGCCGGACTTGAACCGAGAATTATGGGAATGGGACCGATTTATGCCATTCCAAAAGCTCTTAAACAGGCTGGTTTAGAATTAAAAGATATTGAACTGATCGAACTGAATGAAGCTTTCGCATCACAATCTGTCGCTATTAAAAAAGAATTAGGTTTAAATCCTGATATTTTAAACGTTAACGGAGGAGCAATCGCGCTTGGTCACCCACTTGGTTGCACAGGAACAAAATTAACCGTTCAGCTTCTTGACGAAATGAGAAAACGCGGAAACAAATACGGTATGGTTTCCATGTGCGTCGGAACGGGTCAGGGAGCCGCTTCGATTTTTGAATTATTATAACTAAAAAATTACAAAATATAATGACTACACTTAATAAAACATTAAAAGGTGGCGAATTCTTAATTAAAGAAATTCCTGCTAATGAAATATTTTCTTTGGAAGAACTTTCTGAAGAACAAAAAATGCTTCGTGATTCTGCGAAAGAATTTATAGATAGAGAAGTTATTCCACAGCATGATCGTTTTGAGAAAAAAGATTACGCTTTGACAGAAGAAAAAATGCGTCAGCTGGGCGAAATGGGACTATTAGGAATCACTGTCCCAGAAGAATATGGTGGGCTTGGAATGGGATTCGTAAGTACAATGCTGGCTTGCGATTATGTTTCAGGAGGAAACGGTTCATTAGCAACAGCCTACGGAGCTCATACAGGAATCGGAACACTGCCTACTCTGCTTTACGGAAGCGAAGAACTAAAAAAGAAATACCTTCCGGATTTAGCCGCCGGAACAAAATTCGGTGCGTATTGCCTGACTGAACCGGATGCCGGTTCTGATGCCAATTCAGGAAAAACAAGAGCAAGATTATCTGAAGATGGAAAACATTACATCATCAACGGACAAAAAATGTGGATTTCCAATGCAGGTTTTGCAGATACTTTCACTTTGTTTGCGAAAATTGATGATGATAAAAACATAACGGGCTTTGTCATTAATCGTTCTGAATTAGAAGATCCGAACAGTTTATCATTTGGTGAAGAAGAACACAAACTGGGTATTCGTTCGTCTTCAACACGTCAGGTTTTCTTCAATGATATGAAAATTCCTGTAGAAAATATGTTGGGTGAAAGAAACAACGGCTTCAAAATCGCTTTGAATGCATTGAATGTTGGCAGAATTAAATTAGCTGCTGCGAATCTCGATGGGCAAAGAAGAATTTTAAATCATTCTATTCAATATTCAAATGAGAGAAAACAATTTGGTGTTTCTATCTCGACTTTCGGAGCAATCAGAAAGAAAATTGCAGAAATGTCAACCGGAGTTTTCGTGAGTGAAGCAGGTTCTTACCGTTTAGCAAAAAATGTTGAAGATAAAATTGCAGAATTGGTTGCCGGAGGAATGGATCATCAGCAAGCAGAATTAAAAGGTGTTGAAGAATTTGCCGTAGAAGCTTCTATTCTTAAAGTTTTTGTATCAGATCTTACTCAGACTACAGCTGATGAAGGAATTCAAATCTATGGTGGAATGGGATTCTCTGAAGATACACCAATGGAATCTGCATGGAGAGATGCAAGAATCGGAAGAATCTATGAAGGGACCAATGAAATCAACAGACTTCTTGCCGTTGGAATGCTGATTAAGAGAGCAATGAAAGGAGAATTAGATCTTTTATCTCCGGCAATGGCGATCAGCAAAGAACTGATGGGAATCCCTTCGTTCGATGTTCCTGATTATTCTGCATTCATGAGTGAAGAAAAAGCAATTATCGCAAACCTTAAAAAAGTATTCTTAATGGTTTCAGGAGCTGCGCTTCAGAAATATATGATGGATATTGAAAAGCAACAGCATTTATTACTGAACGCTTCAGAAATTCTTAACCAGATCTACATGGCGGAATCTACCATACTGAGAGCTGAAAAACACTTCTCTCCTGATTCTGTGGAAGCTGCAATGGCTCAGCTAAACCTTTACAAAGCTGTTGAGAAAATCACGGTAGCAGCTAAAGAAGGTATTATTTCTTTCGCAGAAGGAGATGAGCAGAGAATGATGCTTTCCGGATTAAGAAGGTTTACAAAATATACCAGTCACCCTAATGTAGTGGCACTGACTGAAAAAATAGCAGCTCATTATATTGCAAAAGGAGCATATTAGTCTTTTAAACATATATTTGATTTTAGAAAACGTCTCATTCTTTGAGGCGTTTTCTTTATAAATTTATTCACAGAAAACCGCTTCCTGAGCTTCTGTACAAGCTGAAACAATTTCTTAACATAAATATGAAAATAAAATCGGTTTAAATGTATCAGAGTTTTAAAGCATTTTTTATTTTTGTATTCTATTTTCCGAGAAAATGACAAAAGAAGAACTACTATATAAAGCAATTAAAATTGCTGACAAAGCACATAAAGGCCAGACCGACAAATACCATGCTCCTTATATTGCTCACGTTATGCGTGTGATGGAATACGGTAAAACAATAGATGAAAAAATTGTAGGTGTTTTACACGATGTTGTGGAAGATCACCCTGCGGAATTCAGCCTGGAATATTTAAGAACTGAAGGTTTCCCCGAATATATTTTATTCGCCATAAGCTGCCTTACCAAATTTGATCCTGAAGAAGATTATGATGACTTTGTAAGAAGAACCGAAAGATCCCCGTTGGCTGTAGCCGTAAAACTGAATGACCTTCGTGACAATATGGACCTGAGAAGGGTAAACCGCGAGCTTACCCCAAAAGACATCAAAAGGTTTAATAAATACCTTAAAGCCTATCATTACCTGATAGAAAAATACTAGCAAAACAAATGACTGATAACCTACCTAAAATCTCATCAGCTTATAAAACTAAGCTGACATCTGCTATTGTATCTATTTCAATATTTTTCCTGCTCTATTTTGTCTTGATCCTTGTCTCTCTTCTGCTTGTTTTCTTATTAGGTTACGGAGCCATAAAGATTTTATCGATTAAAGCGGGATACTTTACTTTTATTGCTGCCATCGGGTTATTCAGCATTGGTATTTTTGTATTTATTTTTTTAGTGAAATTTATTTTCTCCAAAAATCGTTACAGTACAAGGCATCTGATCGAAATCACGCCAAAACATCAGCCCGAACTGTTTGCGATTATTGACGAAATTGTTGCCGAAACAAAAGTACAGAAACCGAAAAAAGTATTTCTTTCACCTGACGTCAACGCAAGTGTAAGTTACAATTCCATATTCTGGAGTATGTTTCTGCCGGTAAAGAAAAACCTTACAATCGGGATGGGGCTGATCAATTCTACAAGTGTTGGCGAGCTGAAAAGTATTTTGGCCCATGAATTCGGGCATTTCTCCCAACGAAGCATGAAAGTAGGCGGCTACGTCAGTCAGGCTGAAAAAATTATCTTTGAAACCGTTTACAACAATAAAGATTATGAAAACTTTATCTTAAATGGTACCGGATATGCTGCATTCAAACTTTTCGGGATGATCTCTGTAGGCTTCATCAGTGTATTTCAATATATTTTAAAAAGTGTTTCCAATTTTCTTTTCAAAAACCACGCTTCCCTGCAAAGAGAAATGGAATATCACGCCGATGCCATTGCCACTTTTATCACCAATCCGAAAGAACAGACTTCTTCCCTTCTGAGATTAGAATTAAGTGATGCTGCATTCAACTATTCTTTTAACTTCTACATCAGTAGCGAGCAGAAATATCTGCCGGAAAATCTTTATGAAAACCAGACGGCTTTAATAAAAATTTTCAGTGAAAGAAATAATCACCCTTACGAAAACGGTTTGCCTAAAGTAGACGTAGATGATTTAAAGCGTTACAATAAAACCAAAATAGAAATTGAAGATCAGTGGTCTTCACATCCGGAAGTAGCCAAAAGAGTGGAGATGATCTGGAAAAATGCAACTCAAAACCGTCCGGAAAATCATGAGCTCGCTAAAAATATCATCCGCGGATTTGATGAGATCTGTAAATCTTTAACAAGCAAATACCTGACTTTACACAGCATTAAAAACATAGGTGAAGTTATTGACGATAACGACAGATTCCTGGAGCTTTACAATGAAAAATACCCGTATTATGAGATGGACAGACGGTTTAACGGCTATTACGAAAGACATAATCCCATATTGGAAGATCCTGAAACTGTCATAAACAAAACTGATTCTTCTGAATTAACCGACTGTTTCAGTGATAAAAATGTGTCTCTGGTTTATGAAAAAGCAGGTATTGAAAGTGATCTGCTTACGTTAAATCAGCTTGCAGCCAATCCTAAAGCATTGAAAACATTTAAGTACAACGGAAAACTGTATAAAGGAAATGAAGCTAAAATTTTAATTCCAAGAGTAACCAAAGAGCTTGAAACCGTAAAAGCAGAATTAGAGAAAAATGATCAGAATATATTTCAGTATTTCTACAATAAAGCAGATGAGCAGAATAAAGAAACCCTTCTTAATAAATACAGAAAAATCGCTGTAATAGACCGTGAATATGATGATTTTAACCAATCGATCAATCAGTTTATCAATCATTTGCAGTTCATGACTGTTCAGCTGCCTTTTGAAGAAATCAGAAAGCACCGGGCTGCCCTACTGAGCCAGGAAAAGCCTTTTAAACAAAAATTAAATGAGTTTATAGAAACTTCCGGCTATAAAGATTTATTAACTGAAGAGAATAAAAATCAGCTGAAACCATTTATTAATTCGGAATACATCTACTTTAATAATGACCGTTATCTTCAGACAGAAGTGGATTCCGTATTTTCTGTTGTCAATGAATATCAGATGATCCTTAATAAAACGTATACCGATTTCAAACTGGAATTATTGAGTTTTCAGGCGGGTTTAGATAAAGCATCTTAATCCGCCCCCGGGAAATCGTAGGTTTTGGTATGATGGCCGGTTCCGTCGATATTGATGTTTAAAGCCAAATAAACAAAATGCAGATTCTTGTTGCCTGCAGCTTCAAATTCCCTTTGCCATAAATATCCGGAAACAATCCCGAAATAATCATCGATCTGATACCCGAAGCCTCCATACACCCTGTTTCTTGCAAATGTAGGTTTCATAGGGCTTACAAAGAAAATTTCATCGTAGGCATTAGCGAAAACAGTTCCTTTTTTCACTTCTTTTGCATTTAACGGTACACTTACATTAAGACGGTAGCGGTAACGCATTCTCTGAGAACTTCTATCGGTTTTAGGCTCATAAAACCAGCTTTTTTCCACACGGAAACGGTTTTCGAATTTTACAATCCCTTTCTTAATATCGATAATGTCCTGAAGCCAGACCCTGAATTCTTCCCTGCTTAAGCTATGCTCTTTGTAATTGACATATCTTCCGAGACCTACAAAAGGCTTATGATTTTTGGTAAGATTATATCCTAATCCACCCTTTATCTCATAATAATCGGGATAAGTATAATCTTCATTCCCCCGCAACTGTCCTTCCGCATAAATGAAAAATTTCGGATGAAACTTATAGGTGAGAGTCACTGCATTGAAGCTGGAAATATGTTCCTGAGCTTTAAAAAATGTAACACTTAAAAGTAAACTAAGACCTAAAAACAGTTTCATTCAAAAAAATTTTTGCAAAAATATAATATTTAACAGTCCGGTAATATTAAGTTTACTTAATATTAATATTGTACGAAAAGCCGATGTGAAACCATCTATTAGGCATCTGAACACCAAATGTTTCCGTATATTTCGTATTGGTAACATTAGTAATCAAAGCATAAACAGAAAAATCCTTTTTCACAAAACTTAATTTTTCGTCCAGTAAATGATAGCTGCCCAGGTTTACTCTTTCGTTATACCTGTAAACCAATTCATTAGTGAAATATTTTAAAAATCCTGTTTCCAGTTTGGCAACGACCTGATGTTTCAGATTATCCAGTACATATCTTGAAACAAATTCATTCGACTGCTTAAAACTGGTGTCAAGATAAGTATAACCTGCCGAATATTTCAACCAGCTTAAAACCCTGTGATTCAATTCAAATTCAATTCCTTTAGTATCTATTTCTCCCACATTCTGTGCATACCAGACCGGATCTTCAAGTGATTTTTTTATCCAGTCGATGGAATTATTGGAATTCCTCATAAATCCGCTGATTTTAGCCAATAGCTCCTTATTCTGATACTGATATCCAATCTCCGTAGAAACAGCATTTTCAGGAATCAGATCCGGATTTCCCTGCTCTGTTTTGCTTACATAATATAAGTCGGTAAAAGTAGGAACCCTGTGAACTCTTGCAATATTTCCGTAAACTTTATGGTTTTGATTAAAATTATAGCCTACATCCAATCCCGGATAAAAGAAATTTCCCTCTTTAGAGTAATTGGCCCATGAAATTCCCGGACTAATATTCAGTTTTTTATTCAGTAAAGAAAAATGATGCTCAAAGAAAACCTGGGATACAAAACGGTTTCTGCTTCCTAAATTATTACTTGCCAGAAACTCTTTTCTCAGTTCCACTCCAATTCCTGTTGTTCCCAATCCCCACTGGTAACTGGAATTCACTTCTCCACCCACATTATTTCCGATGTGCATATTCCTGTATATTTCCGGCTTTTGTCTGTTGAATAAATACATATCCTGCCCTCTTCTCCAATACATATTAGAGTTCAGTTTTAATTTCCCGAAAGTCTGCTGATGCGCTACACTCACGATAGAAGCCTGTGTTTCCTCATACTGTTCTGTAGCCTGTGGAGAAGAGTAAAATCCGTTGGCCCCGAATTTCTTTTCTGAAAAACCGGCCTGTAAACGGATGTCTCCATCTTTTATATTTAATTTACTCTGATAAAATACATTCCTGATTTCATAATCCGTATTATGCATGTATCCCTGTGAAGTCGCAGAATTGGCCTGAAGAGAGTTTGAAAATTTTTCATTTCCCAGCTGTGCATTGAATCCGAAGCCGTATGTTTCATAGTCACCGCCTTCAGCACTTATTTTCACCCTTTTCCCGGGATTGGTTTTTGTGATCACATTGATTACACCAGCATAAGCATTCTGCCCGAACCTTCTTGCTGCCGGACCTTTTACAATCTCAATTCTTTCCACATCATCAAGATCTACAGGAAGGTTTAAAGAATTATGCCCGGTTTGTGAGTCATTCATCCTGATCCCGTTTAAAAGAAGCAGTACCTGCTCAAAAGAACTTCCCCTGAAACCTATATCACTCTGTACACCATTGGCTCCCCGTCTTCTGATATCCATTCCTGGAACCTGCTGCAAAATTTCATCGATGCTTTTCGCCGGAGAATTGGCAATGTCTTCCCTTGTAATGACTGTAATATTCTGATTGGCATTCTTGTAAGGTGTGGCAATAAATTTGCCCTGAACTTCGATGACATCAATATCCGTAGTCTTTTCCTGAGCCTGAATCGCCAGTATGGTTCCAAGAAAAACAGCAGTTCCCAGCTTTTTTATCATGTTCTTTCGTTTAGATTTTAAGATTTCTTTAAGATGGCCAAAAATAGAGGTCTTAAGTAAGACTGGCAATGATTGTTGTCATAAAAAAAAGATGCAGGTAAAACTGCATCTTTTTTTGAGGGTAATTTCTATCTTTTTCTCATTAAATGTGTAACAAGATCTCTGAATAATTTTCTCATTTTCTTTATTACATATTTTAGATGTACAATTTTAAAAAATTTCAAAATACAAAACAATAGTAAAACGAAAAAATCTAACAAAAAACATAAAATTTTGCAAAAAAGATGCCATAAAGGGAATATTGTAATCTTTTAACTAAAAACCATGCTCCATCAATTGGATAATTTTCTGTCCCGGAAAATAAAAAATGATAACTTAATAAGCTGAAAAACTTAAATAACAGACTATAAATCAAATATTTGAAGTAATTAATTCATATTCTTTTATGACACATTTAATCATCTGAAAATAAAATTCTTAAAATTCCTATAGGCAAAAAATATTAACAGTTATTTATATAGAATTTTTAAATAGAAACCTTTATAATATAATTAAAAAATCCGTCAAAAATTCGTAATTTCGTGAGTCTTAATTTTACTATGGCTTCAATTACAGAAATAGATATAAAAAAGCAGGTTTTTGTTAAAAACGCACATCTTAACAACCTGAAACACATCGATGTATTAATCCCGAAAAATAAACTGATTGTCATTACAGGAGTATCCGGAAGCGGAAAATCATCTCTGGCTTTTGACACTATTTATGCTGAGGGACAAAGAAGATATGTAGAAAGCTTGAGCTCTTACGCCCGTCAGTTTTTAGGGAAACTTGAAAAACCGAAAGTGGACGATATTAAAGGGCTTGCACCTTCTATTGCAATTCAGCAGAAAGTAATTTCTTCAAATCCGCGATCTACGGTAGGAACATCAACGGAAATTTATGATTATCTGAAGCTTTTATTTGCAAGGATCGGGAAAACCTATTCTCCGGTATCAGGTGAAGAAGTGAAAAAAGATTCGGTTTCCGATGTTGTAGATTATATCAAAGCATCAAAAAAAGAGATTTCTTTTCTTTTGACAGCACCGTTGGACTATGATCCTGCCAACTTTAACGAAACCCTGAATGTTCTGAAACTGGCAGGTTTTACCAGACTTGAAATCAATGGAAATGTTGCCGGAATTGAAGACCTGGAAAGCTTCGGGTTTACTCCTGAAAAAGGGATGACCATCAATCTGGTGATCGACCGTTTTTCTTACGAAGAAGATGAGAGTTTCCTTCAGAGACTGGCGGATTCGATTCAGATGGCTTTTTATGAAGGCCGTGGATATTGTACCCTTAAAAACGCAGAAACGGGAGAAGCTAAAGAATTTTCAAATAAGTTTGAACTGGATGGAATTGAATTCCTTGAACCGAATGTTCATTTTTTCAGCTTTAACAATCCTTACGGAGCCTGCCCTACCTGTGAAGGCTACGGAAAAGTGATCGGAATTGATGAAGATCTTGTAGTCCCGAATAAAACCCTGTCTGTTTACGAAGATGCAGTGGTTTCATGGCGTGGAGAAAGTATGAGCGAATGGAAAAAGGATTTCATTAAAAAAGCAGGTGATTTCCCTATTCATAAGCCTTATCATCAGTTATCCAAAGAACAGAAAAGCTATTTATGGAAAGGTGACGGTAAAAGCAGTTTCCCTTCTATTAATAATTTCTTCAAAATGCTTGAAGAAAATTTATATAAAATCCAGTATCGTGTGATGCTTTCCCGTTATCGTGGAAAAACCCTTTGCCCGACTTGTGAAGGACTTCGTTTACGGGAGGAAACCACATGGGTGAAAATTGACGGACACAATATTCAGTCTATGATTGAGCTTCCGTTGGATGAACTTTTCCCGTTAATAAACGGATTAAAGCTTTCAGAACACGATCAGGAAGTTGCTAAACGGTTACTATATGAAATCACTACCCGACTGGAATTTTTATTGAAGGTAGGCTTAGGATATTTAACGTTAAACAGAACTTCAAACACGCTTTCCGGTGGTGAAAGCCAGAGAATCAACCTTGCAACCAGCCTGGGAAGCTCATTGGTAGGCTCCATCTATATTCTGGATGAGCCATCAATAGGTTTGCACTCCAGAGATACCGAAAATTTAATTGAAGTTTTGAAAAATCTCCGTGACCTGGGAAATACGGTCATTGTTGTTGAACATGACGAAGATGTGATGAAGGCAGCGGATTACATTATTGATATCGGCCCTGAAGCAGGATATCTGGGAGGTGAGCTGGTTTTTGCGGGTGATTATAAAGAACTGAAAAATGCTGATACCCTTACTTCTAAATATCTTACCGGAAGACTGGAAATTGAAGTTCCTGCAAAGCGAAGAAAAGCTAAAGAATGGATTCACATTAAAGGCGCCCGTCAGAATAATCTTAAAAATATAGATGTAGATGTACCTTTGGAAAACCTGGTGGTTATTTCCGGGGTTTCAGGAAGCGGAAAATCTACTCTGATGAAAGAAATTCTGACCAATGACATTCAGATCCAGTTGGGAATGGGTGGAAAAAAAGGAGATTATGATACAGTAGAATTCCCTAAAAAACTGATTAAAAATATTGAATTAATCGACCAGAATCCTATCGGAAAATCTTCCCGTTCAAACCCTGTTACTTATCTTAAAGCTTATGATGATATCAGGGATTTATTTGCCAAGCAGAAGATCTCAAAAATGATGGGTTATAAGCCTAAACACTTCTCATTCAACGTAGACGGCGGAAGATGTGATGAATGTAAGGGTGAAGGAGTAATCAATGTTTCGATGCAGTTTATGGCTGATATTGAGCTTGAATGTGAAGTATGCAAAGGAACCCGTTTTAAAAACGAAATCCTGGAAGTGAAATTCGATGAGAAAAATATTTCTGACATCCTTCATATGACGGTTGATGAGTCTTTAGCCTTTTTTAAAGATAATAATGAAGAAAAAATTGTCACCAAATTAAGGCCTTTACAGGAAGTGGGTCTTGGATATTTACAATTGGGACAAAGCTCTTCTACTCTTTCGGGTGGTGAAGCTCAGCGTGTGAAACTGGCTTCATTCCTTGTAAAAGGAGTTACGACAGATAAAACCTTATTTATTTTTGATGAACCTTCTACAGGATTACATTTCCACGATATCCAAAAATTACTGAAATCGCTTCAGGCATTGATTGACCTGGGACATTCTGTGATCGTTATTGAGCACCAGCCGGATATTATCAAATCAGCCGATTATATTATAGACATCGGCCCCGAAGCCGGAAAACATGGTGGTGAAGTAGTCTTCACCGGAACTCCGGAAGAACTGGCAAAAAATAAAAAATCCCATACAGCCAGATATATTAAAGAAAAACTGGAAAACTAAATACAAACAGAGAGTCAGAATTTGACTCTCTGTTTTTTATTAACTTATTGATCTAAAGCTTGACTATAAAACAGTTAATGAAGTTTATTATATAGAAACGGACTTTTTCCGACATACGTTTCATCATCGATCTGCGAGACTAAGAATCCAGCCAGATCTGCCGCACTGATATTTTCTCCTTTACAATCTTTAAGATCTGTTTCTGTATTAAAGTTTTCATTGGTTAGATTAATTAGAGGAAGCCGTACTAAGGTCCAGTCCACATTGCTTTTAGCCAGAAGCTCATATTCCTTCTGTTTATTTGAGGTTGTTTCAGGGTAATTCTGATACATCCAGTCGGTGGCCATTTTCACTTTTTCGTTTTTGGAATCAAATGGTGTATTGACACTTAAACCTGTCGTTACAATATATCTTTTTATTCCATACTGGTTCATTGCTTTGATGATATTTCCGGTAGCATCACTGAATATGGATTTTTCTCCTTTCGGTTGTCCTAAAGTACTCATGACAAGCGCACAGCCTTTAATCAAACCATCAATCGAATGATAATCTCTTGCATCTCCTTTCACCACTTCAATCAATGGATTGTTAACCGTAAAATTTTCAGGATTTCTTAATAATAATCTGATCGGATAGTTTTTATCCAGTAGGTTTTGAACAAGATATTTTCCTGATTTTCCTGTTCCGCCGATAACGGCAATTGTATTTGTTTTCATAATGTTCTCTTTATAATTTGAAGTCAGCTGAGATTTTTTCAGCTTAAAACAACAGATGATCCGGGTCCATAAAATTTGAACCTTAGATTCCAGGCTATAGAATGTGCCTGAATTTGGGATACTATTTATAAAGAGATTTTAATGACGTAAATGTAAACATTATTTCAAAACTGAACAATAAAACACAAAAACAGACTTCATATCTTATTGTTTATGAGTAACATAATTGTATTATATTTGTTAGTGTCGCAAAAATAAATCACTGTGATCAGATAATCGCAGATTCACCTTCTTTTAAACCCAACCTAAATTTAAATAATATGAAACCATTTACCGTAAACATTTCTGAAGAAGTTTTTAGTGATCTTAAGCAGCGCATTCAAAACACCAGGTGGCCCGGAGAACCTGAAGGTTCTGACTGGCATTTCGGAACCAGTGAAAAGTATATGAAAAACCTGACCGATTACTGGCTGAATGAATATGACTGGAAAAAATATGAGGAGCAACTGAATCAGTATCCGCAATATGTGACTGATTTGGATGGAATTCAGATTCATTTCCAATATATAAAAGGAAAAGGAGAAAATTCTAAACCATTGATTTTAACCCATGGCTGGCCGGACAGCTTTTATCGTTTTCATAAAATTATCCCACTTCTTACCGAAGGTGACCAGAGCTTTGATCTGATTATCCCTTCTATTCCTGGGTTTGGCTTTTCCGGTAAAGTTGCAGTAAGCAGTGAAAGTGTTGCAGATTTATGGATTAAGCTAATGACTGAAACTTTAGGATATAAAAAGTTTTATGCGGCCGGTGGTGATGTGGGTATGAGTGTTACCAAAGCTCTGGCTTCAAAATATCCGGACATTGTGGAAGCTGTTCATTTTACAGATATTGGCTATCCTATGGGCCAGGAAGATCCGAACAGCATGACCGAAGAAGAAAAAAACTTTGCCCGGTTTGTACAGCAATGGTGGTATTCTGAAGGCGCTTATGCAATGATTCATTCTACAAAACCTCAGTCTTTGGCATATGCACTCAATGATTCTCCGGTTGGACTGGCTGCCTGGATTCTAAGCTTTGGGAATGCAGGTGCTCCTCCGGAATTAATTGAAACAGCTTTTGGAGGAAAAGATGAATTGCTGACTAATATTATGATTTATTGGATTACCCAGACTATAAGCTCATCGATGAGAATGTATAAAATGGATGCGATTGCCCAATGGGGTGGTTCTCAGCCTTTACAAAAATCTGATGTCCCGGCCGGGCTTGCCGTATTCCCGCGCGAAGCTCAGTTTCCCCGTGAATGGGCAGAACGATTTGTGAATGTAGTCCATTTTAAAAGGATGGAATCCGGAGGCCACTTTGCAGCATTGGAAGTACCCCAGGTTTTCGCAGATGAGCTCCGGTCTTTCTTTTATTCTTTAGGGTAAAAAGCAGTGTGGAAAGGCAGAATCATTTCAAATAACAAGTTATCCACAAAAAAATGTGGATAACTTGTGAATTTTAACATTTAATTGATGTTTCGTATTAAAATTATTCCTACATTTACTATGTAATAAAACTGAAATGAAATCGTTTTTTGCTTTTTTCAGCTTTGAAATTGCAATTAAATTTGAAATAAAAATTTAAGCACAGCATTGTCGGCTGTGCTTTTTTGTTGTTGTCTAATTAAAAAAATGAGATGTTTTTATCTACTGAATCCGCTTCTAAAGAGCGGATTCTTTTATTGGCAGCATTTAAAATAGAATTTGAACCATTAAGGACATTTAGGTTTTAAGGTGAATTAAGGTTAAATCATTCTCACTTTCAAACAAATGATCTCTGAAAACCAAGTTGTTCTCACCCCTCATTGTATTTCAAAAATAAGTAAAGCGGCTTTGTATATCTTAAAAATTCCAATAAGCTTATTAATTCTTTGTCTAGCCTTGTGTTAAAATTTAATCCTATTCCGTGTTCTACTACTCTCTTTCAAACTTTTTTAAAGTTCCGTTCTGATTCAACTCAATAGAATAGCGTTCCCTGCTTCCGTTGATACTTCCCGGAGACCAACGCAGATTATTGTTCCAAATAGAAATATAAATACTGGTAATAGGTTCTGCTCCTTCAATCTGCTTTGTTTTCTCATTATAAACGGATGCTGCTCTGGCTACATTTGTAAAGCTTATTTTCTGCAAAGAAACCAGTCTGCTCCGGATATTGTCTTTTACTGATAGTTGTTCCGGCTTCGGTTCAGACCAGGTCTCATTTTCATAGACATAATTATCTATATATTCAGGGTTCTGCGGATGCTGAAGCATAACCCGGATTCTACCGTCATTATAAAAATGAATTGAAGAATAAATAAAAATCTCTTTTCCTAAATACTGAGGAAGCTTTTTTAAGGCCTCCTCAGCGTTGTTTAATTTTTTTTCATTGGTTAGAAAATCGGTGTTTTTACCCTCTATATGTTGAATGCGTGTTTTGGTGTGCTTTTCAAGGACGGTTTCAACTAAATGTTGAGCGTCTTCTATCTGCTTTTCTACTGCAGCATCGTATGGACTGGGAGCGGGATCCGGCATTTGTTTTTCTTTGACTTCAGCTATGGTATCATTCTTAGGCTCAAGGGTATCTTTAATACTCTTCGAAACCTGCTCACAGCCTGTAAAAAGAAAGATACAGATCATTACAATGATTGATTTTTTCATGATGCTCAACTTATTTTGTCCAGATCAGCTGCAAAGGCAATACGATCCGGATTTTCTTTTAAATAAAAAATATCGATGGTTTTCTGTTGTACACTATTTAGGTCCAACAGATTTACAATCTTCTTGATTTCGGCTCTTCTGATGTGGTTCTGATTATCCGTATACTCCAGTTTAAACAGAACCATCGGCTGTTCGTTGATATAAGTCCCCGTTTGGTCGGCACTGATCAGCTTTGCGGTAGTCTTTATTCCTTTGAACTTAATCAACTCTGCTTCACCTTTCTTACCACCTCCAATTTTGCTAAGCAGTAAGGATAACCCGCCGCGGTAAAATAAAAGTACAGCCGGACAAATCAACAAAGGATGCCAGAAAAAAATAAAACGCCAGCCCATTCCTGCATTTTCCGTCTGATAAGCATAAATATAGTAGCCTGAAACAAGAACGGTAAGGGTCAACCAGCCTAAACAGATCAGGAAGATAATCGGTATATTTATGGTAGCTTCCGTGCCTGCAAAAATAAAATAAGGTATTTTTTTCATTTCCTTATCGATACGGATATCAACTTTTTTTCCGGTTTCAAATCTTTTTTGTTGTGGCTTTGAATCATTTACAATTGCTTTTTGCATGATTTCCGTATCTACCAGGTTTTTGAATAAAAGCTTAAGTTCGTAGGTATCATATTTACTGCCGTCTTTAGAGAGTTTTACAGCTTCCATAATTTCTGCTTTCCGCAGAACTCCATTTTTATTCAGATAGTCAATATTTCTTTTCCCGATAAAATTGGAAATGATCCATTTACGGAAATAACCGACCAGAAGAATACCCCATAAAATAACCGATAGGGCTAAGGTTCCCAATGCCAACCAAGGATCTGTTTCTGCAAGATGAGGCGGATCATCACTTTTAATGCTGTAATACAAAATCATTGGAAACGGAATTGCAAAAAACAACATATAAAGTCCCCAGAATATCCCAAAACCTAGTTTCATAATTTTATATTTTAAATGTTATTGAGTATTGATAAATTCATAAATCGGATTCAATATGTACTCTATATATTCAGCTTCCCTGGCCTCACTTTTTTTGCTGCTGCCAAAAGTATCACTGATAGGATAATTTTTGAGAAACTCTTTTTTCTTACTGCCGATTGCATAGGCTATTTCCCCATATTCTGCGGTAGTGATGATGGTCATTTCATCAAAGGTCATCAGCTTTTTTTAATTGATGATAGATATATTTTGTAGATGGTTTTCGTTTTTTTATCGAATATGAATTTCACATGGGCACGAAACAAAAAATCATATATGGCATACAATAACATAATTACGGCAATACCATAAAGAACATACCGAATATTATAATTTAAAAAGCCTGAAAACGGAACAATACAAAATATCACAACGGATAATAAACCGAATATCTTTATTTTAGGCATATATCCGAAATAGGGTTTTAAGGTTAGTTCTGAAGATGTAATTTTCAGCTGGTATTGATCTGTTTCTGTACTCATAGAAATTATTTATTTTTCCTCAAGACTCATAATTTCGCTTACCTCATTGATCGCTGTCTGTGCTTTTCTTGAGCTGAATATCCCGACTACAATAGGAACTCTTTTTTCTCTACCATTCTGATTGAATATAAAAATCCGGTACTGTCCATCGTGATAAAAAGATATTTTCCCACAAGTACATAAAATTGTATAAATTCATCAAAGTGATAAACCACTTCCCCATTCAGCATATTGTTTTTAAAAGTCACCGTTTTAGCATTCGGATCAATGATTAATTTTCTGGTTGCTTTCAATAAATTTACCAAAGCAAAGAATACAAATAATATGGCAGCCCAAAGCCCGATTTTCTTTTCCTGAGGAATAATATAATACAGAACCGCACCTATCACCAGACAGGCAACTGATCTTATAACAGCCGTTGACATACTGTTTTTTAAATGAAACGCTCTGCCTTCCTGCGTAAAATATCTGTAATCCTTCATTCTGTATTCAATTAAATCTTAACCGATAAAAGCAAATTTATCTTCAAACATTTTTCCGAACACCGGTACAGGTTTTTCAGCGCCATTGGCTGCATTAATGATTCCCAATACCCAGAATATAAGGATTAAAAGTCCGGCCATTCCTAAAAAGCCCAATGCAGGTGTAATAGAAATAAGGATTCTGATAATGATATTAAAAATAATGCTCACAATCATCAGCCCCAATGACTGTCTCAAATGATATTTAAGCAGGGAATCTGCTTTCTCTTTTCCTGAAAAATAAGCGATCAGCCAACCTATAAGTGTGATATAGGAAATGATAGATAAACTTTTGTTGTTCATAACGTTTTATACATTAAGTTATTCAGCAATATTGCCGTTACAAATATTCAGGTATATGCTGATTTATCCAAGTTCTGTTATGCTACAAAGCATCTACTACCCTTTGAAACAGCGTCTACAATATGACTACAAAAATTAAATAAAACTGGTTTTCAATACTTTACATTTAAGTACAATCCATTATATTTATTAAGTTTTATATGGCTGCTTAATAATTTGTCTTAATTTTAGGTATATGAAATTTGTACTCAGTAAATTGTTTATATGCATCAGTATGGCTGTGGGTATCAGCTTTTTTGCTCAAAGTGTACATACTGACAGCCTTCAATCAGCGATCAACAATCCTAATCTACCTGAAAAAAATAAACCGGAATTATTAAACCGGCTTGCAGAAGCCTATAGAATCGACAGAGATTATACTGCTGCAGAAAATAAAGCAAAACAAAGTGCCCGCATTGCTTTACGGTATAAAAACTACACTGAAGCAACCAAAGCTTATACATTACTCACAGTTATCAAAGCAAATAATCAGCAGTTATCAGCCCTGAAACAGACAAGTGATTCTGCATTGGTACTTGCCCAGCAAGCCAAAAACCCCGCAGCGATGGCCTACGGATATTATGCACAGGCATTTTTGTACAAAACCCTGGATGATCCGGAGAAAAGGATAAAATTTTGCCAGCTGGGATTGAAAGAACAGGAAAAATCACCTGATCCTTATATTGCAGCTAAGTTATATTATCAGCTGTATGCTGCTCATTCCGACTGGAACAATATAAAGCAAGTCAACAGCTATGCGAGAAAAGCCACTCAAAATGCTTTAAAAACCAAAGATTATAACCTGCTCAGTAATTGTTATGCCGCATTATCAGTTGCCCATGAATACAATTATAATGCTTCACAGGAGAAAAAAGAGCTCGACAGTGTTTTGTTTTACCTGCAAAAAGCGGAAACCCTTTATCTTAAATATCCTAAGCAGGTAGCAAAATACACCCATGCCATCACCTGTATCAATATAGCTAATGTTTATTTAAAATATTTTCCGGACACTGATAAAACGGCAGAATCAAAAGCTGTTTATTATGCCCAGTCAGCAGGAAATATATTAAAAAACGTTCCCAATACCCAGGAAGTTACCGCCAGCAGCCTCGGGATATTAAGTGAATATGCTTCAAGAAAAGGCAATACTGCTTTAGCCGAAACCTATTTATTAGAAGCATATAATCTGATGAAAACCGGCGAACATCCTTATTATTATACATTAATCAATGTAGTGGAATCATTATCCCGTTTTTATAAAGGACAGGGAGATTTTAAAAAAGCTCTTGAATTCCAGGAGGAAGTTACCCAATACAGCAATAAAAACTTCAATCAGAAACAGGCCTTAAACGCTCAGAAACTGGAAATACAGTTTGAAACCGAAAAGAAAAATAATGAAGTACGGATTTTAAAAGAAAGAGAAGCAAGCCGTAAGCTGCAAAGCTATTTATATGCCTGTATTGCCATTGCATCTTTACTGGGACTTCTTTTTATGTTCCGTTCTTACCATTTTAAATTACGTCTTTCATTACAACGTGAAAAGCAGTTGGAATTAGAAAAACAGGAATCTGAAATGCAGATCAGACTGGAAAAAGAAGAACAGGCCCGATTAAAAGCCGAACAACAACTGCTCGAGGCCCAGCAACAGCAATTGCAAAAGGAAGCCATGGCCAATGTCCTTCAGCTGGAACATAAAAACCGTATGCTGCATACCATAAAAGATAAGCTTGCCGATGATAATTCCCTGAATATGCAGAAGATTGTAAGAGAAGAAATGGTGCTTGATAATGATTTTGAAGATGCCAAATTAAGAATCCAGCAGATTCACCCTGAATTTTTCAACCTTATCAATGAGAAAGCACAAAAGAAACTTACTCTTCTCGATATGAAGCTTTGCGCTTACCTTTATCTAAAAATGGATACCCGGCAGATTTCACAACTGATGCATATTGAACCCAAGAGTGTACGGATGAGCCGTTACCGGATCAAACAGAAATTGGGACTGGATAAAGATGAAGATCTGAATCTTTTCCTGCAAAAGCTGGGAAGCTGAATTGCGGCCACTCCACTCCTATTCGTTAAAATTTCACAATAAATTATTTTATTTCGCTCTTCTTCTTTATTTTTAAGATCAAATTAGACCATGAGAAAAATTATATTCAGCATTTCCGTCCTTGCTGGCGGATTCTTGGCACAAGCTCAGTTACAAAATCCCGGTTTTGAACAAACGGAAAATAACTTTCCTGTAGAATGGAGCAATAAAATGAATGATTTATATGAAATGAACGCAGACAATGGAGTTAAGCATTCAGGTTCGTATTCATTAAAAATATCAGATAAGCAGGGTAATGCAAAAGGATTACAAACCTTTTCGCAGAAAGTTCCCGTTCCCGGAAAGGGTTTAAGAAAAGTGGAAATAAGCGCTTATATCAAATCGGAAAATACGGTGGGAAATATTGCACTCTGGACTCAGGTGCGTGATAAAGCCCAGAATATGGTAGATTTTGCGAACTCTGATACACAAAACCATAAAGTAGTTTCCAACGAAGACTGGAAAAAATATTCTTTGGAATTTATGCTGGATGATCAGGCCGATTACTTTGTACTTGGCGGCTTCCTGTCCGGAAACGGAAAAGTATGGTTTGATGATTTTAGCATTTCAGAAATTCCTTTTCCGGAAAAGCCGGCATCCAAAACCGCACTCAAGTATATTGACCGATTTAAAAATATTGTCAGGGAAAATTCAATTTTCAAAGATAAAATAGACTGGAACATCCTGGAATCCAATCTGAAAAAAATATCAAGTGGAATGGAAACTGTAGAAGATACAGGCCCAGCCATTCAATATATAATGAAAGCTCTGAGTAATGCAGGAGATAACCATTCTTTCATTGACAATAAAGAATATTCTGAAGAGAAAAAAAGCATGAAAAGTTCGCTGTATGAACCGTCTTCCAAATTACTGGATCAGAATATAGGCTATATTATGGTGCCTGCATTTTCTTCCCTGAATAAAGAAGTAGGCAATGCTTTTGCTGAAAAAATCCAGAAGATGATTCAAAAACTGGATTCTGAAAATACAGTGAAAGGCTGGATTGTAGACCTTAGAACCAATACCGGTGGAAATATGTATCCTATGATTACAGGCTTAGGACCTTTAACGGGCGAAGGTATTCTCGGTTATTTTACAAAAGACGGAAAAAATAAAACGGCATGGAAATACAAGAATGGGAAAATTTATAATATTGGAGTTTCCAGTCCTTATATTCTTAAAGTTCAGAATCAGAAAATTGCTGTTTTGATAGGTCCCAGTACTGCGAGTAGCGGTGAAGCGACTACTTTATCACTGGTAGGGAAAACAAATGTTAAAACTTTTGGGCAGCCTTCGGCAGGACTTACCAGTGCCAATCAGACTTATCAGCTGAGCAACGGAAGATCGCTTTATTTAGCTATTTCCTATGAAATGGACAGAACCGGAAAAGAATACAAGGGAAAAATACAGCCTGATTATTTGATAGAACCATCAAAAGAAGCCAATTCTGATGCAGAAATTCAGGCAGCCGTTCAATGGATTCTGAAATAAAATAAAAGGACTTTGATTGAAATCAGAGTCTTTTTATTGAATAATTTGTATTTTTAAAATTCAAATGGCCTCATAGTTCAATGGATAGAATAAAAGTTTCCTAAACTTTAGATCCAGGTTCGATCCCTGGTGGGGCTACCCGACCGACATTATGATTCGTAATGTCGGTTTTATTTTTAATCTTTTTTATCAATATTCAAAAGAATACACTAAACTAAAAATCACCTATTTAAGTCCATTAAACATCTTGCCTTTTTCAGGAAAAGGGCAAGGTATTATCTTTTTACATAATATACTATTAGTCTACTTTTACACAGCTTTAAGTTAATTAGGATATAACAATTTTCTGCTCTATTGATTATTAGAATACTTTAGTCAGGAAGCATTGGCTTGATCAGGAAACTGGGAAAGCTGGTTGATTCCGGGATATTCACATAATTCTGCACGGAGCTTCTATAACCGATAAAAACAATCAAAACAGATAAAAAAACAAAATGAAATTACAAATTTATTCTATCCTGATCTTTTTAGGAGCTGTAACCGGGACAAACGCACAAGTAGGCATTAAAAACAATAACCCGAAGGCCACTTTAGATATTGCTTATGATTCAGCAATACCAACAAATCCCCAAGGGTTATTGATGCCCCGGATAACGGGTAACGAAATACAGGCAATGACAGTGGGACCAGAGCAAAACAGTATGCTGGTTTTTGCAACCGCTATACCTACAACACCTAATAACAGAACCAGTCTGATAACAGCTCCCGGAGTATATTATTATATGTCTTCAACCGATCAATGGCATAATGTAAATCAGGTTTTAAATCCTGTTTCACTGTTTTCTACAAAATATGACAATGCTGCTATGCTGGTTAACAGATATACAGACGGAAGTGGAAGTACTGACTTTAATAATCGATCCCAAATCTCATATATACGCTACACAGGTGGTACAGAGGTTCCGTTCATAGCGTCACCTTATGTACAAACAAGAACAGCTGATAGTAATAGAGGTATTAAGTTTATAAAATCTGGAGTCTACAGTGTTACTATACAATTTACATTAGTTTACCTCCGAGATGTTGCTGGCGATGGACCACTATCTGGAACTGCTCCCGATAGGATTGGAAGCCAGTCGACATATAATTTGGTAACCAACTTTCTTTCTTCCCCTGCCACAGCCTATATCAGCAATATATCACATAATTCTGACCTTATTAATATCAGGTTGGGCAGCGGTTTATCTAGAATGAGTGGTGTAGCGGTTGGAAATATTATTGTAAAACAGGATAATATTGTTGAGTTTATTCCCGAAGTCACTACCCACGGATTTTGGGTGGCACAAGAGGAACTAAATGGGACACCTACTATCGGAAACACGACAGGAGTCCTAAGTATACATGTCACAAGAGTCTCTGATTATACTCCGTAAAGAAATAAATTCAACCAGATACTAGTCAATTTCTTCTGCGTCAAGATATTTTTTAAGATCAAATTATTATTTAACACCGCTGATAGCGGTGTTATTTTTTGTTTAAAAGATTTAAGAAATAATACTGTTTCGACATTTCGAAAATAATAAACATCAATCAATCATATTCACTATATATCATAAGAATAATTAAAAATAAGCAATTATTTATTAAAAAAAAACAAGCATTTAGTAAATATTTTATATTTATAGAATATTAATGAAATAGATTTCCTTTAAGATATTTAAAGCAATATGTACCAGATAACCGAGCAATTAAAAAATATAGGATTCAGTATCAATCGATTAGATTATATTATAAAAAGAAATAACGGGATAAGAGAATTCAGCACCTTAGAGTATTTTTGCATTTATATTATTTTAGAAGACACCGTATTCACTGTTGAAGACATATCTTATCCTATTAAGCGGGGAAATATTGCATTTGTCAGCCCTCAAAAAAAGATAAAATTCGGTGAATCCGACGGTCATGAAATTTTTGCAGTTGTTTTCTCCTCAAGTTTTTATGAAAGATCTACAAAAGACAGCCTGTTTCTCAATTCACAGCTTTTCTTTAATTATAATTCCAACATCTTTATCGCTCCCTTTATTAATATAGAACAGATGAGGGTTGTCTTTATGGAGCGGATGCAGAATTTTCAGGCAAAAGATGAAAGCCTTTACATTTCTGCTGCTCATAATGCCATAGAAAGACTGATTCTCGATGCTTTCCTCCATATTCCGACAGAACAAATCAGGAAAGATATTAAATTTGATTATCTGTATTGTGTAAACAGATTCAAAATTCTTTTGCAACGGGATTATAAAGTAGCGAAAAAAGTTTCTCATTACGCTGATGAACTTAATATCTCATCCCGGAAGCTCACTGAAATAACTGAGTACGTTTTGGGGAAAACGGCAAAGCAGATTATCATTGAAAAACTGATCAATGAATGCAAAAAAGCTTTAAATTTTTCAAATTCTACAATTTCTGAAATATCTTATGAGCTGGGATTCAGCAATGAAGGTAACTTTAGCAACTTTATAAAAAAACATACCGGTAAAAATCCCTCTGAAATGAAATAATTATAAAAATTATTGTATATTTACCTAAGTAACCGTTTGGTGAAAAATTTATATTATATGTTTTCTAAATGGTTTTTATTAACAGGTTTGCTTTTTGTGTTTGCAAAAGTTTCTGCTCAGTCATCGGATGGCATGCGGCTCAACGTTCGTTTGTATCCTACACAGGTTCTTTCCATCAATTCTGATATTCCAGATTCAGATGGAAATAAAGCCCGGACGGATGAGCAAAAATTTATAACGGTAACCAGCCCATCCGGATTTCAGGTGAAAGCACATTATGAAATATATGATGATGAAAAGCCAAAAACGGAAAATATTGATGATCATATAGAGTATAATCTTATTAATCGTCGTAAAGGAGCCGTTCAAAAAATGTATAATCTTAATAAAAGCATAGAAAAACGAATAAAAAAATTAGCTTGCGACATCCCATCACAACCTAATTATTTAGTATTAACTCTAATTTCTCAGTAAAAAAATCAGCGGGAAAGAAAAAAATCAATATGCCTTGCATAATATTTTTCAAAATATTGCTTTTTCTGATTTTACATGAAAATATGAATATTTAACAAAAACATAATATTGCTTTTGTTTTATCATAGATTTATCTTTTTCCATAAAATATTTTTCATGCTTTTTCCATAAAAATGTTTTTCTATCTGCTTCTTTTTCAGGCAACAAAAATTACAAATTATAAGTGTTTTTTCACAAAAGTACCGACTCTCTTTCTCTCTACATTTGCACCCGATTTAAGACTCAATAATACTTAATACAAAAACATCATTCTTAACTATGAATAAAAGTATCTTAGTTGCATTTGCACTAGTCGGTTTTGCAACATTAAAAGCTCAACAAAATGTAACTTTAAACGTGAGATTGAAACCAATCCAGACTCTAATTGTAAATAATGCCCAAAAAGTAGTTAACCTAGACTACGTTACTAAAGATGACTACGTAAACGGTGTATCTTCAGTAAATGCAGATCACTTAAGCATCTACAGTACTGGCGGATTCCAGGTGAAAGTAAAAAGCGCAAATTCAGCTTTACAGAACGGAGGAAAAAACATCCAGGCAAATACTATTCAAATCAAGGCAAGTGCAGGATCTGAAGCTGTAAACGGAGCACAATATGCACAAAACGTACAGCTGTCAGCTAACGAAACAACTTTGGTAACTTCTTCTAACGGAGGTGTAGATAAAAAAATCAGCGTTGAATATAAAGGTGCAGGAGCTAATGCTTACCTTGATAACTATGTTGCAGGTCAGGATCCAACTGTATATACTACAGAATTAACCTATACAATTATTTCTCAATAAAATATTAAAAAAATATTCATTATAAAGTGTTGCAAGCTAATTGTAACACTTTATCTGTATTTTAGTGTTAAATATACGCCATGAATAAATTATTTTTTTTCTTTTTAACCTTCAGCCTTTGTATTTTTTGTAAAGGATATGGACAGACAGGTGTTTCTGTTTCCCCTCCCAGACTCTATTTTGAATCCAACCCTGGGAACAGTAACACACAGAAAATAACGATAACCAACGTGAGTGCAAAAAATTCACTCGATCTTGCCGTAAGCCTTGGTGACTGGGAATATGACGACAAAGGTGAAAACATGATGTATCCTGCCAATACACGCCCAACCTCGTGTGCAAGCTGGGTAACCATAAAGAAAGAAGACAATTACTTCACACTGGCTCCGGGAGAAAGAAAAGAAATAGACGTTACGATTACGGCTCCAAGTGCTTTAACGGATCAGTTACCGGCTCATACTGCGGTTTTATATGTAAGCCAGATGAATCCTGTAGATGATATAGACAGTAAAGGTGCCAACATAAAGGTCAGTATCCGTTCCGGGATTAAACTTTTTCACAAATTGCCATCCGCAAAAAGTAAAAAGCTTGAAATCCAGAACATGGTTTACGGAAAATCAAAAAAGACAATTAACCTGTTTTTTGAAAATCAGGGAGATGTGTGGGTTGACGGGAAAGTTTATACGGATCTTGTCAATACACAGAACGGGAAAAAGATATCACTCGACCCTATTGTTTTTTATACAATGCCGGGAAACAAAAGAGAAATGGATATTCCTCTGCCTTCAACTCTTGAAAAGGATAAATACACCGCTTCTGTAATGATTGATTATGGAGACAGCAACAATCTGGAATTAGGAGAATTAAACTTCACTTATGAATAATAAAAAGTTTTTCTGCCTGCTTTTGCTGATTTCTCTGAATTGTTTTTCACAGGTCAATTACAGTTCCTGGGTAAACAGTTATTTACAGATTAACTCATACAACGGCAACACCAATCCTGATGCTTATACTCTTACTCTGGCTGGTAATGGCAATTTTAATCTTCCTCACTGGAGAATATCCATGAGATTGAAACAACCCATTACTTCTAATGACGGAAAGTATACCATGCCGGCGAATAAAGTTTCTTTTCAGTCGGTTTCATCTTCTGGCCAGGCCTACCCCAACCCGGTTCCTACAATTCCTCAGATCGGCATGCCACTGAATGTTTTTCTTCAGGAAGGACAGGAAGTTTTTCTGGTACCCCAATCAAATGCCGCACTTTATAATCAGCCTGCTACTCCAAACGGCTATTACAATCTTCAGTTGAAATACAGCCTGAATATCATAGGTGGGTCATATCTGGGAAATTATCCGGCATGGGTCACTTTTGTCGCTCCGGTGCAATTTACCGCTTATGACCAATACAATAATATCATCGGGAAAACAGATCATAATTTCCAGTTTCAGATTGGCCCGCTTTCCGGGAACCCTACAGATTTTCCGGAACTCTCTTTAAAGTTTTCCGCGAATGCCGTGAACGGGTCATTAGAGTTTAAAAGTATGAGCGATTATGCAAACGGAGTCAGCGCAACCTATTCCAATGGTCTGATTGTAAACAGCAATACCAATTATCAGATTAAATTAAAATCCCTTCAGGGACAGTTTATGTCTCCGGCAGGAAATTCCATTCCTCTGGAAACCATAAAGCTTACCTTAAATTCAGTTTCAGGAAAGGGAAATGTATATCCTGTTTTATTAAGCGCTTCACCACAGCTTATTGCCACAGGAAGCTCTACTCAGGGCTCCAGTGTTTATTATGATATCAAGTATTCTACAGGCGCTAATGATGAAAGATTTATCAATGCCAAGACAGAAGAATATTCCACCACCCTTCAATACGAGATAATTCCTCAATAAAATTTATGCCTTACGAATTTTTCAAAAAAATATTTTTCGTTTTTTTGATGTCTCTTTTTGTTTTGATTCCGGCTCAGGAAAATTCCGGGATCAGTATGGAAATCCGCAATGAATCGAATGCGGATAAGGCTAATATTATAGATCTTATTTTAGTTTTAAAGAATGAAGGAAGCAACTCTTTCAAAGGAAAGGTTGAAATTAATACTCCAAAAGGTTTCAGGAATATTTCAGGAAGCAAAATTGAAGCTGACCTGCCACCCGGCAACCATCTTTTTTTACCGGTAAAAATATTAGTCAGCAATAATGCCGGTTCGGGAGATGCTGAAATGGTTTTCAATCTGACAGACGAAAAGAACAACCTGGTTTCAAAAAAAGAAATCGCTTATCATGTAGCAGAAAACAACAGTATGCGTCTCGTGACGGAAAGCCCTGTGATTTACATGAATAAAGCAAATGACTCTATTGAGGTAAGGACAAGGGTTTCCAATCTTGGGAACAGAAAACAAAACATAACGGTAGTATTTAAAATTCCGGAAGCTTCCCAGGAAAATATTTTTGTAGAGAAAAAAGGAAGCATCGGAGTTCAGAAAGATTCAGTATTTACTTTCCGTTTTATGCCTTCGGGAGCAATGCTTAAAAGTCCTCAGTTTACCGTTACTGTTGCCGGCTTCAGAGAACCTGATAAGGAAATATTCGGGAGCACCTCTGTTTCCGTTCAGAACACCTCCTCTACCCAGCATTATCAGGATATTCAATTCAATCCTTTTTCAAATCTATCCAAAAACAGCATTACAGCAAGCTACATGCATGTGGGTGAAAATCTCGATATGTATCAGCTGGCAGGATCCGGAGGGTTTAATTTACCTTCAGGGTATGTTTCAATCAGGGGGAATATGTATACGATGAACAATCAAAGCGATCCTATTGTCAATAATACCTATATTTCTTACCACCGCGAGAACAGTGAATTTACCCTCGGAAATATCAATAAACTTTTAGAATTATCTCTTTTCGGACGGGGTGCAGAATATGCTTTTACTTCTTCCGATAAAGATAAAAAGGTGGAAGTAGGCTTTGTTGACCAGACTTTTAGCCTGATCGAAAGAAACTCGTTTTTAAAATACGGCTACGGTTTTTATGCTAAAGGTACGCTTGGTGCTCAAAATGCTTCCCGTAATATTTCCGGGACTTATATTTTCAGAAATGATCCTTATGATAAGGCAAAACACAATTTGCTGGGAACAGATATGCAGTATTCATTCAATAAAGACTGGAAAGTGAATACCAAAATATACGGCGGGCTCAGTTTCTATGAAAGTAATAATGTCACAAAGCCCTCTTTAGCCCTGGAATCTCAATATTCAGGGATGATCAATAAGATTAGCCTGAATGGAAATTACTTTTACAGTACAGATTATTATCCCGGAAACCGGAGAGGAATATTACAGATCCAGCAGAATTTTTCTACCAATATTTTCAAAGACCATTATGTATATGCCAATGTAGTTATCTCTAACTTCTCACCGAAGTTTTATTTTTATAATAATGACCTGAAATCAAACAGCATAAGATTTGATACGGGAATTAATTTTCCTAAAAAAGGTAATTTCGGGTTGGGTATCGGTTATCAGTACCAGGAAGAAAACTCCAATACCTACAATAATTTTTTCATAGCCCCCGGTAATCAGGAGGCTAAACAGCTAAAGGCACAGAGACTCACAGAATATATGACCTGGTCCAGCCCTGATAAAAAGCACTCAGCAATAATGGGAATAGAAACCGGCTTAGTAAATTATCCGGATATTGACAGACCTCAATATCAAATGAAAATCACCGGAAGCTATAATTATAAATGGTTTAATTTAACTTCCATTTATCAGTACGGAAGCTATTTTCTTTCTGAGTACGCCTTTTCCAGAATGCTTAATAAGAATACGGCTTATGAAAAACTTTCCGTTTCTGCTTTTGTAAATAAAAACTTTTTTGACAAGAAAATAAATGTAACAACAGGATTATCTTATACGGATGATGTATTATATGGGAAATCTCCTTCCGGATTTATTAACCTGAAATATTCGAAAGAACGTTATGGGATTTATCTGAATTCTTCCTGGTTTAATTATTCTTCAAACAATTTCAGCAACAATCTTTTTACCGTTGAAGCAGGGGTTACCTTAAACCTGCAGCCCAACACGCTGAACCCTGGAAAAAAAGGCGATATAAAAGCGCTCGTATTTTATGATCATAACAATAATAATGTATATGATGAAGGAGACAAAGAAGCAGAAAATTACCTGATCATGCTCAATAATATTTCTTTTAAAACCAATAAGGAAGGAAATATTATATACAAATCAGTTCCTTTCGGAAAATATGTTTTAAAACAGGTAATCCAACAGGGATGGTATTATGATGAGGCTGAATTTGAAGTTCAAAAGCACTCCTATTTCTTACAAATCCCGCTTCACCAAAACGGAACCGCTCAGGGAAAAGTCATTTATGATTTTGATGCCAAAACAGCTCTGGAATTCAATCCTAAAATCGGGGGGATTATTTTTAATATTTATAAAGACGATATATTCTTAAAACGTATCGTTACTGATGATAATGGTGAGTTCATTTCTTTCCTGGAATCGGGGAATTATAAGATTGAGCTTAACGAGAATTCGCTATCAGCCAATACATACAGCGAACGCACTGCTTCCGGCTTTAAAGTAGAGGCAGGAAAAATAATAAATATTGAACCATTTATTATCAAAGTAAAAGAAAAGAAAATCAGGGTAAAGAAATACGGAAACTAATCCTGTCGCTTCACATTCATTATTCATTTACATCTGAATATGCATTCCCATGATAGTATTTTATCCCTTTCTGCGGATAAATCTAAACCTCCCAAAACCCCAATGAATAAAAATTGAAATATATGCAAAACATATACATTATGTTCAATATATATTTAAATAATTATCTATATTTTTACAAAACAACGAATATAATTTAATTAAAGCGTAATGTCATGACTGTAAGCAATAAAGATAAAATTATTCGCAAGATGAACATATTCTTAGGAATATTAATATTAGATATTTTTCTAACTGTAGCCGGTTTTATTCTAAAATCATTCATTGATGAAAGTTTCAGATGGCCATTATTTTTTTTCTCACTTGCACTGGGGCTGTTCATCATAATCCAGCTTATCAATTTGAGAATCTTCCACTTTGAGAATTCGGGGGCTATTTTTTCCATTAAACGCTATCATCCTTTAAAAAGTAATGTTGCATTCCCTGTTGTTGAATACCCAGTCAACATGTTACGTACCTTAAAAAAAGAACGCTTTTTATTTTCAGATTTCATTATCATAGAAGTACATTCAAAGAAAAAAAACAAATTGATCCGTTTTAGTATCAAAGTTTCATCTTTTAGTGAAAGGGATTACAGGAGGATGAGAAATTCTTTTCAATAACTTAATCTCAACATATCATTCTAATTTTCAAATAATTATAATTTCACAATCCGTTGAAAACAGGGTTGAATTTATTACAGAATATGTATAATCTTTTTAATTAAAGGACTGCTTATAGCTCAAAGGGGTTATATTCATTTTCTTTTTGAATAATTTGTTGAAAGACTGTGAATGCTCGAACCCGAGATAATAAGCGATCTCCGCTACAGAATAATTGGTGGTTGTAAGATATTCTTTTGCTTTTTCAATCAGTTTTTCATGAATATGCTGTTGAGCATTTTGTCCTGTGATATTACGGAGCATATCACTTAGATAATGCGGTGACAGATTCAGTTCTGAAGCCAGAAACTCTACAGTGGGAAGGCCTTTATTTAAAGCTTCCTGCTTATTGAAATAATCTTCCAGCAGAAATTCCATTTTAGAGAGCAGATCACTATTCACCGTTTTCCGGGTGATAAACTGACGCTTATAAAACCGGTTACTGTAATTCAACAGCACCTCAATATAAGATATAATAACATCCTGGCTGATCTCATCAATCGCAGTTTCCAATTCTCCCTGAATATTTGCTAATAATCCCACAACAAGGGTTTTCTCTTTGTCTGATAAATGCAATGCTTCATTCGTGTCATAAGAAAAGAACCCATATTTTTTAATGCTTTTCATCAATGGATAATTCCTTATAAAATCGGGATGAATTAACAGGGTGTATCCGTGATATTCAGCTTCTTCGTCCGCAGACAGTATCTGATTGGGAGCTGTAAACATCATTCCGCCTTCATTAAAATCATAATAACCCTGCCCGTACCCCATTTTACCGTTCTCAGAAAATTTGTATGAGATTTTGTAAAAATCAAGAATAAAATTCCGTTTAAACATCTCTTTGTTAACACTCATTTGGGTGTTGTCTACAAGACTAATGAGTGGGTGAAGAGGTTTCGGAAGCCTTAACATATTATGAAGCTCCGATATGGATGAAATCTTTAAAGGGACGTTGTCTTTCTTTTCCATGATATAAAAATATGAAAATTAGTCAGGAATTATAAATTATAAGTTATGAGTTATGAGTTATGAGTTAAGATTCGGAGTATGAAATAAAATCCACAACTTCTGATCGACTTTAAACTTTAAACTCATAATTCATAACTCATAACTTATAACTCTATTAAATAAACTGTTTTCCTAATTGTTCTCTGAACACCTCGTCACCAAGTTCAAGACGCTGTGCATACAATTCTTTTGCATCTTCTCCGGCAACATATCTTAGCTGTTTTTTGCCGTCTGTAGCCGCTTCATATACTACCTCAGCAATAAGTTCCGGTGTTGAAGCACCTTCCATCATACTTTCCGTATTTGAAAACATGGTATTGATCATTGATTCATATTCCGGCTGGGTTCCCATATCCAAAGAACGGCTTATAAAATCTGTTTTAATCCCGCCCGGAGAAACTGTTTTGATATTTACTCCGAAGGTATTGAGTTCAAAAGCAAGACTTTCACTCCATCCTTCCAGTGCCCATTTTGTGGCATGATAAGTTGATCCTAGAGGGAATGCAATCAATCCGCCGATAGAAGTAGTTGTGATAAACATCCCGCTTTTTCTTTCTCTGAAATAAGGGATAAAGGCCTGAGTTACTCGGATAACTCCTAATAAGTTGGTATTTAACTGTTTTACAATCTGGTCATCGGTTAAGGCTTCCAAAGGACCGATCAGACCGTATCCCGCATTATTGAAAACCAGGTCAATACTGCTGAGCTCAAGTGCTTTTTTTACAGTAGACTGAATCTGCTCCGGGTTGGTTACATCCAATGGAAGTAAGGTTACGTTTTCCAACTGTCCAAGTTCGGTTTCAGCTTCCGGGTTTCTCATTGTGGCAATAACGTTCCAGCCTCTGTTTTGAAATAATTTTGCGGTAGCTTTTCCTAGTCCTGTAGATGCACCTGTTATAAAAATTGTTTTCATTTTTTTGATGTATTTAAAATTACAGGACAAAGGTCAGTATTAGCAAAAAGGAAGGAGTTGCCAAAACGGATAAAGATGTATCCAAAATGGAATAGGGAGAAAATATGACATTTTATTTTAGATTGAGAGTATGACGGATGCCATTTTATTGCATTAAATAGAAGATCATTGAAATTCTTTTCCGAATTTTCTGAAGTTCTGTAACTTGGGTAAAGCCTGAACTTTTATGATACTTTTATTTTTCTTCACCGTCTTTTCCGAACCTAAAGTTTTAGTTTCTTCAGTCTTAATTCCGGTCAGGAGATTGAAATCTGTTTCTATGGTTGTGTTTTTGCCATCCCAGAAAGATTTTAACAAATGGATCAGTTCAAAACTTCCGTTTTTATATTTGAAGATATGCTGAGACTGTCCGTCTTTTATATCTGATATCATGATCAAATTTCCATCTTCAATAGAGAAATTGGGAATCTGATTCTCAGTATGCTTTCCATTTTTCCCGGATGGATATTGAGGTTCAATGATGTTGGTTGAAGATAAAACGGTTTTCAGTTTTCTACCTGATTGGCCAAAGAAGACCTCTAATTTTAAAGGCACAACGGAAGCTGCAGTATCCATACTTACAATAATTTTATCTGTAAGGCCATCGTTATTCAAATCTCCCTCTTCTTCTCTTACTTTTACAGTAAAGCTGTCTTTTATTTTATCCTGTGAATAAACATTGATTTCTATTAAAAGTAAAAGTATCAGCAAAAGTTTTTTCATAGTAAACGTAAATTAGATATGGCAAGTTATAAAGACTATTCCGGAAACTCACAGAAAAAAATATTTTTTTAACCTATCTTTATCATCCCGGTTATAGCCAAATAAAAACCGGTAAGGTTTCGCCTCACCGGTTTAAAAAAAACAAAAATTGATATGGATATGATTAGATATGTGTTTGTTTTGGTGAGACAAATTTATATTTATTTAGACTTAATAAAAATAATCTACCTGATGATATTTATCAGTCTATCGTTAATTTATTTTCTACAGTGAATAAAATACAATTAACAATCTAAAAATCAACTTATTGAATAAAATATTATCCTGATAAAAATAAAGCCACTTGATCGTAGTGGCTTTAATATTGATTAAATTAAAATATTCATCATATCGGGGGAATCATTAAGGTAAGATTCATAATACCCCAATTTTTTCATCCTTTCTAAAAGCTCTTTAAAATCAGAATAAGAAGCAATTTCTATCCCTACAATAGCAGAGGCTGTTTCACGGGAATTTCTTTTGGTATATTCAAAAAAAGTAATGTCATCTGACTTTCCGAGAACATTCAGAACAAATTCTTTAAGTGATCCCGGACGTTGCGGAAACCTGACAATAAAATAATGCTTCAATCCTTTATAAAGCATTGCCCGTTCTTTTATTTCTTCTGTTCTGGTAATATCATTATTACTTCCACTGGCAATACAGACTACATTTTTCCCGGATATTCTGTCTTTATACTGATCCAGTGCGGCAATAGCAAGAGCTCCGGCAGGTTCCAGAACCATTGCATCTTTGTTGTAGAGTTCCAGTAACGTCTCACAGACCTTCCCTTCATCTACGGCAATGCACTCGTGAATATCGTCTTTGCAGATATCAAAATTAAGATCACCGACTTTCTGAACGGCAGCTCCGTCTACAAATTTATCAATATGAGTCAGCTGCGTATTGATTCCTGCTTCAATAGAGGCTTTCATTGAAGCTGCACCTTTAGGTTCCACAACGATGATCTTCGTTTCAGGAGACAGGACTGAAAAAACGGTTACAATACCGGCAGCCAATCCGCCACCGCCTAAAGGCACAAAAACAAAATCAATTTTTTCTTCTGCCTGTTCCAGGATCTCCATTGCTAAAGTAGCCTGGCCTTCAATAATCTGAATATCATCAAAAGGATGGATAAAAGCTGCTCCGGAATCTTCACTGTACTGTATCGCTGCCTGTTTTGAATCATCAAAAGTATCGCCGATGAGTTGTATTTCAACAAAGCTTCCGCCAAACATAGCTACCTGTTCCAGTTTTTGTTTCGGTGTTGTAACCGGCATAAAAACAGTCCCGGGAATTTTGAGCTTATTGCAGGCGAATGCAACTCCCTGCGCATGATTTCCCGCACTGGCACATACAATTCCACTTTTCAGTTCATTTTTTGCATACAGATTATAGATTTTGTTATAAGCTCCTCTGATCTTATAGGAACGTACAGGCTGCATATCTTCCCTTTTAAGGAATATATCCGCTGAAAACTGATCTGAAAGTCGCCGGCTTTTTTGTAATGGTGTTGTATTGATGATATCTTCCAGGGTTTTCCGGGCAGTTTTCACCGAATCCAATGATGGAAAGTTCAGGGTTTTATTTTTCATATTCATACGCTCTGTCCGGACGCAGTGACCTTACGACTTTTCCGGCTTGCCATAATTCACTGTTTCTCAATTCTTCAAGTTCCTTATTCAGTCCTTCCCTATAATTTTCTTTGCTGTTGCTGGAAATAGACTTCTGTGATTCATTACCTTCTTTTACACTTCCATATAATTCTTCAAATACGGGTTTAGTAGCATCATAAAATTTCTTCCACCAGTCTAAAGCACCTCTCTGGGCTGTTGTAGAGCAATTGGCATACATCCAGTCCATCCCGTTTTCAGCGACAAGAGGCATTAAAGACTGAGTTAATTCTTCCACCGTCTCATTAAATGCTTCGGAAGGGGAATGCCCCTGAGCTCTTAAAACTTCAAACTGAGCGGCAAAAAGCCCTTGTATCGCACCCATTAAAGTTCCTCTCTCTCCTACCAGATCACTGTAAACTTCTTTTTTAAAATTGGTTTCAAACAGGTATCCGCTTCCTACGGCAATTCCCAACGCCGTTACTTTATCTTTGGCCTTTCCTGTTGCATCCTGATGGATTGCATAGCTGCTGTTCAGTCCTTTTCCTTCAACAAAAAGCCTTCTTAAAGAAGTTCCCGAACCTTTAGGAGCTACTAAAACGACATCTATATCTTTGGGTGGTATAATATTCGTCTGATGGTTGTAGGTGATCCCGAAACCGTGTGAAAAATATAATGTTTTTCCCGGGGTAAGCTGTTTTTCCAATACCGGCCAGAATTCGATCTGTGCGGCATCACTTAATAAGTAACAAAGAATACTTCCTTTTTGTGCTGCTTCTTCCAGCTCAAAAAGGGTTTCACCGGGAACAAAGCCATCCTCTACTGCCTTATCCCAGCTTTTAGAATTTTTACGCTGTCCAACAATTACATTAATCCCATTATCTTTAAGATTAAGAGCCTGTCCCGGCCCCTGAATACCATATCCCAATACTGCTACGGTTTCATCTTTCAGAACTTCCCTGGCTTTTTCTACCGGAAATTCATCTCTTGTGATTACGTTTTCTTCTACTCCTGCAAATTTAATTAATGCCATAATTTTGTATTTAATTGTTAATATTTTCAACCTTTCTAAAGGCTATTTTATAGATTGGATCTGTGTTCATTTTTTTATTGATAAGCTGTTTTTTCGAGTGCCTTTAATTTTTTATGAAAGCCTCCGTTTGATTTGATCACCGCTACTCTTCCGCTTCTTATAAATTCTATAAGGCCGTGTGGCTCGAGAAGCTCCTGAAAGCTGTCTATCTCCTCATGATGTCCGACAATGGTAAATACCGTATAATCATTTCTTATGCTGACAATCGTAGCTCCATAACGCCTCAATATCCTTTCTACATAAAACTTTTCTGAAACAACATTGGTTTTCAGTTTAAAAAGGGCTAACTCCTGCCAGACAATTTCTTCATTGGTGTTATAGTAGACTTTAATTACTTCAACTAATTTCTGAATCTGCCTTGATACTTTTCTCACGGTTTCTTCCTCAATATTCACGACAATGGTAAATCTTGAAATGCTCTCGATCTCTGTTGGAGATACGTTCAGGCTGTCAATATTGATTCCCCTTCTGGAAAAAACCATGGCTATTTTTGTAAGCAGTCCTACCTGATTTTCGGTAAAGACACTTATGGTATATTCTTGTTTGTTCATTTTAAAAAGATTTTATTTTAAACGGATTTCACTGATGCTGCAACCCTGAGGTACCATAGGAAAAACGTTATTTTCCCGTCCTACCTTAATTTCAAGAAGGTAAGATCCTTCTGTATTGAGCATTTCTTCCAGTGAAGATTTTAGAAATGCTCTGTCTGTTACATGCTTTCCTTTGATACCATACGCTTCTGAAACAGCTGGGAAATCAGGACTTGTAATGTCTACAAAAGAATACCGCTTGTCATGAAACAGCTCCTGCCACTGACGAACCATACCCAAAAAGGAATTATTGAGGATAATCATTTTGACCCCGATATTAAACTGGGCAATCGTTCCCAGCTCCTGAATATTCATCTGGAATCCACCGTCTCCGGCAATGCAGATGACATGCTTATCAGGATTGGCCATTTTTGCACCTATTGCAGCAGGTAAACCAAAACCCATTGTTCCCAGTCCGCCGGAGGTTATATTCCTTTTTGATGCCTTAAACTCTGCATACCTGCAGGAAATCATCTGGTGTTGTCCTACATCAGTACAGATGATATATTCACCATTCGTAATTTCGTTCAGGTATTTAAGCACTTCGGCCATTGTAAGCTCGTCCGTTGTGGGATTAAGCTCTTTTTCAATAACTTCTTCATGCTCTTCGTACTGAAGTTTTTTAAACCGGCTCAGCCAATCATCATGAGTATTCTCATTCAACATTGGAGTGAGCAGCGAAAGTGTTTCTTTACAATCGCCTAAAACGGGAACATCAGCTTTTACATTTTTATCAATTTCTGCAAGATCAATATCAAAATGGATTACTTTTGCCTGCTTTGCATATTGGTCAAGCTTTCCGGTAACACGGTCATCAAAGCGCATTCCTACTGCAATCAATACATCGCACTCATTGGTTAATTTATTGGGTGCATAATGGCCATGCATTCCCAACATGCCAACATATAACGGATGTTCTGTAGAAAGAGCTCCCAGCCCCAGTGCTGTAGATGCAGCCGGAATTCCGGTTTTTTCAACCATCTTTTTCAGCTCTTCTTCAGCATTCCCGATAATGACACCCTGCCCGAATAACAGAAATGGTTTTTTAGCGTTATTGATAAGTAGTGCTGCCTGTTCTATATATTCGTTTCTGATATCTGGTTTAGGACGATACGAGCGTATTGACTGACAAATTTCATAGCCTGAAAAATCGATTTCCTGGAGCTGTGCATTTTTAGTAATATCAATTAAAACAGGCCCCGGCCGGCCGGATTTTGCAATATAAAATGCTTTTGCCAGTATCTTTGGAATGTCTTCTGCATCAGTAACCTGGCAATTCCATTTTGTAACAGGAGCAGTAACGTTTATGATATCCACTTCCTGAAAAGCATCAGATCCTAAAAGTGAAGCATATACCTGTCCGGTAATGCATATCAAGGGCGTACTGTCAATCATGGCATCGGCAAGCCCCGTGATAAGATTGGTAGCTCCCGGACCACTGGTCGCAATAACGACTCCGATATTTTCGGAAGATCTTGAATATCCCTGTGCTGCATGAATTGCTCCCTGCTCGTGCCTTACTAATATATGCTGCAGAACATCTTTATAATCATACAATGCATCATAGATCGGGATGACGGCTCCACCCGGGTATCCAAATACCGTTTTTACATTTTCTTCTTTAAAAATTTCAAGAACCACTTCTGCTCCCTTCAATTTTTTCGTCCGGAAAACAGGTTTATTTTCTTTTAATGTATTTAATGCTGGCTTCATTTTTTCTAATTTAAAAATCTGTTATACATCCCTGAGAAGCGTCTGAAACGAGTTTTGCATATTTATATAAAACACCGCTTTTCACTTTATAATCCGGTTTTTTAAATCCTGATTTCCTTTCTTCCAACTCATTTTCTGTTATCATAAGGTTGATGGTATTTTTTTCAGCATCAATTTCAATGATGTCACCGTTTTTCACGAGACCTATCAATCCGCCTTCAAAAGCTTCCGGAGTAATGTGTCCCACCACAAAGCCATGAGTTCCTCCTGAAAAACGTCCGTCGGTAATTAAAGCAACATTTTTCCCTAATCCTGAGCCCATTAATGCGGAAGTAGGCTTTAACATTTCCGGCATTCCGGGGGCTCCTTTCGGGCCTTCATTTTTGATGACCACCACATCGCCATCGCTGATCATTTTATCTTCTATGCCTTTGATAAACTCTTTTTCACCGTCAAAAACGATTGCTTTACCTTTAAAAAAGCTTCCTTCTTTTCCTGTAATTTTTGCAACACATCCTTTTTCTGCCAGGTTTCCGTACATAATCCTGATGTGCCCTGTTTCTTTAATGGGATCATTAATATTTCGGATGATGTTTTGTTCTCTGTCTATAACTGAAGTGACATTCATAAGGTTTTCAGCCATTGTTTTTCCGGTCACGGTAAGGCAGTCTCCGTGAAGAAGTCCAAGATCCAGCATATACCGCATCACCGCCGGAACACCGCCTGCCTGGTGAAGATCATTCATCAGATATTTCCCGCTTGGTTTCAGATCTGCCAACAAAGGTGTGGTATCACTTATTCTCTGAAAATCATCCAGGCTTAAATGATAGCCTATGCTTTTCGCTATGGCTATAAAATGAAGGACCGCATTTGTACTTCCACCCAAAACCATAATAATTCTTAAGGCATTTTCGAAAGCTTTCGGGGTCATGATATCGGAAGGTTTGATATCTTTTTCCAGTAATATTTTTATGTAATGTCCGGCAAAGAGACATTCTTCTTTCTTTTCTTTGCTTAGTGCAGGATAAGATGATGAGTATGGTAAGCTCATTCCCAACGCTTCAATAGCAGATGCCATGGTATTCGCAGTATACATTCCGCCGCAGGCTCCGGCACTCGGGCAGGAATTTTTTATAATCCCTTCATAGTCTTCATCTGAAAGCTTTCCTGCAATTTTATTTCCCAATGCTTCAAAAGCAGAAACAATATTGAGATCATTTCCTTTGTAGTGGCCGGCTTCTATACTTCCACCGTATACCATGATAGAAGGACGGTTGAGCCTGGCCATCGCCATTATTGATCCCGGCATATTTTTATCACATCCGGGAACGGTAATCAGGCCATCATAATATTGCCCCGCACATACCGTTTCAATGCTATCGGCTATAATATCCCGGCTCACCAGTGAATATCGCATTCCATCAGTACCATTCGTCATTCCGTCACTGATTCCTATGGTATGAAACATCAATCCTACAAGGTTTTGTTCATTTACCCCTGTCTTCACAAGCTGGGCAAGACCGTTCAGATGCATATTGCAGGTATTTCCGTCATAGCCCATACTTGCCACTCCGATCTGAGCCTTTTCAAAATCTTCTTTCTGAAACCCTATCCCATAAAACATGGCCTGAGTTGCAGGCTGTGTAGGATCCTGGGTAAGTGTTCTGGAATATTTATTAAGGGGTTTACACATATTGCAACTGATTTTTCAGGTAAGTATAATCTTCATCCAAAACAAGATGCCTGTAAGCTTGTTGTACCAATGCAGAAGTGCTTTTCTTCCATTCAAGTTGAAAGGGAACTTCATCCAGGGATTCCAGAGCCACTATTTCTGCAGCTGTACCACAAAAAAATGCCGCATCAGCACCTTTCATTTCTTCGGGTTTGAATCGTTTTTCCTCGTATTCTATCCCTAACTGATCACATATCTCGAAAACAGTCGCTCTTGTGATCCCCGGCAGGATACTGCCTTTTTCGGGTGTGTACAGTTTTGAATCTTTTTCATAAAAAACATTGGCTCCCGAACTTTCCGCAACATTCCTGTATTCATCTAAAAGTAATGCTTCATTAAAACCTTTTTCCTTCGCTTCCTGGGATGCTAAAATAGAATTTACATAATGCCCGCTGACTTTAGCTTCTATCTTAAATGCTTTAGGATTGGGCCGTTCAAAAGAAGACGTCATTACTCTCAATCCTTCAGATAAATAACCGTTGTCCCAATTCCATGCTTCTATAACCAAAAAGCTTTTCAGTCCTTTTGAAAGAGCCATATTGGGTGAACAGATAACAAGCGGCCTGATGTAAGCATTGCTTAAATTATTCATTTCCAAAAGTTCATAAGTGATCTCAATCATTTCCGGTGTGGTGTAATCAAAAGGCATCATCATCAGTTCAGCAGATTTTCTGAGCCTGTCATAATGTTCTTCCGCTTTGAAAATTTTGGTTCCGTTTTGGGTTTTATAGGCTTTAATTCCTTCAAACACAGCATATCCATAGTGAAGGGATTGCCCGTAGAGATCGGTGGAAGCTTTTGTAGCTTTTAAAAACTTTCCGTCGTAGTAAAGAATACTTTTTTCGTTGTAATACATACTTGTCTTTATAAGATTTTTCGGTTAAACTCAATAAAAAAAGCCATCCTCTGATGAGAATGGCTTCATTTATTTGAAATATATTTTTGCTAACTTTCAACAATGCCACTGCTCATCACCGGGGATCCGATAATGACAAGAATGACAGTAATAATATTGTTGAATGTTTTATTCATTTTTGATTTTTGATGAGACAAATGTATCAATTTTTTTCAATTAAAAAAATATTTTAAAGTTTTTTTGCAAAATAATCAAAGAATCGTAGTTTATGTTCTTGTCAGCTGATCCAGTTTTTTCAGAAGTGCAGGGATTCTATAGGAACCATGCATCCGTTCTATTTTGGGAATCAGTGTGTCTACATCAATCCCTTTTGCAGTAAGGAACAGGGGTGTTTTGCTTTCACCTCTGTAAATGCTTCTCCTTTGAGAATCCGGGGATGAAAATTCATTTTTTGCGATCCCTATCACCGGATATTTTTGACCTAAAGCTTCATAAAGATGACCACTCAAACCAATTTTGCCATCATTATTCAGGGTAACGTAACCGTCAACGATAATGCTATCCCCTTCTTTAAGCTCAATTTTGTTCAATAAACTCAGGATACATGGTAATTCTCTTTTATAAAATTCGCCGCTTTGATATCCGGATGTAATTTCTGTTTTTTCGCTGAAAATATCAGTTTCTTTCTCAGAACTCCAGTCTTCAAAAGCAATACAGATTGTATTAGCATAATCATCGTAATAGTAGGTATCAAAAGCGTAAATCATCTTCGGTTATTTATTAAAAACTCACCGAAATGCCATAAAATCCCGGACGGATCATGTACGAAGCATTCTTTTCCCCAATCCAACGTTCTGACAGGGCTGAGTTTTACTTTTTCGTATTTTTCAGGAAGGTTTAAAGATAAAAGCTCCTGCCAGAATTCTTCAGCATTCTCAACTTCCATGAAAAGCATCGTATTGTCAATCCAGTCTTTCACATAAGCATCCTGAAGATAGAACGCTATTTCCTGTTTTTTGAACAGTGATAAATTATATTGTAAAATAATTTCTTCAAATCCCAGATCACTATAGAAGTTTCTGCTGATCTCAAAGTTTTCAGCGCCTATAAAAGGTCTTAATGATTTTAGATTCTGTTTCATTTCTCTCTGTTTTTCCCAGTGAATATAATACATTTCAAATTTAATTTCTCCAGCCGGATTTTCTGTAAAATGTCTCAGCTCTTGTGCCGGGTGCTGTTCCCAGCCAACGGTATCTTTTGTCTGCTCAAAATACCAGTCAAGCATAATATCATGTAACTTCCTTCCTATTCCCTGTTTTTCAAAACCGGGATGTAAAAATAAAGCCCAGATATTGTTTCTTGAAGATCAACGATGGCGAATCCTGCTATCCGGCGATCAATTTCGCAAACCAAGCATTTCCCTCTTTCAAATAAAACGCTTTACAATCCCGGTCGGTGACCAAAGAAGGATCAGAGAGTGTATTTTCTTTCACAGAATTTCTTACAAACTGTATTTGCGGGATGTCTTCATGCCTGGCTTCACGGATTATCATACTATTTAATTAAGACTTTAATAAAAGCCTATAAGATATTATTTCTTACAGGCTTATTTATTTTTATTTAATCGAAAAGGTACTGAGTTATTTTTAATAATTGGAATTTAACCAACTATTTTTTATCAACAACAATTCTTTCCGGTCTGTTAGCGATCTCCCAGGCTGTTGCAAAAACCAATTGGGTTCTTTTCTGTAACAAAGCATAGTCGATTTTTTCAACATCATCAGTAGGTTTGTGATAATCTTCATGAATTCCATCAAAGAAAAATGCTACCGGAACATTGTTTTTTGCAAAATTATAGTGGTCTGATCTGTAATACAATCTTTGAGGATCTGCAGGATCATCATATTTGTAATTAAGTTCCAGATTGTTGGTTCTCTTATTAGCTGCTTCATTGATTACTTTCAATTGTGAGCTTAACATTTCTGAACCAATCACATATACATACTGTTTTCCTCTGTTTTCAGGATCATCACGGCCGATCATATCGATGTTAAGATCAACTACAGTATTCGCTAATGGAAATACAGGGTTATCTGTATAGAATTCAGATCCGAACAGGCCATGCTCCTCTCCGGTTACATGAAGGAACAGAATTGATCTTTTAGGTCCGTTCCCTGCTTTTTTGGCAGCCTGAAAAGCTTTTGCAATTTCCATTACTCCTACCGTTCCGCTACCGTCATCATCTGCTCCGTTATAAACAACTCCGTTTCTTGTTCCTACATGATCATAATGCGCGGATACCACAATGATTTCATCGGGTTTTTCACTTCCTTCTATGAACGCAAGGATGTTTTCTGAATCCGGAAGGTTACCACCGCCTCTTTTTTTCATAAAATCAGCCGGAACTTTCTGATAGTAAGATCCAAGTGATTTAGGATAAGAGATTCCTAAGGTTTTATAAAAATTAATCATATACTCTCCTGCTTTTTTCTGTCCGGGACTTCCGGTATCTCTGCCACCCATTTCATCAGAAGCAATTACATATAGATTTTTCTTTAAATCTTCTGCGCTAATGGTCTGGTAAGCAGCCTGAAATGCTTTTTCAGCTTTAGATGAAATTTTTGGAGATGAATCCGTAGTGCTTTTCCCGTCGTTAACTACTTTAGCAGTTCCACAGCTTGCCAATACAGCAACAGAAAATAGTGGAATAAGTATTTTTCTCATTATAAAATTATTTCCTTAAAAATAACAAAATTTATTTAACCTGTAACAGATTCTAATTTTTCCTATATTTGGTATAAATGCAAAATGCATGGAAAATATTTACGGATTCAATCATTATTCATTTTTTACTGAAATGTCTGAGCTTGCCTCGACACACAACAGTTATGACCTTTCATTAGGCCTTCCGGATTTTACCATTGATGAACGCTTAAAATATTTCCTTAAAGAATCCGCAGATGCTATTCACCATAATTATGAGCCCATTGCTGGAAACCCTCTGCTGATCAGCAATATTATCCAATTCAACTTAAAAAGGAAAAACAAAATTTCCCTGAAAGAAAATGAAATAACGATTGTTCCCTGTGCAACCTTTGCTTTATATACTTCCCTTAAATGCATTTTAAATCAAGGTGATGAAGTTATCATTATTCAGCCATCTTATTATACTTACGGACCTTCTGTAGTTCTTAACGGCGGAGTTCCGGTGTATTATGATCTTGACAATGATTTTGTGATAAACTGGGAAAAACTTCAAAATTGCATTTCAGAAAAAACTAAAGCTATTATTGTGAATTCTCCGCAAAACCCCACCGGAAAAATATGGGATCAATCGGATTGGAATCAACTGTATGAGCTAATTAAAGACCGCGAAATTTATCTGATTTCAGAAGAGATTTATGATACGTATTGTTATGATGGTATAGAACATTACAGCTCATTCATCCATCCTGAACTAAGAAAAAGGACATTTTGTATTTTTTCTTTCGGTAAAATGTTCCATTCTACAGGCTGGAAAGTAAGTTATTTATTAACACCCGAGGAACTGACCCCTAAATTCAGATGCCATCAGCAATATATTTCCTATAGTGCCAATGCCCCGGCTCAATATGCGGTAGCCAAATACCTTGAAATTTTTGATCCTTCTGAAAACCAGCAATTGATGCAGCATAAAAGGGATATTTTCAATAAACTGATCATTGATACTCCGTTACAAACAGAACAAAAATCTCAGGGAAGTGTTTTTCAGGTTGTTAATTTCAGGAATGTTTCCAAAACGATGACTGATGTAGAATTCTCAAGATGGCTTACAATTGAGAAAAAGGTGGCCTGTCTTCCGCTTTCCGCATTTTATAATTCGAGGCAGGATTCTGATTATATCCGGTTTAGCTTTGCTAAGAAAGATGAAGTGATTATACAGGCATTGGAGCATTTGAGAAAGAATCTATAGATTATATCGTTAATCGCAAAGATGTGAAATTATTATTGAGTTTTGTTTAAGGCGCAAGGATTTTATCTGTCATAAAATTGAATATATTCTATTTTCTTTCAACGAATATTAATTTCTTATGCTAATTTTTTTTGTATTCCTTTGATTTACTTCAACAAAAAAAGCACCGCGTTTCAGCGGTGCTTTAATATTATATTTTAGATTTTTATAAAGAAAGGACTCTTACGTCGATTCTTCTGTTTTTAGCTTTACATTCATCTGTATCATTGGCCTCACATACCGGGAATTTGGAACCGTAGCCTTCAGTTTCAATTCTGTCTGCAGAGATTCCCATTTCCAATAGTTTTAACTTGGCGGTCTGGGCTCTTAAATTTGACAGTTTCTGATTGCTTTCTTCATTTCCTGTATTATCGGTATAGCCACCTAATTTAATTTTCAAACCCGGGTAAGCATTTAAAATTTCGGCCAGATTATTTAATTCCACTTCAGAACCTGCTTTTAAATCACTTGAACCGGTTTCAAAATAAAGATTTTCAATGGTGTACCAGTTGTCCGGATTTAAAATGGCAGAGTTTTTTTCTTTAACTCCATTAAGCAAACGATACAGCTGGCTTCCTGCACCCAGAGAGATTGTTTTCCCGCCGTTCAGTTTAATTTCCTGAATCGTTCCGGTTTCATATACAAAATCTCCTGTTTCATTTAAATGGCCTTTGATCTCCTGTGTTGTTGAAGGCTCAGCTACAGGCATATTTTCGCTTCCGGAATGAATTCCGGTCATTCCTGTAAGGCTTTCAATTTTAGCTTTTCTATTGGCATCAATTTTATCTTTATGTAAAGTAGCCAGAGTAGGCGCAATAACCAAAGAAACAATTGACATCAGCTTAATAAGAATATTCATTGATGGCCCCGAAGTATCTTTAAACGGATCTCCCACCGTATCACCTGTGACCGATGCTTTGTGAGGTTCAGATCCTTTATAATAGGTTTTTCCGTTGATATCTACTCCTTTTTCAAAGGATTTTTTAGCGTTGTCCCAGGCTCCGCCGGCGTTATTCTGGAACATTCCCATTAAAACACCACTTACGGTAGCTCCTGCTAAAAATCCACCCAATACTTCCGGTCCGAAGATAAATCCGATCAGAAGCGGTGAAATAATGGCAATAGCTCCAGGAAGCATCATTTTTTTTATGGATGCATCAGTAGAAATGGCTACACATTTTTCATATTCCGGCTCTGCTTTTCCTTCTAAAATTCCCGGGATTTCACGGAACTGCCTTCTTACTTCCTCTACCATTGCCATCGCAGCCTGTCCTACAGCGGTAATCGCTAAAGATGAGAAGATAAACGGGATCATTCCACCTACAAACAGACCGGCTAAAACATCGGCTCTGTAAATATCAATACCATCAATGCCTGCAATTCCTACGAAAGCTGCAAATAATGCTAAGGCAGTTAAAGCTGCAGAGGCAATGGCAAACCCTTTTCCGGTAGCTGCTGTTGTATTTCCTACTGCATCCAGGATATCTGTTTTTTCACGAACTTCTTTCGGAAGTTCACTCATTTCTGCAATTCCACCGGCATTATCTGCAATCGGCCCGAAAGCATCAATGGCAAGCTGCATGGCGGTAGTTGCCATCATTCCTGCAGCTGCAATAGCCACTCCGTATAATCCGGCACATAAGTAAGATCCGTAAATTCCGCCTGCTAAAACAATAATCGGAAGCAAGGTAGATTCCATCCCAACGGCAAGACCGCCGATAATATTTGTTGCATGGCCTGTAGAAGACTGTCTCACAATACTTGAAACCGGTCTTTTCCCCATCGCTGTATAATATTCCGTAATAATACTCATCAGGGTACCTACAACCAAACCAACCATAATGGCTCCGAAAACACCCATTTTAGAGAATTCATGGCCTCTTAAAACCATTTTATCCGGAAGAATATAAGTGACCAGAAAATAAGATGCGATCGCAGTGATCACGATACTGCCCCAGTTTCCAAGGTTTAAAGCATTCTGAACGCTTGAAGTCGAGCTGCCTTCGTTATCATTGATTCTAACAAATAAAGTTCCTATAATTGAAAAGATAATTCCTGTTCCTGCAATAAGCATTGGTAAAAGGATCGGTGCAAACCCACCGAATGAATCTACAGAGACTGTTTCCCGTCCTAAAACCATGGTTGCTAAGACAGTAGCTACATAAGATCCGAAAAGGTCGGCTCCCATTCCTGCTACATCTCCTACATTATCTCCTACATTATCAGCAATCGTAGCCGGATTTCTTGGATCATCCTCAGGAATTCCCGCTTCCACTTTTCCTACAAGGTCTGCTCCCACGTCAGCTGCTTTTGTGTAAATACCACCTCCTACTCTTGCAAATAAGGCAATAGATTCGGCCCCAAGGGAAAATCCTGTCAGAATCTCGATAGTTCTTTCCATTTCATGGGAATCTACTGTAGCATCGGGAGCAAAAATCTGCTTCAGAACAATAAAAAGAGTTCCTAATCCTAAAACCGCTAATCCGGCAACTCCCATTCCCATTACGGTACCACCTGTAAAGGAAACTTTCAGTGCTTTTGAAAGAGATGTTCTGGCTGCTTCGGCAGTTCTTACATTGGCTTTCGTGGCAATTTTCATTCCTATAAAGCCGGCCAATGCTGAAAATACAGCTCCTACAGCGAACGCAATCCCTATACTCCAATGCGAGTTTGAATTACTCATTCCCATTACAGCCAATAAAATGGCTACAATAACTACAAAATAGGCTAAAACCTTGTACTCGGCCTTTAGAAAAGCCATTGCACCGTCAGCAATATGTCCGCTGATCGTTTTCATTTTTTCATTTCCGGCGTTCTGCTTATTTACCCAGTTACTTTGCAAAAAGGTATACAATAAAGCTACAACCCCGAAAATTGGTACTAACACAAATAGGTCCATAGTTTAATATTTTTTTGATAATAGAGAACTAAATATAATAAATAATTCTCATCAAAATATTAAAAAAATTACACCCTTACGAAATCAATCTTCATCAATCACCGTTTATTCTAAACAAAAAGGATAAATGAAATCTCATTTATCCTTTATTTATCATTGATGGAAGCATTTTATCCGCCGAACTTTTCAGCGTAATCTTTTTGTGCCGCCTTGATCACTTTTTTAGCATGTTCAACACCATAAACTTCCTGAATTCTGCATTTTGCAGGCTCGTCCGGTAAGTTTTTATAGGTTAAAAAGTAGTGCATCAATCTTTTTACTTCTGCTTCAGGCAATTCTGTAATATCTCTGAAATGTCCGAAAGCATGGTCACCCACCATTACGGCAACGATTTTATCATCAGCTTCACCACCGTCAATCATCTTGAAACCACCGATTGGAATAGCTTCCATCAGCATACCACCCGAATGAATATTATGTGAGCTTAAAACACAGATATCCAATGGGTCATGATCTCCCATCGTAACGTCATCTGCACCTCTTTCTATAGCCAGTTTCATCACTTCATTATGACAATATGTTCTCGGAACGAATCCGTATAGTGCGGGAATAATATTTGAGAATTTTTGAGGTCTGTCCACCTTTAAATATCCAGTTTCTTTATCCACTTCATATTTAATAGTATCTGAAGGAACGATTTCCACAAATACATTGACAACATTTGGCGCATCTTCTCCTGCAGAAATTCCATGCCATGGATGTGCTTTAAAATTTGGAATCATTATTTATTTTTTATTTTTAGTTAAGCTATTATTAAAATTTCTCTTCTCAGGTCTTCTATCGTTATAGCGATATAGTCTTCTCCATTCATATAATTCATGATGAAAACCGTTTTAAACTCATCCAGCTCGGGGCTGTTGCTAAAACTTTCATATGTTGTATGCAGCAAATCTATAACAGCATTCTTGGAATCAACAATATTTTTCCATGAATTTTTTGTTAAATAAAGTTGTTGGGAAGAATTATATTCAAACTCTTCATTGATCGTTTTTTCAGTCAGGAAAATAAACTCGTGAGCAGCCAGATTTTTGTCAAATTTCAGAATAAGGTTTGAAGGCTTTATCCTTTCCAGAAAAAGGGTCATTCTTTCGTAAGAATGAGTCTTGTTTTCAGAATTTGATTTTACGGAAAGAAGATTTATTTCCTTATTCTTAAGTTTAATGTAGGTATGTACAAACTGTCTCAGCAAAACCAAAAAGGGAATTGCAATTATTAATGCAAAAGCATAGGGTAAATATCCTGAAAAACTAGTCATAATTCGATGTGCAAAATTACTAATAATTTGCTATTCACTGTGCACGTTTGAAGTTTTAATTTTTATTTTTTTACAGAAACCTGGCTTTTCCATATAAATACTATTAATTTGCAGTATTAATCTGTGCAAAAGAAAATAATGTCTTTAAAAAACTATCTGTCAAAACTGTCTTTCAGTTCCGAAATGAGTGCTAATCTGAAAACTTTCACAGCATTTATCGTTAATACAAAAAGATACAGTTCAAGGTTTAAAAAAAACAATCTTGACCTCAATAATAGGGAAACTTTCGTTTATCAGTTTAAAAAGGCAAAAAGAAAATTTGATCTTTATTTAAGAACATTTAAAGGTGACATTGATATTTTTTATGAAATATTCTGGAAGAATGCCTATGATAAACATCTGAAGCTTTTAAAAAAGAATCCGGAAATCATTGTAGACCTCGGAGCTCATATCGGCATGACATCGATTTATTTTGCGTTGAAATATCCCGATGTAAAAATATATTCCATAGAAGCTTCCCCGGAAAATTTTGAACTTCTGAAAGCCAATACGGCTTCTTTTAAAAATATTACCTGCTTCCATGCAGCGGCCCATTTTGAAGATGGAAGTGTAAATTTTGGTACACAGGAGCTGTCTTACAACCAGAAAGTATCTGAATCGGGAACTCCTGTACAGGCATTATCCGTTGAAACATTTATGAAAAATAACCATATTCAACAGATAGATTTGCTGAAAATCGATATTGAAGGCGCAGAAGCAGATCTTCTTAGCAAAAATAATTCGTGGCTTCAAAATATTGAAAATATAATTATTGAAATACATGCTCCATATGATTCAAAAAAGCTGAGCCGGGATCTGGAGCCTTTTCAATTGAAAATAAAACAGGAAGAAGGTGATGTTTTATTTGCCGGAAAAGAATAAACAGAAAAGCTACGAGAATTTCGTAGCTTTTTATTTTTACAGTTCAAAAAGAGCAGGTCTTTGGGTAACTTCATGATAACAAATACTGTTTTCATCAAAGAAATGGTATACGAGGCTTTTTCTTGTCCTGTTTTTATCAAGATGTGGCTCTCCGCCATGCAGGATATTGGCATGCCAGATCAAAAGATCTCCTTTTCTGGCTTTGAAAATTTCCTTTTTCAATCCCAGTTCTTTTACTTTATTTTCGAGAAACTCCTCATAGGCTTTATAGCTTTTCTTGCCTATTCTTAAAGCATCTCCTTCATTATCATAATCTGAGTTTAAAAAATAAGGCAGCTTATGGCTTCCGGGAATGTAATGAAGGGCTCCGTTATTTTCATCTACATCTTCTAAGGCAATCCAAACTCCTAGAAGTCCGCCTAAAGGATAAGTAGTCATATGAATACTGTCGGAATGTGTTTTTTGCTGGCTTCCATTGATAAAGTTAATACTTTGGAAAAGTTTGGCCTGCCCGTCCAGCAATATGGAAAGAAATTCCAGCAGATTTTTATCGTCCCCTATACTTTTAATAATTTCGGAATGGTGAATGGCAAACATCAGTTTTCCATTGTAACGGAATTTTAAAGTGCCGTCAGTCATTAATGTATGAATTTCACTATTGATGCTATCTACAGTATCATCATCCAGATAGTTTTTTAAAATCAGATATCCGTTATCATTGTAGTTGATGACGCTTTCTCTGTTTTCTTCGGATAAATTTTTATAAAAGGCTGTATTTGCAAGCTTACTTTCATCTATCGTTCGTTCTGTATACGGAAGGTGTGAAAAATCCTTACTTGAAATACTTGAAAAATAACTTTTATTGATTCCTAATTTTTTATACAACGGAATATTGTGTTTTAACTTTTTCCTGTTGAAAAAATTATAAACCATATAAGGCAATTTATAATTACGGATTTGCTTTAGCATAGCTTGATTACATTAATAAATGACTTTATAAATTTATGAAATAATATTCTGATTAGAATTAATCTAAACAATATTAACCAAAAGTTATCTTAATGATTGAATTTTCCCTTTTATAATAAACCGTACAAAGTTTTGTATCAGTATTTTCATAGAATTTTCCAAGACTGCATAGGGCTTCAGTTCCGGACGAAAACCTCTGAAAAATTCTTCAATATTCGGCAATTCCCCACCTTCAAAATCAAAGATTTTTGTTTCTATATTTTCTTTAATAGAACGATCGATAAGAGCTGAAGCTCCGGAAATTTTCACATATTCTTTATCGTTGAATGTGCCCAATAAGGCGACTGTCCGACTATCATTGTAAGTGACAATAAGATTGATTAGGGTATTCTGATAATAAAAGGCTAAAAATTCAAGACTTTTAAGTTCATAAAATTTTTCAAAAATATGAATAAAACCTTCAATATCATCATCTTTGTCAGCCCCCAGAATATTTGCTTCTATAAAACCTTTGGCTTCACTGAAACTTATGCTTTTGATCTCTGAGTTTTTAATAACGTCTTGGTTAAGCCTTAGTTTTCGTTTTCTTTTCGGTGAATATCTTGCTGATACTTTTTCATAGGAACCAAGGAAAATAAGAAAATTCTTTCTTTGTGGTAAAGATGACTGAAATTGATTCGCATCATTAAACTTGTAGACCCTTATCAGATAATTTTTTTGCAGAAATTCTAAAAAGATTTCATTGATTCCTGGATCATCTTTTTCTGAAAATATACCCAATTGCTGACACAACATCGGGCTGTGAACAATTTTAAAACCATATTTTTTCACATACGGAACCGGCATTACCGCTTCATAATCATTGTAAACCAATAATTCCCAGTGTTTGTTTGAAGTCACATCTAAAAAAGACCTGGATGCCGAATATTTCCTTTGTTCAGATTTCTCCAGGCATTCCGTATATTTTTTAAAGTCAATCTCGTTGTATTGTAATCTCCTAATCATATTAATCCTTCATCCGAAAAACTCAGGTATGAGTTCTGTGTTATAATCAAGTGGTCTAAAAGCTGAATGTTCATCAGCTTACCTGCTTCTTTAATTCTTTGGGTGACAGACATATCTTCACGGCTCGGTTTAAGGCTTCCTGAAGGATGATTGTGTGCAATAATGATTCCCGTTGCAAAGTGATCCAAAGCGGTTTTAAAAAGGATACGGATGTCAACAATAGACTGACTGATTCCGCCATGGGTAAGCTGGGAAATAAGAATAACTTTATTACTCTGATTAAGAAAAACTCCCCAAAATTCTTCTGTTCTCAGATCAGACAACTGGCCTTCAAGTATTTTATAGGCATCATTACTGTTTGAAATCACAATTTTATCGGGAATATCCTGTCCGATCCTTCTCCGTCCTATTTCCAGGGCTGTTGCAATAGAGAGAGCTTTTACTTTCCCTACTCCTTTAAATTTCATTAATTCTTTTATTGAAAGTAAGCTCAGCTCATTCCAGTTATGATCCACAGAAGCTAAAATCCTTCTTGCCAGCTCTAAAGCAGATTCTTCTTTGTTACCGCTTCCCATTACAATGGCTAAAAGTTCAGAATCAGAAAGTGAGTTCTTACCTTTTGATAAAAATTTTTCCCGAGGTCTGTCATCTTTGGCAAGAAACTTTATAGACATGAATTTTGAATTATAAGTTAAAGGCTAAAAGATAAGAATTTTTAATAGAAGGCATACAAAATAATCGGTTTTTGAGATTGATCAATATACTTCGCTGTCTGATTAAAGGCATTGAAAGAAAGCATCGGACAACCTAAGCTTAAACAAGCCGGGTTTTGAGATTCTTTATCAGGGATACAACCGTAAGAATGAAGAACAATAGCTCTCTGCATAGCGTTACTGTTACTCATTTCCAGACCGTTTAAACGGTAAGATTTTCCAAATTTTCCTATATAGCTTTCACGGATCTCAAATTTTCCTAAAGAAGACTGGTATGATCCCTCTGTATTGCTGAATACAAGCTTGTTTGAATTTTTTAATACGGATCCGGAACCATGAGAAACAATAGCTTTCTGCAATACCTTATTATTTTTCAGATCGTATACAAAGTATCGGTAATTTCCGGAATGAATTTTAAAATTGATAAATACCGCCAGATTCTGATTATAGCTTTTTCCTTTCAGAAAATTTTTGATCTCAGTAACTCTGGATTCCGGTAAAATTGAAGCATTTTGTGACTTCAGACCACAAAAAAGAATCAGGAATAAAAAAGAGAAAATAATTTTTTTTATCATCAAAAGCTGTGTTTATTCAATAATCATCCCATCTTTCATGATCAATTTACGGTCTGTAATTTCAGCAAGATTCGGGTTATGCGTTACAATAACAAATGTCTGGTTATATTTATCTCTTAAATCAAAAAACAACCTGTGTAAATCATCTGCATTCTTTGAATCCAGATTTCCTGTAGGCTCATCTGCAAATATGATTTTAGGGGAATTGATAAGAGCTCTGGCAACCGCTACCCTTTGTGCTTCTCCACCGGATAACTGATTGGGTTTATGATGAAGTCTCTGTTCAATTTTCAGGTCTTCAAAAAGCGCATATGCCTTTTCTATCGCCTCTTTCTCATTGGCTTTAGCAATTTTTGTCGGAAGCAGCACATTTTCCATAGCTGTGAATTCAGGAAGCAATTGGTGAAACTGAAATACGAAACCAATATTCTGGTTTCTGAACTTGGAAAGCTGTTTATCATTCATATTAATAAATGATTCACCGGCAATTGTGATTTCAGTATCATAATTTTTAGAGCTCGTTGGTGAATCCAGTGTTCCCAGAATCTGCAGAAGGGTAGATTTTCCCGCTCCCGATTCTCCTACGATAGAAACAACCTCACCTGTTTTGATGTGAATATCAACTCCTTTTAATACTTCTAAATTCCCATAAGATTTATGGATATTCCTTGCTTTAATCATGATTCAAAAATAGTAAATAGATTTTAAATAAGGTCAATCGTAAATGGTCAATTTGATACGTCTGCCGATTTTTTTCAGACTAATAATTCATTGCTTACATGTTCATAAAAAAACCTCCCGAATGAGAGGTTTTAAATATTTTACAGACTGGATTTGTTACAATAACAAAGTTAAAGGACTTTCCAGATATGTTTTTAATGTTTGTAAGAACTGAGCACCTGTAGCACCGTCTACCACTCTGTGATCACAAGCTAATGAAAGCTTCATGATGTTTCCAACTACAATCTGACCGTCTTTAACAATAGGTTTCTCAATAATTGCTCCTACTGAAAGGATGGCAGAGTTTGGCTGATTGATGATACTTGTAAAGGTTTCAATTCCGAACATTCCAAGGTTTGAGATTGAGAATGTAGATCCTTCCATTTCGTTTGCTTTAAGACCTTTGGACTTCGCTCTTGAAGCCATGTCTTTTACTGCAGCAGAAATCTGGGTATAATTCATCTGATCCGTATTCTTAAGAACAGGAACTACCAATCCGTCAGGAATTGCAACCGCTACTCCAACGTTGATGTTTCCTCTGTGGATGATTTTATCTCCGGCCCAACTTGAATTTACCTGCGGATGTTTTCTTAGAGCAACAGCTGTCGCCTTAATGATCATATCATTGAAAGAAATTTTGGTATCCGGTAAAGAATTGATTTCCTTTCTCGCTTCAATTGCCTTATCCATATTGATTTCTACCATCAGGTAGTAATGCGGAGCAGAGAACTTACTTTCAGCAAGACGTTTTGCAATGATATTTCTTACCTGAGAGTTCGGAGTTTCCGTATCCTGACCCTGAACAAAGTTCACTGCAACCTGAGCTGCCGCATTTGCTGCCGGAGCAGATGCTGTAGAAGCTGCCTGAGACGGCTGATAGTTTTCAATGTCTTTTTTAACGATTCTTCCGTTTTCTCCTGAACCGTGGATACCATTGATATCTACACCTTTATCCTGAGCCATTTTCTTAGCTAACGGAGAAATTGCCACTCTGTCTGAAGATGAAGAACTTGCAGCCGGGGCAGCAGTTTTCTCTTCAGCTTTAGCTTCTGTTTTTTGTTCAGCAGGTTTTTCTGCAGACTGGGCAGCCGGTTTTGCAGCACCTACTCCGGAAACATCAGTTCCTTCAGGGCCTATGATAGCTAATACCGTATCAACGGGAGCAGCACCACCTTCTTCAACACCTTGCTTCAATAATACCCCGTTAAATTCAGACTCAAAATCCTGAACGGCTTTATCTGTTTCAATCTCAGCTAGAAGATCTCCTTCTTTTACTGTATCGCCAACATTTTTATGCCATTTTGCAACTTTTCCTTCCGTCATTGTATCAGAAAGTCTTGGCATTGTAATCACTTCTACTCCAGCCGGAATTTCTGCTGTGGTTTGCTCAACACTTGTTCCGTTATTTTCTGTTTTAGATTCTTCCTCAGATTTTTTCTCTTCAGAGCTTTCTGCTGCAGGAGCACTTCCGCCTGTTAATCCGGAAATATCTTCTCCTTCATTACCAATAATTGCTAAAACTGAATCTACAGCAGCAGCGGCACCTTCTTCTACACCTACGTATAAAAGAGTTCCTTCTACTTCAGATTCGAAATCCTGAACAGCTTTATCTGTTTCAATTTCAGCTAAAATATCTCCTTCTTTTACTTTATCGCCTACTTTTTTATGCCATTTCGCCACTTTTCCTTCCGTCATAGTATCGGAAAGACGGGGCATTGTAATTACTTCTGCCATAATTTATTTTAATATGATAATGAGTTAATTGATAATTTGATAATGAAAAGGAACATGTTAATTAACTAATTAGCACATCACTACATTATCTCATATTATTTTTTAGTTTTCAAATTTGTCTATAAACGGATAGTTTTCCTGAGCATATACATACTCATAAACTTTTTCAGCATCCGGATATGGAGAGTTCTCCATGAATTCGATACATTCTTCAACGAAATCTCTTGATTTGTTATCGATAGCTTCCAATTCTCCTTCTGTAGCCCAGTTGTTTGTTAAAATTCTGTGTTTAATCAATTCGATAGGGTCATCATTTTTATGAAGTGCTACTTCTTCTTTTGATCTGTATGGTTCAGCATCAGACATTGAGTGACCTCTGTAACGGTAAGTTCTTGCTTCGATAAACGTAGGCCCGTCTCCTCTTCTTGCTCTTTCAATAGCCTCATAAGCTGCTTCCGCCACTTTTTCAGGATCCATTGCGTCTACAGCAAGACAAGGCATTTCGTATCCTAATCCTAGTTTATAGATATCTTCGTGATTAGCGGTTCTTTTTACAGAAGTCCCCATTGCATACTGGTTGTTTTCTACAACAAATACAACAGGTAATTTCCAGTTCATCGCCATGTTAAACGTTTCATGTAATGAACCCTGTCTGGCTGCTCCGTCTCCGAAGAAACAGATATTTACCGCTTTTCTGTCAAAATATTTATCTGCAAAAGCAATACCGGCACCTAAAGGAATCTGACCTCCTACAATACCATGACCTCCATAGAAACGGTGCTCTTTGCTGAAAATATGCATAGATCCACCCATACCTCCCGACGTTCCTGTAGCTTTGCCACAAAGTTCCGCCATGATTCTTTTAGGGTCTACTCCCATTGCCATTGGATGAATATGACATCTGTAAGCAGTGATCATACTGTCTTTTGTTAAATCCATTGCATGCGTGAAACCCGCAGGTATCGCTTCCTGACCATTATACAAATGTAAAAAACCTCTGATTTTTTGTTTTAGATAAAGAGAACGGCATTTGTCTTCAAACCTTCTCCACATTGTCATATCTTCATACCACTTCAGGTATACCTCTTTAGAAAATTCTTTCATGTGTTAGCTCTTGCTTATTTATTATGAAATAGTTGAGCAAAATTATAAAAAAAACTTTGTTTTTATTGTATACATACCAATTGTTTTTTTAGTTATAGTGTTATATTTGATTTTTAAACTTATTCATGGAAGAAAAACAGCCATCCCTAATCAATAAAATCTCGAAAGTAATTTCCGATTTTTTTAATCCTCTGGTTTCTTTATTTATATTTTTTGTTTACATGAGTGTACAGGAATATACATTAAAAGATTCTCTGTTCTATTTTCTTCCTATATTATTAATGATCATGCTTCCCGTTATCATCTGGATCGTATGGAATGTAAAGACCGGAAGATATACCAATATGGATGTCTCCAACCGCGTCCAGAGAAAGACGTTATATATTTTTATAGCAGCGTGTGTTATCATCTATATTACTTATAATTATTTCAGAAACGGATATATAGATTTTGTCATGCTGTTTATATTAATTCTTCTCTTTGCATTACAGATCAGTAATTTATTTATTAAAAGTTCCATGCACACCGCCTTTAATGTTTTTGTGGCAGCTCTGTTTTTTGCATTAAACTGGAAAATGGGTATTATCTGGCTGGGAATTGCTGTTTTAGTAGGAGTTACAAGAGTCATATTAAAAAGACATACTGTAAAAGAGGTATTTATGGGGGCCGGAATAGCATTTCTGGTATCTTTTCTTTATCTTTATTGCAATATACAGTTTCAACATTAAGAATATTATATGAAAATAAATCATCTCACTGCGGCCGAAGAGAATTTAATGAAGCTATTCTGGAAGTTGGATTCCTTTTATCTAAAGGACGTTATGGAACAGCATCCGGAGCCGAAACCGCACCAGAACACCGTCTCCACTTATCTGAAAATACTTGTTGAAAAAGGCTACCTTTCTACCCAAAAAGAAGGCAGGATATTTAAATACAAGGTATTGGTTCCTTTAGGGAGCTATAAAAAATTCTTAGTAAAAGAGCTTTCACACCATTTTTTTAATGATTCGGGGAAAGAAATTTTTGAACTTTTATTTCATGAAAATTTAATTTCAAAAGAAGATTTAAAAGACTATTTCGATAATTTTGATCAGAATCCCGTTAAATCAAAAGCTCCTAAACTTGAAATTGCGAATGAAATCCTGAATCCCAAGAAAGATAAAAAAGGGAAAGACAGGAAAAAGAAGAAGAAAAAAGATTAAAACATCATACTATAGAAAAAGCATCACAGATTGTGATGCTTTTGTTTTATAAAAAAAGCGGCTTAAGCCGCTTACTATTTCTTACCAACGATTTCCACCACCGTTACCACGATTGTTTCCACCTCCGTAGCCACCACCACGATTGTTTCCACCACCATTTCCATAACCTCCTCCACTTCTAGTGTTATTGAAAGTTTTTCTTGGTTTTTCTTCTCTTGGTTTAGCTTCAGATACGTTTAATACTTTTCCGTTGAATTCTTTTTGATTAAGAGAATCAATAGCTTGTTGTCCTTCTTCGTCGTTCATTTCGATAAAACCGAAACCTCTTGAACGACCAGTTTCTTTGTCTGTAATAATTTTAGCAGAAGATACTTCTCCAAATTCTGCAAATAGGTCTTGCAACTCATATTCTTTAGTTGCGTAATTGATGTTAGAAACAAAAATGTTCATTTGAATAAAATTAAAAAATTAATAAAATTTGGTATATAAAAGAAAAACAACATAACGTAATGAACAAATATTGATTCCAAATATAAACTATCGCAAGATACAATTAAAAATTTCAAATCAAAACATTTTTGAAATTATTTCTCACATTATGTTGAATTTGAAAATAAAATTCATTAAAAAACAGATAATATTTATTGATAATTAATTAATTTTCATTGATATTTGTATTAATTTTAAGCAATATTTAACATAACTTAAATCTCCATTTCATATGCCTATTATCGTAAATTTAGATGTCATAATGGCTCAAAGAAAAATGTCTTTAAATGAGCTTTCCGGAAAAGTAGATCTTACCATATCCAATCTTTCCATTTTAAAGACAGGGAAAGCAAAAGCAATCCGTTTCAGCACTCTTGAAGCTATTTGTAAAGCCCTGGATTGCCAGCCCGGTGACCTTTTGGAATATAAAGATTAAAAACATAATTTATAATTTTAATTACATTTTAAAAAGTAATTGAGAAAATAAATAATTCTCTTTGGATAACTAAATCTCATTCTTTGGATAAAGCCGGTTTTTAACCTTAAATTTGTCCTGCAAATTATTAGCAAATATGAATTACCATACAAGAAAATGGGTAAAGCCTGAAGACTTAAATCCCAATCATTCACTTTTTGGCGGAAGATTATTACAATGGATTGATGAGGAAGCGGCTCTTTATGCCATTATCCAACTGGAAAACACCAAAGTGGTCACTAAATTTATTTCAGAAATTAATTTTGTAAGCTCTGCAAAACAGGGAGATATTGTCGAGATCGGCATTGAGGTTTCAGCGTTTGGCTCTACTTCGCTTGCTTTAAAATGTGAGGTGAGAAATAAAATGACCCACCAAACCATTATCACCGTCGACAAAATCGTGATGGTAAACCTTGGCGAAGACGGAAACCCAGCTCCCCACGGCAAAACGCAGGTAGAGTTTGTAAAGGATAGATTAAACAATCGATTATGAAAATTTTTATAAAAAATATGGTTTGCGGCAGATGTATTTCTGCTGTTGAAAGTATTTTTGACAACGCTGCTGTAAAAATTAAATCAATTAATCTGGGTGAAGTGGAAACCGAATCTGAAATTTCAGACAAAGATTTACAGTCCATCGAAAAACACCTGGAAGAAACCGGATTTGAAAGAATTAAAGACTCTGCACATCAGCTTATCGAAAAAATTAAAAATTTTATTATTATAAAGATCGGTGAACTAGACGTTGATGAAGACTTTTTATTATCTGAGTTTTTAAGCTCAAAACTTCACAAGGATTACAGTTCGCTTTCAAAAACATTTTCACAGAATGAAAATATTACACTGGAACAATTCTTTATCCTTCAAAAAATTGAAAAAGTGAAAGAACTGCTTCTGTATGATGAATTTACTTTAACGGAAATTGCCGGAAAATTGGGTTATAAAAGTGTACAGCATTTATCTTCCCAGTTCAAAAACAGTACCGGCTTCACTCCTACTGAATTCAAAAAATTGAAAGTTCACAATAGAAAACCGTTGGATCTGGTTTGAAAATTTCACCCAAATCAGATAGATCTGGTTTTACTCTCGCCGATTTTTTAATATAAATTAATAGTAGTTTTAAGAAATTTAATGTTATCAAAATTAAACACAATCATCTGCTAAATCTGTGAGAGCAAAAACAGATTTTTCCTATTCTAAGACCCAAACACCCTACTCTTTTACATAAAACCAAATTCTATAACTATTATCCTTAAATTTATAACACCTTTCCATTCTCATTATGGAAATTTGTACTATAAATTACAGGATCATGGAACGACATTATAAAATACTTGGGATGACCTGCTCCGGTTGTCAGAAAAAAATTTCAGAAAAGCTTAACAGCATCGAAGGTGTAAAGGCTGATATTAATCTGAAAGAAAACACTGCAACGATCAGTTCAGATCAGGAAATTGCGCTCAATACTTTAAATAAAGCTTTAGGTGAAATCGGAAATTATGCATTGGAAGATCCGAATCAACCTGAAAAAACATTCATAAAGCCACAGGATCGCGTATCTCCTTCTTCCGTTTATTATTGTCCAATGGAATGCGAGGGTGATAAAGTATATTTCAAACAGGGAGAAAGATGTCCTGTCTGCAATATGTACCTTGTTCCTATAGAAGAAAAACTGGCTAAAGACCCTCACCATAAACCTGCTTATTCTTCCGGTAACCTGCCGGAAAACTTTAAAGATGATATTGGAAAATATTATTGCCCGATGTTCTGTGAAGGAGACAAGGTTTATGATGAAAAGGGAAACTGCCCTGTCTGCCATATGCATCTGGAGGAAATCACAGAAGGTCTGGTAAACAAATCAGTTCCTCACAATACCCATCATCATCATTCCCATGAGCACGGTAATCATCATCATCATGAAGCTCCGAAAGTTACAGATGAAATGGCAGGAAAATACTACTGTCCGATGTATTGTGAAGGCGACAAAACCTATGACAGCAATGTTGGCTGCCCTGTTTGCGGAATGGATCTGGTAAAATATCCCGAAAAGAAAACAGCAAAATACACCTGTCCGATGCATCCTGAAATCATCAGGGATGAGCCCGGAAGCTGCCCGATCTGCGGAATGGATCTGGTAAGAATGCCGGATAGCGAAGGTGAAGAAGAAGATGAAACGTATAATATTCTGAAAAGAAAATTTATTATTTCACTGGCTTTTACCATTCCTGTTTTTATTCTTTCGATGGGTGGAATGTTTATCAACTTCCCGTTTTCACATTCCGTTCAGGGGATTATAGAGCTTATTTTAACGCTTCCCGTATTATTTTATTCAGGCTGGTTCCTGATCAAAAGGGGCTGGATTTCATTTAAAACATGGAATCTGAATATGTTCAGCCTAATTGCTCTGGGTGTTGCAGCAGCTTTTATCTTCAGTATTGTGGCATTGGCATTTCCGGATATTATTCCCCATGAGATCCGTGGACATAATCATGAAATTCCATTATACTTTGAAGCGGTCTGTGTGATTTTAACCTTAGTTATTTTAGGACAGCTCATGGAAGCTGCAGCCCATAAAAAAACCGGAAATGCAATCCGCGAACTGATGAATCTTTCTCCCGATGAAGCCAATCTTATCATCAACGGAGAAGAAAAAAGAGTCCTCCTTTCTCAGGTAAAAGCAGGCGACATGCTAAAAGTAAAACCGGGCGAAAAAATTCCGGTTGACGGGAAAATTGTTGAGGGAAGCTCTGTTGTTGATGAAAGTATGATTACCGGAGAGCCCATTCCTGTTGAAAAAAATACAGATGATAAAGTATCTTCAGGAACTATCAACGGAAATCAGGTTTTCATCATGAAAGCCGAAAAAGTAGGTGATGAAACACTGCTTTCCCAAATTATAAAAATGGTGAATGAAGCCAGCAGAAGCAAAGCGCCAATCCAGAAACTGACGGATAAGGTATCTAAAGTTTTCGTTCCTGTCGTTATTCTTATTGCCGTTCTCACTTTTATTGCATGGCAGTTCTTCGGTCCGGAAGGTAAAAGAAGTCTGTTTGCCTTCGTTAATGCCGTAGCCGTTTTAATCGTAGCCTGTCCCTGTGCTCTCGGTCTGGCAACTCCCATGTCTTTAATGGTAGGAATCGGAAAAGGAGCAAAAAACGGTATCCTGATTAAAAATGCAGAAGCACTTGAGCAAATGAATAAGATCAACGTTTTAATTACCGATAAAACGGGAACTTTAACGGAAGGAAAACCATCGGTAGAACATATCGAAACTACCGGTAATGAAGATCAGAACAGAATTTTAAAACTGGCTTTTTCATTAAACCGGAATTCAGAGCATCCGTTATCCAATGCAGTCATAAAAAAAGCCAAAGAAGGAAATATCTCTGCCGAAAAAGTAGAAAAATTTGAAAACATTTCCGGAAAAGGAGTGAAAGGAAATATCAACGGAAAAACAGCTTATTTAGGAAATGAAAGCCTGATGACTTCCCATCAGATCAACATTCCTGAAACCCTGAAACAGAAAGCGGTAGAAGTACAGTCAAAAGCTCATACCATTTCTTATATCGCAGAAGAAAACACCGTTTTAGGATTCATCAGCTTCACTGATAAAATTAAAGAAAGCTCTAAAAAAGCAATTCAGCATCTGATGAACGAAGGAATTGATATCGTCATGATGACAGGTGATAATGAGCATACCGCCAAAGCTGTTGCCGATGAATTGGGCATCAGACATTTTAAAGCCAACTGTCTTCCGGAAGATAAACTGAATGAAGTAAAAAAACTGCAGCAGGAAGGAAAGATCGTAGCAATGACCGGAGACGGCATCAATGATTCCCCTGCCCTGGCTCAATCAGACATTGGAATTGCTATGGGAACAGGTACCGATGTGGCTATCGAAAGCGCAGAGATCACTTTATTAAAAGGTGATATCATTGGGGTGGCAAAAGCCAGGCTGTTGAGTGAAAAGCTTTTGAAAAATATTAAAGAAAACCTCTTCTTTGCTTTTATTTACAATGTTCTGGGAATTCCGGTTGCGGCAGGATTATTGTATCCATTTTTTGGAATCTTATTATCTCCCATGATCGCAGCCGCAGCAATGAGTGTCAGTTCATTATCTGTAATATTGAATTCTTTGAGATTGAATGCCGTTGATCTGGAGATCCGAAAATAGTTAAAATTACTTCCTGCAGATGAACCAGATTGTTTATCTGCGGGAGAATAATTCAAAAATATTATGGAAAAAGGAAGCCTTTATATCGGATGTTCAGGTTTTTACAATAACGATTGGAAAGGATCTCTGTATCCCGAAGATACCAAAAGTAAAGATTTCCTTATCCTATATTCTCAAACCTATAATTCAGTTGAAATCAACTCAACATTTTACCGGAAACCTACTCTCAAAACTCTGGTAAAATGGCATGATGAAACACCGGAAGATTTCAGATTCTTTATTAAAATCCCCAAACCCATCTCCCATGAAAAACGGCTCAAAGACTGTCAGGAAGAAATTTCAGAATTTTGTAGTCATATTCAGGACGGATTAAAAGAGAAGCTCGCCGGCTTTTTATACCAGTTTGCACCTTCTTTTAAAAACACCCCGGAAAATATTGATGAGATTTTAAATAACCTTGACTCCGGATTTTTAAATGTGATTGAATTCCGGCACGAATCCTGGTGGCGGAATGAAATTTTTGACGCGCTGAAAGATAAGAACATCGTTTTTTCCGGCGTTAGCTTTCCCGGAAACCTTCCTGAAGATGTAATTATCAATCATCCCGAAATTTTATATTACAGGCTCCACGGAAAACCGGTGCTCTACAAATCGGAATATGATGAAGAATTTCTTAATCAATTGGCGGAAAAAATTAAAAGATCAAAGAAAAAAACATTTATATTTTTCAATAATACATGGGGAACTGCGGCCATTAAGAATTCTTTATATCTGAAGAAAATCTTAGAATGAAAATCTGCTGAAAATTAATACCTTAAAATATCCTTAAAAAGGGAATTTCGATAAAATTTGGCATGTAAATTGTTAACATTAATTTACAAAAATTAACAATTTTTAACATTTAATTTCCAATACCTTTATGAAAAACTTTTTTGCGGAAAAGTCTCGAAACAAGACTTTTCTAGGGATGTTTGCATTGATGAGTGCAACTTCAATCTTATTTAACAGCTGCAACCAGAAAAAAGAACGGAAAGAATCTGAAAAGATAATTCCGAATCAGCATCCCGTCGCAAAAACAGTCCCAAAAATCGATGATGAAAATGTTCCGTCAGACAAAAGAGTTATTTATCTCACTTTTGATGATGGTCCCAACCGCGGTACCGAAAATCTTTTAAAAATTTTAAATAAAAGAAATGTTTGTGCAACCGCTTTCCTTGTCGGCCAGCACGCGTATGGAAGTAAAAAACAGAAAGAAGGCCTTGAACTCTTGAGAAAAGATCCTTTGATCGAACTGGCCAACCACAGCTATACTCACGCTCATAATAAATACACCGATTTTTATAAGAATCCGGATGCTGTTGTACATGATTTTGATGTTGCAAAAGACAGCTTAAGATTGAATGATAAAATCGCAAGAACTCCCGGTAGAAATATCTGGAGACTTAACAATATTACGGCAACAGACATAAAAAGCTCTGCACTTGCAGCAAACAGTTTACAAAAAGCAGGATATAAAGTAATTGGCTGGGACCTTGAATGGAAACCCGACAACACCATGTCATTAAAAGGAAATCATGAAGCCATGCTGAAAAAAGTAGACAGCATTTTCTTTAATGATCTGGAAAAAACGTCAAGACATCTGGTTTTCCTGACCCATGATCAGTATTTAACGGATGCCGACTCAATTGATGAGCTGGATCAGTTTATTGAAAAGCTTCAGAAAAGCAACAGGTTTGTTTTCAAAAAAATATCCGAGTATCCTAAGATTAATGAAATTTTGAATTAATATTTTCTGTAAAATATATTCATAAAAAAATAAAAATGTATCAATTGATTAGTTTTTTGCTTTTAGAATTCAGAAATTTGCAGTTATGAGTATTAAAGAAAACTACAGCAATATAAAAAGCCGGCTTCCGGAAAATGTACAACTGGTTGCAGTTTCCAAAACACATCCTGTTTCAGCGATTCAGGAAGTTTATGACCTGGGACAGAAAGTTTTTGGTGAAAATAAGGTTCAGGAATTAATGGAGAAATATCCTCTCCTTCCGAAAGATATCCAATGGCATCTGATCGGGCACCTGCAAACCAATAAGGTCAAATATATTGCTGAATTTATCGATACCATTCAAAGTGTGGATTCTGAGAAGCTGCTTCTGGAAATCAATAAAGAAGCCGGAAAACATCAGCGGAAAATTAAAGTTTTACTTCAGGTAAAAATTGCGGAAGAAGAAAGTAAGTTCGGACTTGAAATTTCAGAAGCAAAAGATCTGTACCAAAAATACATTAATGGTGACTTTCCTCATATTGATATCACCGGCTTAATGGGAATGGCTACTTTTACGGATAACCGGGAACAGATAAAAAAGGAGTTTTTGAACCTGAAAAAAGTTTTTGATGAATTAAATACATTAAAAGAAATAGACACCTTATCAATGGGTATGAGTGATGATTTCCCCGTTGCCATTGAATGCGGAGCTAATTCTGTAAGGGTTGGATCTGCTATTTTCGGGAGAAGAGATTATTCAAATTAACCCATTTAGGTATAATTTTTGCTAATAATTCAATCAAAAAAATTAAATTTGCAACTATGCAAAAAATCCTTATCGTAGAAGACGAAAAAGCAATCTCAGGAGTACTCCATAGTATTCTTTCTGACGAACTTACCAATTATGAATTTGTTATCGCCGAAGACGGTTTAGAAGGCTACAAGCAAGTAGAAAAAGAAGATTTCGCATTGGTGATTTCGGATATAAAAATGCCGAAACTTTCAGGAACCGAACTTTTGAAACAGAGTCTGGCTCTGAAACCTGAAACCACTTTTATCATGATTTCAGGACATGCGGATATTGATTCTGCCGTATCTTGTTTAAAGGAAGGTGCATACGACTTTATCTCCAAGCCTATTGACATCAACAGGCTGATTACAAGCGTAAAAAATGCTTTAGTAAAAGAAACCCTGAAGAAAGAAAATAAAAATCTTCAGTCTGAAAATAAAACATTAAAAAAGAAGGTCAATAAAAAGTACCAGATGATCGGTGAATCTCCTGCATTGCAGAAAATTCAGGATATGATTGAAAAGGTAGCCGTTTCTGACGCCAGAGTTTTGATTACAGGGCCAAACGGTGCCGGAAAAGAACTGGTAGCTCACGCCATCCATAACCAAAGTGAACGTGCAAGAGGTCCGATGATTGAAGTAAACTGTGCTGCTATTCCTTCCGAACTTATTGAATCTGAGCTTTTCGGACATGTTAAAGGGTCTTTTACAGGAGCAATCAAGGATAAACAGGGAAAATTTGAGCAGGCTACAGGTGGTACGATTTTCCTGGACGAAATCGGAGATATGAGTCTTATTGCCCAGGCAAAGGTTTTAAGGGCATTGCAGGAAAGTAAGGTTTCACCGGTAGGGAGCGATAAGGAAATAAAGGTTGACGTAAGGGTGCTTGCTGCAACAAATAAAAATATGCAGAAAGAAATCGAGGAAGGAAAATTCAGAGAAGACCTTTATCACAGGCTTTCCGTTATTGAAATCTATGTTCCGCCATTGGACGAAAGAAAAGAGGATATCAAATTATTGGTAGAGCATTTTTCAGGAATGATTGCTGATGAGCATGGTACTGCCGTGAAAAAATTTGATGATGATGCTATTGAGGCTCTGAAAGCGCTTTCCTGGACAGGAAATATCAGAGAGTTGAGAAATGTTGTTGAAAGATTAATTATTCTTGGTGGAAACACTGTTTCCAAAGAGGATGTTGCAAATTTTGTAAGAAAGTAATTTAATTATAACGAATACATTATAACAATTTGCAGTATGACTTACTGCAAATTTTTTTTATACATAAACTATGAACTTTTTAAATAAAAACTATACGAAAGAATGCCTGACACTGGCTCTTCCTGTCATGCTTACGCAGGTGGGACAGGTCTCGGTGAATTTATTCGACAATATCATTGTCGGCAAAATGCTTGGTGCAGATGCCCTGGCTTCCGTTTCTTTAGGGAATGCGGTCTTCTTCTCAATGTTTGTTCTGGCATTGGGATTTTCTTTTGCTATCCCGCCTTTGGTTTCTGAGGCGCACTCCAGACATGATCATCAGACGATTAATTCTGTATTCAGTCATGGATTTATTATTAATATGTCTGTCGGAATTATTCTGATGGGGATTCTATTTTTAGGAATGCCTCTGCTCTATCATTCGGGGCAACCGGAAAAAATTATTCCGGATACGGTCGATTTCTTAGGAATCATGGCGATAAGTATTGTTCCTTTTATGGCATTCCAGACTTTGAGAGAGGTTTCTGAAGGCCTTTCCTATACAATCGGGGTAACGAAAGCAACGATTATTGCCAATGTGATTAATATTGTTTTAAATTATGTCTTTATCAAAGGGATGTTCGGAATACCGCCAATGGGTGTCAAAGGATCGGCATTAGCGAGTTTGATTGCCCGGATTTTCATGGTGGTTTTCCTTTATTTTGTTCTTAAATATGAAAAGAAAACCCAGCGTTATATCAAAGACTTCTCTTTAAAAGCACAGGTTTTTTCCAAAAAGATGTTTGATAAAATGGTAAAATTAGGGTTGCCCACCGCTTTACAGATGTTCTTTGAAGTAACGGCATTTGCGGGAGCAGCTTTTATCTGCGGATTGATTTCAGCGCACGATATTGCTTCCCACCAGATCGCTTTAAGTATGGCTTCCTTTACTTTCAATTTATGTGTGGGATTCAGTGTGGCTTCAACAGTAATGATCGGAAGAAAGCTTGGCGAACAGAATTTTACGGAATTAAGAAAGGTAGGAATCAACAACCTGAAAATTGCATTTATTTTCATGTGCATCTGTGGTTTGGTCTTTATCTTAGGCCGAAACATCCTGCCTACCTTCTTTACAAAAAAAGAGGAAATTGAAGTGATTACATTAGCTTCAAAACTGATGATCATTGCTGCCTTGTTCCAGCTTTCAGACGGAATACAGGTTACAGCTTTAGGGATGCTGAGAGGTTTACAGGATGTTAAAATCCCGTCAATTTATACTTTTATTGCGTATTGGGTGATCACGATTCCTTTGGGCTATTTTTTCTGTGTTACCTTAAAAATGGGTGCTTTCGGAATGTGGATCGCTTTAGGATTGGGATTAACCATCTCGGCGATTTTCCTTGTAAAACGGTTTTTAAATATGTCTGCGAAAAGAATTAAGCAAAATATAAGCAAAGCCTAATAATAGATCAGCCCAGTTTTTAATATATTATAAATGAGTTACGCGAAGTCTCCGACTTCGCGCAACTCATTTAAATACACAATAAGTAAATAAATATCTTGAGATTGCTTCGTCGCTTCGCTCCTCGCAATGACGGTTTATCCGACTTTTCTTCCCAGTATCTTCAGACTTCTTTCTACTCCATCTAAAATGGCTACATCAGGCAACGTTCCCCAATCTTCAAATCCGAAATTCCTGAAAAGCTTCAGGCTGGCTTCATTATGAAGGAAAATAAGAGCCACCATGTTATTTACCCCAAATTTCCCGGCATTATCAATACAGTATTTAAGAATTGTCTTACCGTATCCTTTTCCTCTGCAGTTTTCATCCAGATAAATGCTTACCTCTACGGTTCCGCTGTAAGCAGCTCTCTCATGGAACGAACTAAAACTCACCCATCCTATGATCTGCCCATCATGATCTTCAACCACCCAAAGTGGTCTTGTTTCAGGGTTATGCTCATCAAACCATTGTTGTCTGCTTTCCACAGAGACATTTTCCGTATCGGCAGTCACCATTCTTGAAGGAATCGTTGAGTTATAGATTTCAACTATTTTTTCCAAATCTTTCAGGTTGGCATTCCTGAATTTCAGTTCTTCCATTTTAGGTTGTTTTAGCAAAGATACGATGGGTATTTATTCTTTCTAATTAACATCTGATTAAAATTTTCATATTAGCTTTGACTTCTATGAGATTGCTTCGTCTCTTTGCTCCTCACAATGACATAAAAAAACTCGTTCTAAAAGAACAAGTTTTTATTAGGGTTTATTTTTTCAGGCATTTCTCCAGGAACTGATCCTGCTCCCAAAGAAGATGAAGAATATTTTCTTTAGCCTGGTAACCGTGGGCTTCTTTTGGCAAAAGTACCATTTTCACAGGGGCTCCAAGGTTTTTCAGTGCCTGGAAGTATCTTTCCGTCTGCAGAGTAAAGGTCCCCGGATTGTTGTCTGCATCACCGTGAATCAGAAGCAGCGGAGTTTTCATTTTATCTGCATTCATAAACGGAGACATGGTATTGTAGATCTCCGGAACATCCCAGTAATTTCTCTGCTCACTCTGGAATCCGAATGGCGTCAAAGTTCTGTTATATGCCCCACTTCTTGCAATTCCGCATGCATAATCTTTAGAATGAGTCAGAAGATTGGCCGTCATAAATGCACCATAAGAATGCCCGCCTACCGCTACTTTAGTTCTGTCAATGTATCCTAACTGGTCTACAGCATCAATCGCTGCTTTTCCGTTAGCAACTAATTGTGGAATAAAGGTATCGTTCGGCTCTGTTTTTCCTTCACCAATGATCGGGAAAGCAGCATCATCCAAAACGGCATAGCCTTTCGTTGTCCAGTAAACAAAAGAACCGTAATACGGGAAGGTAAAGTCATTCGGGTTTTGGGTATTCTGTCCTGCTGTATTTTTATCTTTATATTCTGTCGGATAGGCCCAGATCAGTAAAGGAAGCTTTTCTTTCTTTGCTTTTCTGTCATAATTTGCAGGAAGATATAATGTTCCTGTTAAAGTTACCCCATCGTTTCTTTTATAGGTGATTACTTCTTTATAAACATCTTTGATGCTTTCAAAAGGATTGGCAAAACTGGTAACCGCTTCTGCTTTATTGGATTTGATATTTTTCTTAAAGTAGTTCGGATATTGGCTGGCAGACTGCTGAATGGTAAGAACTTCCCCTTTTGAAGGATTAATGATATCGATAATATCTTCTTTCGCGTTCTTTAAATTTGAAGTATAAAGCCTTTTCTTTTTCAATGTTTTCATATCCATTTCATCGATGAAAGGATGCTGTCCGTCTTTCGTAAACCCGGCCCCGATAAGATATGCTTTTTCACCTTTCATATCAAGAACCGTTCTTCCGAACTGGTTTTTTGTCGTATTGAAATTTCCCGGATCGCTGTAAACATCCTGGTAATTTCTGTCATCAATCACTTTAGATTCGCCGTTCTTCAAATCCACTAAGAAAGATTTCGTGTTTCTGGTATCATACCAGCCTTCTGAAACAATAGCATAATGATCGTTGGTCCAGCTTACCCCTTCATACCTTTGCTTTGTTTTAAAGAATGATTTCGGAGCAGCATTAAACGGAGCTTCCCATGTGAAAATTTCATCTCGGTAATCTGCCGTTTTCGACTGATCACCGCCATCCAGAGCTTCAGCATAAACCAAGGTAGCAGGTAGATCACTTCTCCAGCCCATATCTCTTTTTCCTGTTCTTACTGAAGAGAAACCTTTAGGCATAATCTCATTTAACGGAATTTCATTGACAACTTTTACAGCATTTCCGCCAGCGTCATAAACTGTGGTTGTCATTGGAAACCTGTTTAAAGGCACAATATAAGAAAACGGCTTTTTGATGGTGGTTGCCATTAAATAATTTCCATCCGGTGAAAAGCTCAGCCCGGAATACATATCCTGATCTTTTACTTTTTTAAGGTTTCCGTTGATGTCAACATTATAAATATCGGAAGCGGTAAGAATTTCAAAATTCTTTTCATCCTGTGGATTTTTAAGAAGATCCTGATACGTTCTGTTTTGGGAAACTTTTCCGTCTGCCGTCGAAACAATCGGCCCGGTTGGCAGATCTTTGCTTGAATCTATTAATGACGCCCTGTTTTGTGGAAGTGTTTTGATCAAAAGGTTCTGGGAATCTTTATACCAGATATAAGGGCTTCCTAAATTGGCATTTAAATTATCTGCCGTGATTTTCTTTGCTGTAGCCGTTTCAAGATCTACAATCCAAAGCTCAACTCCTTTCGCAGTAGTATTGGTAAAAGCCAGCTTTTTTTCATCCGGTGAAAAGGAAGTAAAGGTGATTTTAGGATTTGCGGGAAGGTTTTTCACCTGCACTTCATTTTTATCGCTCATTTTTCTCACCTTGAGGTTATTGGAATAGGTGGCAGTGCTTGAAATATTGGTTACCGGATTAATTCTTAACCCGCCCAGCTTCATTTCCTGCTGGCTAAGATCTTCCAGTGTTTTATACGTCGGGCGGTATGTAAATACAACCCAATCTTTTTTGCTGTTCATCAGAACACTTGGAGGTCTCTCATAATCTGCCAGTTTAAGAATTTCTGCAGATGGCTTTTGATACGTAATGCTCTCCTGTGCTTCATAAAAATTAAGAAACGCAAGAAGGCAGATAGTCAGCTTTAACTTCATTATATTTCATTTTTCACGAATTTAATGAATTAAAATGCATTAAAAAAATTTATAAATTTTAATACACTATAGGGTGATTTTATAAAATAATATTATATTCGTTAAATCAATCAATTAAAATTATTATGAAAAATTTTAAAAAATTATCAAAAAAAGATCTGAGAAAAATTAATGGTGGCGGTGCCCCTGAATGTCCTGCAGGATACAAACCTTGTCTGACCATTGATGACAATGATCAGTTAAAATGGACTTGCATATGGGCTACTCTTTCATGTAACCCTTAATATACAAGCATAAAAAAGAGCGTGAATTCACGCTCTTTACTTAATATATAGTATTATAATTACCAGTCTGAAGCCCGTTTTCTTTTCTCAATCATATGATCTACGGAAACTTTTCCGGCTCCGAAAGCGATTAAAAGAAGATATATTGATAAATAAGTTAGCCCTAATTCCATTTTATCAAAAGGATCGGCACCATGCACCATTGTAACGGCAATAATCATTGTAAAAATTAAAAATCCCAGTGCAACTCTTGTAAACAATCCCAAAATAAGAAGGATAGAGCATACAAACTCGGCAAAAACAGCAAGGATTAACGAGATCTTCGCCCCTAATCCGAGAAAGTCAAAGAATTTGATATCACCGCCTTCCAGCAGCATCTGAAGTTTAGGATATCCGTGAGAAAGCATAGCAAATCCAATAAAAACTCTTACAATTAACAGAATAATATCTCTGATCACAGAGTTAGAATTTGAGTTAAAATAATTCATGTAATGAAAATTTAGACTAAAGATAATAAAAATCTTTAAAATCAATACTGATTATGAATGATTTCGTTTATCTATAACCGAAATTCTTTAGATCCCTGTCATTTTTACGCCAGTCTTTTTTCACTTTTACGAATAAGTTCAGATGGATTTTTTTGGCAAAGAATTTCTCAAGATCAAGCCTTGCTTCCGTCCCCACTTTTTTGATCGCCTCTCCTTTATGTCCGATAATAATTCCTTTCTGGGTATCTCTTTCTACATAAATGATCGAATCTATAAAGATAATTCCTTCTTTTTCCTTGAATTGCTCTGTTACCACTTCCACGGAATAAGGAATTTCTTTGTCATAATTCAAAAGAATTTTTTCACGGATAGCCTCATTCACAAAAAATCTTTCCGGCTTATCAGTGTACATGTCCTTATCATAGTAAGGCGGGTTTTCAGGAAGCATTGATTTAAGTTTTGGAAGAATAACCTCTGTATTGAAGGCATTCAAAGCTGAGATCGGAAGAATTTCTGCCTTCGGAATCCTGTTGTGCCAGTCTTCAACCAGTTTTTCCAGTCCGGCCTGATCGGTCTGATCGACTTTATTCAACAGAAGCAATACGGGAACCGGTATTTTATTCAGTTTCTCAATTAAAAATTCGGAAGGCTCTGCTTTATCGGTAACATCTACAATGAATAAAAAAACATCGGCATCCTGTAAAGAATCCTTTACAAATTCCATCATTTTTTCCTGTAAACCGTATTTGGGATCTAACACTCCGGGAGTATCAGAAAATACGATCTGTAGGTCTTCTTCATTATAAATTCCAAAAATTCTGTGACGTGTTGTCTGGGCCTTTTGAGTTACAATAGCCAGCTTCTCCCCCATCAACTGATTGAGCAAGGTAGATTTTCCGGCATTAGGCTTTCCAACGATATTGACAAATCCTGCTTTGTGCATAAAAAAAATATTACGGACTGCAAAGTTACTAAAACAAAATCGGTCTTTAAGGGTAATGTCAAAAGATTTAAATAAAAAGCCTTTCCGATCAAGAAAGGCTCCATAGGATTTAACAGATATGGTTTTTCATAAATTGTAAACTGCCCGCAGCGAGCTCTTCTGCATCATGCGGTGATTTCTGCCATAGGGAAACCATCTGCTGCATACCGGGAACTGAAGATGAAAAATTCTCCAGGACCAGGTTTCCTTCAAAATCAATTTCTTTTAAAGCCCGGAAAAATTCATCCCAGTTGATAGTTCCTTCGCCCGGCATTCCGCGGTGTGATTCTGTGATATGAACATGTTTGAGCTTTTTTCCCGCTAAAATGACAGGATCATAAAAATTATTTTCTTCTATATTCATATGGAAAGTATCCAGATGCAGAAACAGATTGTCTTTTCCTGTTTTTTCAATCATATCCAGGACATTTTTTGCCGTATTGCAGACATAAGTTTCATACCTGTTGATAGGTTCAATGCCTATGTTTACTCCTCTTACTTTGGCATAATCTGCAATGGTGACCCAGACTTCCGTAATAATATTTGCTTCACTTTCTGTCAACGGATTCCCGGAAAAAACTCCAATTCCACCATGCAAAACACCCCCGAGAAAATCAGTTTCCAGGTCTGAAGTTTTATCAATCGCTTTTTTAATTAATTGTTCTGCTATCTCAGGATAGAATGCAATGTGTGCTTCTTTCGGAAGGTTGAAAGAGCAGACTGCATCCAGGCTATTATCCTGAAGTTGTTTTTTAACTTCTTTAGCATTAAAATCCATTGAAGCAGGCAATAAAATTTCAATCAGATCAAAACCTGCTTTTGCTGTTTTTTCTATGGCATATTTTCCGGCTTCGGCATTCCAGACCGGTGTGATCCATGAAAGAAGGGAAGCTCCCAATTTTATATTCATTTTAATTTATTTTTATTAGAAAATCCACCATTCTGTTCTTACTCCAAAATAAGTTCCGAATCTTTTTGCTCCGGATTGTTGTAAAAATGGTGAATACAAACTGGTCATCGCCTGATCATTATATCTTGAAACTTCGGCAATTAACCGGATATGAGGCCTTGCCCAGACACTTCTTTCCGCTGTGGGAACAATAGTCGGAGCCAAAACCAGTTTAACCATTGATGCCGGATCCTGGGTTCCGTCTTTCCTGGAAGCATAATGCAGCTCCGAAACAATATGAAACCAGTTATTAAAATAATAGGTTGCCCGTAAGCCGGTGTTAAATTCAGATTTCCTGTTGAAAATATTCCTTTTATAATAATCAGAAGCTTTATCATTGCTGTCTGATCCGCCTTTACTTTTTGTATAGACCGCATAAGCATTTAAAGACCATCTGTTGGAAAGGTTTAACAGGATATGTTCAACCGCTGTTAAAGAATATGCTCCTTTGTAGGTTTGGGTGACTTCATCCGGAGCTCCGTAGGTTCTCCAGGTCTGCGTATTTCCGCTGTCGCCTCCGTTGGCAATTCCTGATCCATATCTTAATGAAAACTGATTAAATGATCCCGGAAGTTTTGTATGCAGACCGGTATTTAATTTTGCTCCAAAAACCCAGCCTTTATCTGATGGATATTGTTCTACAGAATTCTTTCCTGATTTGTTTACCGTATGGAACTCTGCTAAAATTTTAAGTTTATGGTCACTTTTAAAAGGAATTGTTTGTTCCAGAACAAATACTTCTCTTTGTCTGTATATAAGGTTTTTCACTCCGCTGATGACATTGGTATAGGAATACGGTGTTGAATTACTGGCAACAGTATCAATTGCTGCCGGAAAAAACATGGAAAACCTTGTATTTTTATGTCTTACCCCCCATCCTGTCGCAGAATGGTCGTCAAAATAGAAGTAATCTGCAATATGTATGTCATCATATCTCAACCATCTTGATCCGGCCCAGACATCCCAGTCGCTTCCCATTATATTTCTGGCTTCCACAAATACTTCGGGCAATGCTATGATCATTCCCTGGTTTGATTTTGAATCTACATTTCCCAGGAAAGTTCCGCCGGAGTAAAAGCTCAGCCTGGCCTGCATGTCAATTTTTGTACTTTTTGTGCTGTCACCTCCTACAACCGGTGTAAAATGAAAAGCCGGTAAAAAATCAACATAATCCCCCTGATCCATTCTTCCCCCTAAAGATCCCTGGTTATTGAGATTCAACTGTCTGCCCGTTCTCCCGTCTGCATTGGGTGAATAAGCGGCACCGATTCTCCCTGTTGTCCCGAATGAAAAGTCTTTATTGGTAATTACAATCTGGGCATAGGTAACCTGGCTGAATATGAATAACACCCATAAACAGCCTTTTAATAGTAAGCGTTTCATTGTTACTTAATGGTTTTTAGGCTTATAAAATTTCACCGCAAACAGAACAATTATAACGTAGCAGATGATCGGCAACAGATAGGAATGAGCCACATCTTTTTCTGCAATCTTACCCATAATCGGAGTGAAGAAAGCCCCGCCAAACATAGCCATCACGAGAAATGAGGAAGCCTGCTGAACTTTTCCGCCCAGTTTTTTCAGACCCAGACTGAAAATGGTAGGGTACATTACGCTTAAGAACAGATTTAACAGTATTAAACTGATAAAAGATACCCAGCCAAAACTTTGTGAAATAATTAAGCAAAGAATAATATTACAGACCGTAAAAATAGCAAGGACTTTATTGGGTGCGATATATCTCATCAGGAAAGTCCCGATAAATCTCCCGACCATCATCATGGCCATGCTTAAGGAGAAATAATAGGAAGCCTGGGTTTCCTGCAGGTGCATTTTTTCAACTCCGTAATTGATAAAGAACGCCCATGTTCCGCCTTGTGCCGCTACGTTAAAAAACTGGGCTATCACAGCAAAAATAAAGTGTCTCTGTTTCCAGAGCGGAGCATTTATATTGACGGTTTCCGCACCACCGTCTCCGGCAGTATGTTCAAGCAGTTCCATTTCTTCAGCGTGTGGATCTTTTAAATCCGGAACTTTAATGAATGTAAAAATAATGGCTAGAACAAGCACAACAACACCAATCCAGGTATAAAGATTTTTCACGGAATCTAATGAGTTATCTTCGGCAGCGCCACCAAAAATAAAGAATCCACCCAATAAAGGTCCCATGATCGCACCTAAACCATTGAAAGACTGGGCGAAATTAACTCTCTGATCGCTGGTTCTTTCGTCTCCAAGTGCGGCAACAAAAGGATGGGCTACAGTCTCAAGAGTTGCCATCCCCAATGCAAGAATGAAAAGTGCAATTCTGAAAAATCCGAAAGACGCCTGGTCTGCAGCCGGAACGAAAAGAAAACATCCGCCCGCAAATAAAGCCAGACCTAAAATAACGCCCATTTTATAACCAAACTTTTTCATAAAAAGTCCTGCCGGAATTCCCATCAGGGCATATGCCCCGAAGATTGAAAGCTGCACAAGCCCGGATTTTGACTTGGAAATATGAAGGACATTCTGAAAGTGCTTATTCAGAACATCACCCATGGTGAGGGCGATGGCCCAAAAGAAAAACAATGAGATGACAAATGCAAGTACAACCAGGTACTTTTTTTCGGTAAATTTTACTGATTTCATAGGATGTGTTTTTAATATGATTCAATATTCTGAGTTTTAAATTGCTGGAATTCTTCATCATCATAATCGGGACAGGCTCCCGGTTTTGAAGTAATAAATGCGCCAAGTGCTGTGGCCTCATTCATGATCTCTTCCGCACTTTTCCCCTGAATTCTTTTGGAAAGGAATCCTGATAAAAATGCATCTCCGCTTCCTACCGTATCAGCTATCTGAATAGAAACAGCAGAAAGGCCGTAGTTCCTGTTGCCTGTAAAATATCTGGCTCCTTTGCTTCCTTTGGTCAGAACAATTTCTTTGATACCAAAATGATTCTGAATAAAGGCAGCACTTTCATCTTCAGTTATATATTCTTCACTCAAAAATTCCATGATCATGCGCATTTCCGCCTTATTCATTTTTACGATGTCAGCTTTATGTAAAAGTTCTTTGATCAACTCAATATCAATGAAAGGTGGCCTGAAATTAACATCAAATATTCTGAGTTTTGAGAATTCGAGAAGCTTCAGAAGTGTTTCCCTTGTTTTAGGATTTCTTGCAGACAGACTTCCGAAAACAAAAGCTTCGGCTTCAGCAACCAGAGCCTCATGTTCCGGTAAAAAATCGATATAATCCCAGGCTACATGATTGATAATTTCATAGCTGGCTTCATTATGTTCGTCAATTTTGGCTATAACAGTACTGGTAGGATGTTCCTGATCAATCTGGATATAATCTGCTGTAATTCCCCAGTCTTTAATCTGATCGGTTAACTTCTTTCCTAATTCATCATTTCCTACCCTGCTGAGCATTTTCACATCAGTTCCTGTTTTGTATACGTGATAAGCAACATTGAATGGGGCACCTCCGGCTTTGGCTCCTTCAGGGAAAAGATCCCAAAGCACTTCTCCGAAACAAACGATATATGGTTTTTTATTTATCATCGGTTAAACGTTTAATTAAATTATTAAAAAATTTTTATCTGACTGAATTCTTAGTAATTAATCGGGCAGGAAAAGTTACTTTTTTCCCATCGTTAATATAGTTATTAATCTGGCTGTCTATAAGTCGTACCGCTTCTTTAGCCATATCCATTAGAGGTTGCTGAACAAAGCTTATTTCCGTTGGAAAAAGACGGTAAGCCTCCGTTTCATCGAAAGCAATTACGGATACATCTTCAGGAACTTTTATTCCCTGCTTTAAAAGATACCTTAACCCGGCAATTCCCAGTTTATTGCTCGAAAAATATAAAGCCGTTTTCTTAGAAAGATCTAAATTATGTTTAAGCCCGTCCTCTACTTCTTCAGCTATATTATGCAGCCCTGTTAAGACCTTTTTATAGTTAACTGTTGAAGAAATACGCTTATCAAAACCTTCCTGCCGGTCTAATAAATGGGGAAGTTTTGTATCATAGCCCACATAAATAATCTCTTCGAAGTTTTTTTCCGTTAAATAAGTGCAAATGTATTCCGAGATATCTGCATTATTGATCATTACTCCGGGGATGTTGACATTTTTAAGGTAACGGTCAATCGTTACGATGGGATATTCTTCCCTGATCAGTTTATTGATCGCATCATCTGAATTTACGACAGGCGCTACAATCATTCCGTCGACCTGCTGTTCAGAAAACAGTTCTGTCAGTTTTTTAAACTTTTCAGGCGTTTCATCTGAGCTTCCGATTAACAGTGTATAGCCTAATTTCATCGCTTCGTCTTCTATGCAGCGGGCAATACTGGAATAAAAATCATTTGAAATATCGGCAAGGATAAGTCCCAAAAGCTTACTCTTACTCATTTTCAGGCTTTTTGCAATTTTATTCGGCGTGTAATTAATCGTTTCAGCAACTTCAAGAATTTTTTTCCTGGTTGCTTCACTTATCCTGCTTCCTTCCTTTTTGTTCAGGACATAAGATACCGTTGCAACGGAAACACCTGCAATTCTCGCAATATCTTTTATGGAAGCTCTTTTCAAAGGATCAGTTTTTTACCCTGCAAAAATATTTCATAAATTATTAATAAAACAATAGGTCTAATTTTTTGGTCATCTGGAAATTAATTGTATTTTCGCGACTTTTTGAAATTTAAAACAAAAACCATCCAAACAATTGATAATCAAATAAATATAAATAAATATTTACGTCGCATTAATTTAACATTAATTAAATATTAAGCTTGGCTATACATTACAGATAAATTATGGTTAAACGTTTATCTAAAATTATTTTAATAAAATTTAAATTAAATGATAAATTGATTATATTATTCTTTTATTGAATCTAAAAAACTGATATTTTTGATTATTGCAATACTGTTTTATGAGTATCGACGAAATTATTGATTCTATATCCGTTCTTCCTGAAAATTCCAGATTACACCTGAAAAAACATATCACGGAAATCCGGTATCCAAGGCACTTTTGTCTGATGGAAGCCGATAAGGTAATCCCTTATATTTACTTTATAAAGAAAGGAATCATCCGTGCGTATGCTTCTACCGGTGAAAATGACATCACTTTCTGGTTTGGAAGTGAAGGACAGACCGTGATCTCCATGAAAAGTTATGTGGAAGACCTGCCCGGCTACGAAAGCATTGAGCTTCTGGAAGACTGCGAGCTCTACAAACTGGAAACCGAGAACTTAAGAAAACTTTTTAATGAAGATATTCATATTGCTAATTGGGGCAGGAAATTTGCCGAAAAGGAATTGGTAAAAACAGAAGAGTTAATCATTTCGAGGCAGTTTAAAACAGCCTCAGAACGCTACAAAGATCTTATGCGGGACAAGCCTGATCTTTTGAGAAGGGTTCAGCTGGGACATATTGCTTCTTATCTGGGTATTACGCAGGTGAGCCTGAGCAGAATACGGGCGGAAATCAGGTGATTTTTTTGGTAGAGAGTTGCCAGCTGAAAGTGGTTAAAGATGTTGGAAATTTGCTTTATTTTTTAACAATTGTAAAATTTTAAGTCGTTATAAATACGGAAATTTGCAACAGAAAAATAATTAAAAATGAACTGGATTATCTTAATTATCGCGGGATTATTTGAAGTGGCCTTTGCATCTTGTTTGGGAAAAGCTAAGGAAACATCAGGCTCTGAAATGTACTACTGGTTTGCCGGATTTCTGGTTACCATGACGATAAGTATGCTGTTACTGATCAAAGCAACCCAAACCTTACCTATTGGAACCGCTTATGCTGTATGGACAGGAATCGGAGCGGTAGGAACCGCTTTAGTAGGAATTGTATTTTTTAAAGATCCGGTAACTTTCTGGAGAATATTTTTTATTGCAACATTGATCGGTTCCGTGATCGGATTAAAATCGGTTTCTCACTAAAATCAAATATCTGTAAAATAATAACCGCTCTCAGACTGAGAGCGGTGTTGTTATTTTTTGTAAACTACCGGTAAGATTTCATTGTGTCTTAATCCGTATTTATTGATTTCTTCTTCTGTGAATTTCTGAGAATAAAAATTGGGTTCTGCTTCAAAACCTGCCTTTCTTAAACGGTCGAAATAGTCCATTCCGTACCAGCGAACGTGATCATACTGCCCGAAATGTTTCTGACGTTCTTTCGGATCTTTAATCGTGAAATCTTCATAGGTTTTTTCCAGAGAATTTTTCATCGGAACCTGGAAAATTCCCCATCCGCCAGGTCTCATCACCCTGTAAAGCTCACTGATTGCTTTGGCATCATCTTCAATATGTTCCAGAACGTGATTGCAAAAGATAATGTCAAAACTTTCATCAGCAAAGGGTAAATCCAGAATATCCGCTTTAATATCCACAATCGGAGAAAATAAGTCTGCTGAAATATAATCCAGGTTTCTCATCTTCTTAAATTTCCTTAAAAACTCCTGTTCGGGAGCAATATGTAAAACCTTATAGTTTTTAATGAAGAAATCGGTTTCATTCTGAAGATACAGCCACATCTGACGGTGCCTCTCCAGGCTTAAAGTTCCCGGAGACAATGCATTTTCTCTCTGCTTTCCGTATCCGTAAGGGAGAAACTTCCGGTAAGATTTTCCGTCAATAGGATCAAAGAATTTATCGCCTTTGAAAAACTGGTAGATAAGTGGTCTCGCCCAGATACTCATTTTAATAAGCACCGGACGCGGGATTTTATTCAGTAAAAGTTTCGTTACTTTTTTCATTAAAAGTCCATTTGGAAAGGCTTCTCTTCATCACTTTCGATTCCTAAAGCTTCGTAAACATATTTGAATGTGGAAAGCAGTACGGGTTTCCCGTTGATTACTGCCACATCATGTTCAAAATGAGCTGAAGGTTGATTATCAAGAGTGGTTACCGTCCAGCCATCATTATGGAATTTTACTTTTTCCGTACCCAGGTTCACCATCGGTTCGATAGCAATGGCCAAGCCGTCTTTGATTACTTTTCCGCTTCCCTGTCTTCCGTAATTAGGAACCTGAGGATCTTCGTGCATTTTTCTTCCCAAACCATGTCCTACAAGCTCTCTTACCACACCGTATCCTTCTTTTTCACAATGAGCCTGAATAGCATGGGAAATATCTCCTATCCTCTTTCCTCTGATACACTGCTCGATTCCTTTGTAAAGGGATTCTTTTGTTACCTGTAGCAGTTTTTTGGTTTCAGGATTCACTTCTCCGATTTCGAATGTATAGGCATGATCACCTACAAAACCGTTTAAAATAGCGCCGCAATCTACAGAAAGCACATCACCTTCTTTAATAATGTCATTGTTTGGAAAGCCGTGTACTACCTGCTCGTTCGGGGAAATACACAGAGAGTTCGGGAAACCTCCGTAGCCCAGAAATGCAGGCTCGCCGCCATGATCTTTAATGAAATCGTGAGCTAATTTATCTAAATATAAGGTGGTAATTCCGGGTTTGATTTCTTTCGCCAGCATTCCTAATGTTTTAGAAACCAGCTGCGCGCTTTGCTTCATTAAACGAAGCTCTTCTATTGTTTTTAATTGAATCATTCTTGTTTAGATGTTAGATATGAGATGTTAGATGCTAGATTTAATAGTTTATGTATATTACTATCTGAAAATTTAAATCACCTGAGTCTCTATATTTTTCCGGTAAGTTTTTAAAATGAAATATCACAGCTTTAAAACTAATTTCTAATCTCTAGCTTCTAGCCTCTATTTTAAATTCTACCCTACCAGAATAATCCTTTTTTCTTTTCTTTTTTAAGTTTGGAATATGCTAAAACTTCTTTTCCTTCTACACGGAATTCTATTCTTTCCTGAATGATGTTATAGATTTCTCCCCATCCCGGAAAACCGCCTAAATTTCTGTCATCAATAAACCAGTCTGCATCTAATTTTCTGGATTGTGTATCGCAATCGAAAACCTCGCCTTCAAAGCTTGAGTTAACGGCATAGAACTCAACTCCGTTTTTTCTGCAGAATTCTACTGCTTCATCCAACGTTTTTCCGTGTCTGTATGTCCAAAGTATTAATCTGTAGCCTTCAGCCTGAAGTTTTTTAAGGGTTTCGAAAGCAAAAATTTTCGGCTTTCCAATTCCCGGATAAGCATCATCCACAATGGTTCCGTCAAAATCTACAGCAATTTTTTTATTACTTAACATCTTTGTATATTTTTAGCTGGGCAAAGATACGAAATAAAAAGAGTGCCGAAAAATCCGACACTCTTGTTTTATAAATTATGCTGTTAAGCTATTAACTTTTTACCCAGTTAAACTGAAACTGTAAATCAGGAGTGGAAACCCTGTCTGTGATTTTCTGCAATCTCGCAGGAAGTTTCATTAAGTATTCCTGAGCTTTTTCCGCTTTTTCGGTAAGGCCTTTTACGTGCTCTATTTTCCATTCATCCAACAGGTCTTTCATGATATTGATATAATCCTGGCCTGTGTACACCATACATCTTTGGGCAGCATCTGAGAAATGTCCCCAAAGTTCTCCTGCTTTCTGACCGGATTGTCTCATCAAATGCGCAGGCATTACGATTTTTTTACGCATCATATCTTCGAAAGCCAAAATTAATTCAGATGGGTCTATTTCAAGGATTTTTGCTACGAAATGTTTATAGGCTTTTGCGTGTCTTGCTTCATCTGCTGCAATAACACCACACATTTTAGCCAGTTTACCGTTTCCGGATTGCTTGGCAAGGGTTCCTACTCTTCTGTGAGAGATATTGGTTGCCGTTTCCTGGAAACTTGTATAGATAAAGTTTCTGTAAGGATCCATGCTGGTTCCCAAATCGAAACCGTCATTGATAAGGTATTGAGTGGTAATTTCAACTTCTCTCATATTGACTCTTCCGCACAGGTAAAGGTATTTATTCAACAAATCCCCGTGTCTGTTTTCTTCTGCTGTCCAGGCTCTCACCCAGTTGGCCCAGCCTAATTTTTGTTCCTGATCGATCCCTTCAACTCCCATTAACCAGGATTCGTAAGACGGAAGGGCTTCTTCCGTGATACAGTCTCCGATAAGGGTAACGAAAAGGTCATAAGGCATTTCACGTGCAAAAGTCTGAATTTCTTCCAGATCGTATTTGAAGTCTGAGCTTGACGGATCAGGAAGGTAGTCTGAGGGCTGCCAGATCTTTTCAATCGGCGTCAAAAATTTATCCAGAAAAGAACCTACTTCCTTTTCCAATATTCCCATTACTTCTTTCCTTACAAGCTTTTGATACATTCTTCTAAAATATTTTTTATACTGCAAAGATATAACTTATTTATTATTTGGAGCATAATAACGTATGTAAGTCATAATATCTCTGACATAAATCATAAAAGAAATGCCGGTATTTCTGAGATATCGGCATTCATTTATAAGTATTTTTAACGTTTAATTAACCAAAATCTCGCCTGACATTGCAGGTGGAATTTCTATCCCCATTACTTTTAAAATGGTTAGCGCAACATCACCTAATTTTCCGGATTTTAAATTCCATGTATGGTCTTTATCCATTACAATAAATGGAACTAGATTGGTTGAATGCTGGGTGTTCGGGGTTCCGTCCGGGTTGATCATCACATCTGAATTTCCGTGATCGGCAAGGATAAATACGGCATAACCATGCTCATAAGCTGTCGTTGCTACTTTTTCGATGCATTTGTCTACGGTTTCCGCTGCTTTTACGGCTGCTGAAAAAACGCCTGTATGCCCTACCATATCTGTATTGGCGAAATTTAAACAGATAAAGTCTGCCGTTTCATTTTCCAATTCAGGAACAATGGCATTGGTAATATCATAAGCAGACATTTCCGGCTTTAAATCATAGGTAGGCACATCTTTCGGGCTCGGGCAAAGCAATCTTCTTTCGCCTTGAAATTCTTCTTCTCTTCCTCCTGAAAAGAAAAAAGTAACATGTGGATATTTTTCCGTTTCTGCAATTCTGATCTGGGTTTTCCCATTTTTTTCAAGGATCTCTCCCATTGTATCTTTCAATACTTCCTCATCAAAAACTACTTTTACATTCTGGAATGTCTTATCATAATTGGTTAAGGTAACATAATACAGGTTCAGCTTACGCATGAAGAATTCCGGGAAATCCTGCTGGGAAAGTACTTCTGTGATTTCCCTGCCTCTGTCTGTACGGAAATTGAAGCAGATCACCACATCATTATCCACAATTTTAGCAACAGGCACAACATTTCCGGTTGCCGTTGTATTCATTAAAATAATCGGCTTTAAAAATTCATCGGTAACATTATTGTCATATGAAGTTTTAATAGCTTCCAGAGCATCTGTAGTCTGAAGACCAACTCCTTCTGTTAATGCATCGTAAGCCAATTTTACACGTTCCCATCTTTTATCCCTGTCCATCGCATAATATCTCCCCACAATCGTAGCAAGCTTTCCTGTCGTTGCAAGCATATGATCCTGAAGTTCTTTGATAAAGCCTAATCCAGAGTGCGGATCACAGTCTCTGCCGTCTGTGAAGGCATGAACAAAAACATTTTCGTTCAATCCGAATTCTTTTGCAGCTGTTAATAAGCCTTTCAGGTGATTGATATGGGAGTGTACCCCACCGTTGGAAACCAAACCGATGAAATGTACTTTTTTATTTTCTCTTTTGGCATATTCAAAAGCTTCCTGGATTACTTTTTCCTGACCCAGGGTACCATTTTCCACAGCCATATTGAGTTTCACAAGATTCTGGAACACCACTCTTCCGGCTCCCAGATTCATATGTCCTACTTCGGAATTTCCCATCTGTCCTGCCGGAAGACCAACAGCCAGGCCGCTTGCTTCAAGAGTACTGTGTGGAAATTTTTTATAACAACTATCTATAAATGGTGTGTTTGCTTTATCTATTGCTGAAACGTCCGGATTCATACCCAGTCCCCAACCGTCAAGTATTGCTAGTATTGCTTTTTTCGACATTTTTTATAACTTTTATCATACAAATTTACCTAATTTCCTATGAACGGAAGAAATTTGAACTGTTTAATTTTAAGCTGCAGTCCTTTTATAAGTCAAAAAAGATTTTGCAGATGATTCAGATTTCTATAACTCTTTTTATTTTTGTTCGCAGATTTAGCGGATAGAGCAGATTTTTAAGGTGAAGAATCTGTATGTTTTAAGCTCAACTGATTAATCAGGTTTTGAATGGCGTCAGTTTTTGAACCAGCTTATGATCTCGTAACGGAGCGGTTTGGAAGGCTGGGATTCTATTTTAATATTCTGACCTTTTGTACTTCCTTTCACATCTGCCTCTTTTTCCCAGTTTCCCAGGGTAAATTTAAACTGTGCCGGAAGATGAACCTTAAGTGTGATGCTTCTCTCCCTGGCATTTTTTTTATTCATTTTAATGGAAGAAGGATTCCAGCTTCCTAATTCAGATTGGTTGCCTGTAATGTAAACCTCATCATTTTTATCCGGAGTGCTTACAACAAAGGTTACTTCATGCACATCATCCGAATATTCTTTAAAAAAGTCATCATATGTTATTTTTTTGTTCTCTGCATATTCTTTAATGTACGAATCTAGAAAGCCACTTTCTCTCAGAAGTTGAAAAGGATCTTCGAAGTTAAGAATCGTATAGACTGCTTTATGCTTGTCTGTCTGTTTCTTAAAATACGCTTCTGCAATCTTGTAACCCATCCAGTACCCAAGGTCATTCGGCCTGTCATCTTTCTTACTGGTTTCATAGAGCCAGTCTGTATAACTTTCATCTTTAAGTCTGGTCACAAATTCTCTGTACAGCTTATCGGAATGAGCCTCACCATAAGTGAAAGCTTTTGTATTGATATTCTCACCGGAGATCAGTTCACCGATAAAATCTGCACTTCCTTCATGTAAAGACTGCTTCAGTAAAGTATTGTTACCTTTTTCGTTTTGCTGGAAATGGATCAGTTCGTGGGCAATAAGTCCTGTAACACCGTCAAGGTTTTTAAGCATTTCGGTTCCTATAATAATGCCATCTCCGGAAACAGTTCCTCCTGAATTAAATCTGCCATAAACAAAATATACCGGAGGATATTTGGCATCCGGATACCAGTATTTCAAAGCACTGTAGATGGCTTTTGTTTTTTTCTCTTTCTGCCCTATCCCTGCCAGTACATTACGGCTCAGAAGATAATCTGCCTTTCTTTTTTTCACTTTTGAATATAAAGAATCTGCATTAATGATCCTGAATTCCGTAAAACCTTTTACTCCCGGCGAACCGTTTTTCATGTATTCAGTAAAAGGATTTTCTGCAGACGTTTCCATTTTATCAAAAGCTTTCCAGAAACTGTCTGTATCTTTTGTTTCAAAAACAGCATTTAAAGGATCACTGGAAAAACCGGACTGTGCTTTGGCTGTTCCAAAAGATAAAAGAGCAGCAGCCAGAATAAAACTTATTTTGAATTTCATGCTTAAGTTATAAGTATTTTGAATTTTAACGTCCAAATTAAGAAAATATTACGCCTCTTTACTTTCTTATTTTAATTTTATACTAAATAATCTGAGTCCGGGATAGGGCATTTTCGTTTGCATAATAGGGTCAGGAAGTTTGAAGCTGGAAGAAGGAAGTTATTGAAATCCAAAGGCAGAAATACACCACGGTTTTATTAGCTTCGTTAATCCGCTTCATCAAATTTAAAGGCAGCTGTTTAATATTATTGCCTAACAGTAACTTCCAGCCTCTATCTTCCAGCTTCCAGCCTTTTAATCTTAACTTCTTATCCCAAACTCAGGTTAAATAGTTTTCTCAAGAGCTGTCTGAGAATTTTCCAACCGATTGTAACAGTTTTATCAATTATTATTTAATTTTGTCCTATGGATTTACGAGATCAACTTAAGAACCTTTTTCCTGAGCATGAAGAACAGGATTTTGAAATGCCTGAAGAGCAATTCAAGCAAAAGGAACCTCTGGTATGCAAATTTGAAAAGAAAGGAAGAAATGGCAAGCCTGTAACGATTGTTGAAGGCTGGGAAGGCAGCGAGGAAGAGCTGAAAAAAATTTCAAAAAAAATAAAAACCACCTTAGGAATAGGCGGTTCTGAAAAGGACGGAACGATCATTATTCAGGGGGATAACCGCGACAAAATAATGGATATCCTTAAAGAAATGGGTTATAAAACCAAAAGAGTCGGCGGATAATTAGAAATAAACTTGCGTGCCGGGCAGTAATTTTTTTATTTTTTCTAAAGTTGTTTTTTCAATAGGGTTTCCTGTGAGAATCAATGTTTTAAGATTTTTCATTTGTGAAATTTCTGATGGCAGATCTTTTAACCCGTTGTTGGCTAAATTCATACTCACTACATTTTTCAGTCCTTTAATTTCAGGTGAAATTTCCCTGATATTGTTCTGGCTCAGGTTTAGGAATTCAAGTTTTTTTGATCTGAATAATGTTTCCGGCAATACGGAAATCGCATTTTGCTGCAGCTCAAGATAAGTCAGGTTTTTAGGAAATTCCAGACTTCCAAGGTCATTGATCTGGTTGGCCGAAAGATTAAGGAATTTCAGGTTTTTAATCTTGTCGATATTTTCAGAGATGAAACTGATCTGATTTCCCTGAAGGTTAATTTCTTCCAAGGTGGCAATCTGGGTCAGTGCTTCCGGAAAAACACTCAGGCTGTTGGCATCAAGATGAATTACTTTTAAATTCTGAAGCTTTGCAACATTAGGGTTTACAGAGGTTAAACCGTTCAGATTGATTGAGAATGATTTCAGTTTTTTAAGCTCAGCAATTTCATCAGGAATAAATTTAATGCTGTTTTTGTTGATGTTCAGGGTTTCCAATTCTTTCAAAGAGAAAATTTCGGCATCCATCTTCTCCAGATTGTTTCCCATCAGATTCAGAAAGAATAAAGAATTCAGTTTTTTTATTTCCGGGGGAAGGTTAAAAAGCCCTTTATCCCTGAAACTCACGCTGTAAACCGTTGTTCCGCTTTTTAAGGCTTCGTCAACATTGGTATACGTTGGGTATTTTACAGGGTCAATCTGTGCTTTAACAAAATTGAGGGATAATAAAACAATCAGTAGAACCAGCTTTTTCATAGATAAAGAAAAGCTGCCGGCGATAAAAACCACCGGCAGCAGAAAGTTATTAATTATTATTTTTTCAGAAGTTTCACTGTTTTCTGGAAACCATCCGCTTCAATATTTAAAACCAATACACGGGATGCATCAAGCTGTGAAGTAAGGTCTAAATCCAATGAAGAGTTTGAGCCTGTAAACTTCTTGCTGTAAACAATTTTACCGTCCATGCTGTATGCTGTTACAGAAAGGTCTTTTAATCCTTTTACAGAGTTGATCTTTACCATTCCTGAAGTAGGGTTTGGAGCAACAGTAACGGTGTTTTCCGCCTGATGATCGATAATTCCTAACGTAGCATCTGATCCAAGGTTATTTTTTAAGGCAACAACAATTGTAGCTGATTTCCCTCTGTAATCTATGACATTTCCTGTAGCGTCGGTATCTGTAGAGATCGTCGCATCCGGATGCTGTATAGAGAAGAAACCAAATTTATGATCCGGAGTAAAGGTAAGCCCAGTAGGCTCAGATCCTGCCGGCATTGAAGCAAAAAGTTTCACTTTCGGATTTGCCTGTGTATGATCCGGAGCTACTACCCAGATGTAGTTTTTACCACCATCCTGTAATACCCAAAGATTTCCTAATTCATCAAAAGTAAGGTTATCATTCCCATCACCCCATGCTTCAGATTTTACTCCCTGAGCAGTATCGAAAGAATAAGTCGTGTTAAGGCCTCCTACGAAAGTTTCAACCTGTGAAGCCGTAGCACCGTCATCTTTTAAACGATATACTTTATTAAGACCTTTTGCCGTAAAGTAAATTTTACCGTCGATCGGGCTGATATCCACATCTTCTATTCCGTTGAAAGAAGTTCCGCCTAATGATGATGCCAAAGATGCCGTATTGTTCTGGTCTGCTTTTAATTTATTAGGAACCTGGATCCATGTAGCGGTTGTTGCAACAGGATCTCCACTGCTTAATCCCTGGTCTAATTTCAATACATAAAGGTTTCCTGAGGAAAGGTCATTCGGAGTATCCATCACATATTTATAAACAAGATGAGTTCCGCCGTCTTCTCCATAATACGCAGTAGTTCCTGCATTATTTATCACTACGTTTTCGTGATTCATAATTCCCATCTGCCATAATTTCCCTTTAGAACCGTCTGTGTTGTGAGAAATAACCTGTGCTGTAGCCGGATCAATTTCTACCAGCCAGCCGTAATCTTTGTAGCCGTCAACATTGGTATCATTAGAAGTTACCTGCTCTTCAGCCGTAACTACCGTTCCCCAAGGCGTAACTCCACCTGAACAGTTTCTGATCGTCTGTACCAAGCTTGGTGTTGAAAAATCTACTGCTCTGGATCTCGTTAACTGCCAAAGTTTTGTAGCAGCATTATAATTGATTTCCGCCATGGTAACTCCACCCGGGTTTGTTTCATGGTTTACGGAAAGATAACCGTTTACTGCGCTTGCATTTTTAGGGACATAAGCGGTAAAGTCATTCTGTCCTCCTACAAGTCCGCCACCTTCAGTATAGCTGTCACCTTCTTTTAAGATAAGCTGATATTTATGTTCTGCAGGAATGATTAATTTGTTGGTTTGTGCCGTCGGAATAATTGAAGTAAAGCAGCTGATATGGGCAGCATTACAAGGCACCGTTGTATTGTTTATTGTTTTAAGATAAGCATCGATTCTTAAATCAGAGCTTTGTCCTGATCTGTTGTGCAATTCGATAGAAATTCTGTTGTTTCCGTTTACGAATTTTGATTTTGGAATTGTAAAAACATTATATACACTTTCTGCAGCCCCATCGATTGTCGTACTGGATGCAGTGCTGAATGTAATAGCCCCTGCAGGCATATTATCTCTTAACACTTCCTGACCGTTCAGGTATACTACGATACCGTCATCTCTCATCACACCCAATTCCATGTTGTCACTAAGACTTGCCAAGTTTACCGTAAAATCTTTAGCAAAATAAGCCGTTGTAAGCCCTGTGTTTGTACTTGTTGTTACAGGATCACCATATCCAAGCGGACCGTCTCCTGTAGACCATGTTGAAATGTCAAAATTAGCATCCTTCCATTGATCTACCTGTGCCTGGTTGTTGTCTTTGTACCTCCATGTGGAGTTTTTGTTGAACACAAAAGTCTGTGCATGGAATACAGAACTTGTCATAAGTGCAAGAGCTGCAACTGTGAGTAGTTTTTTCTTCATTTTAAATTTGATTTATTAGATGTAGCAAAACTATTTTTTAATTGCGAGCACTCTATTAATTGAGTTTTAAATAAACACGAACTAATATTACAAAATTAAAAACTCAATATTAAGGGAGTTAAGATATTGTTAAGAATGAGTTAGAGTTGACAGTTGAGAGTTGAGAGTTCGGAATCATAGTTTACATTAACATTTTATTATTTTTTATCTCAATAACTAATTAATATCTCAACTACTTCTTACTTACATCTGTCAAAGAATTTAAAAAAGCAATGACCTGCTTTATTTCTGTTGGGGTAAGGTTCAATTTATCCGGTGGTAAAGTCTGGTTGTTCATTTTCAGGCCGGCTCCTTCTCCTCCACCTTCGTTGTAAAAATCCAGAACTTCTTCTAAAGTACTGAAAGCTCCGTTGTGGAAATAAGGTTTGGTAAGGGCTATATTTCTTACGGTCATTGTTTTGAAAGAATTTTCATAAATCCATGAGTTTTCTTTCTTTACGGGACTGTTTACTCTTCCTTTATCTGAATCTAATTCTATCGACAATTGGTTTAAAGGCTTTTTGGTTACTCCTAAAACTTCAGATTCATTTTCATTATAAAAAGGCGGAACCAATCCTGAAAAATGTGGCGCAAAGTGACAGGTTGCACAATTGGCTTTTCCCATAAACAGGTTAAAACCTTTTTTAGCAGCCTCGGAAATATTTTTCTCATTTCTCATAAATTTATCAAAATCACTTTCGAAAGAATACAATGAAGCAACATAAGAACTTAATGCTTTGGAAAAATTTTCCCTGTTTATTTTACCATCTTTAAAAGCGGCACGGAAGGCTTTTTTATATTCAGGCTTTGTCTTCAGTTTTTTGATAATGCTTTCGTAGCTGGTATTAAATTCGTCTTTATTGTAAATGACATGTTCTGCCTGTTGTTCAATATAAAATGCACGCATATCATAAAAGAATCTTTTGGCAAATACTGCGTTGTACAGTGACGGCGAATTCCTCAATACCGTTTTTCCTTCTACATTGCTTTGGGATTTTGTTTTTAAATCGGTGAATGCATTTTCGGGTAAATGGCAGGTTGCACAGCTCATTCTGGCATTATCACTTAAATTCTGATCATAAAAAATATCTTTTCCTAATTTCCTGAGATCCGGATTATCTTCGGAAGACTTTAATAAAGTATAAAAGTACGGATCTAAAAAATCGCTGCTGAAAAAGTTTTTATTACTGACATTCCATCCGGAGAATTCTTTAAGATCATCCGGTTTACCATCCCAGTTTCCGAATTCTTCATATAACGGCTGGATAAAATCCTTATAAAATTCTATACGGTCAAAAGTTTCAAAATCTTTATTTTTTGACAGATAATCTAAGCTGTTGGATAAAATAGCATTGGCTTTCTGAAGATTGAAATTTTTAAAATAAGCATCATCATTGATGTATTTTTGAATTCCTGAAAATGCATAAGAAGCTTCTTCGGAAATATTCAGGGAACCGGGAGTATCAAAACCCGTGACTCCTAAGCTATAGATTCTTATCAGCTCAATCCGCAGCGGTAATGTTTTATTATTTCCTTTGCTCAAGCCGTTTTTAAGGGTACTTAAATAAAACTTCGAGTAATTGTTGTATAAAAAAACAGTGATTTCTTTTATCTTTTTTTTCTCTTCACTGGCTTCTTCAGAAAAGATCAGTTCGTCTAAAACCTGTAATCCTTCAGGCGGAAGTGTGTAGGCTGACGTTCCTGCCGCTTCTATGTGAAACAACGGAGCTGCATTCAGATGGGTTTTTGTAAATTCCGGATAGTGGTAAGCAATATAGAATTCAATTTCTTTGTAAGAATTCCTTGTATTGCGTAATGATTTCTGTAATTCTTCAAGAGGTATTTTATCTTCTGCAAACTGATCAACGTTTGTTTTCAGCTGTTCCAGTTTGTTTTTAAAATCAGTTAATCCTTTATTAACAACTGTATTTTCATTGACTATGCCTTTGTAAGGAGGATTAAAAGACATTACGGCAAAACCGATCAGTACAACGATAATACACAAAGAGGAATATCTCATTAATTTTTAGCTGCAAAAGTATCATTCCGAAGTTATCGCAGTTTTAAATTTAGATTAAATAATGTTTATATTTTAGATAAAGGATTTTTTATTAATTTTAAACCCCGAAACCAAATTCATTATACTGAAAAGCCATTGAAATTCCAAGGCTCTTTAAAATGATGATGAACGATTATTGGCAGAGGATTTTAAAGGATTTTTTCACATCTTAAACTAAAATATTAATTATGAAAACAAAATTATTGCTTGCCTTTGTGGTAAGTCTCTTTTCACTGTCCGCATTTTCGCAGGAAGCCAGTGAAATGGCTGTGTATGCAGAAAAGAAAGACAACAATTATTATCTGATACGCCTTGTAAAAGACAAACAGGTACCTAAAGTTTACGTTTATTCTGACGGAGTTACAAAACCTTACAAAAATTACACAGAGCTTAAAGATGTTGTGATGGATTTTCCGGGAATGATGGAAGCCAACACTTCAACTAAAGAAGAGCTTATTTCCGTATTAAAAAAGGGTGATCATTTTTATGAGATCACTTCCCAGAGAAAAGACCCGAACAATATTGAAAAAACAACGGTAACCGTTTACGAGGTGTTCAAAGGACAAAAGAGAATTGTTGAAGAATACGGTTCTTTGTTTGATCTTATCTCTTCTCCTTATAAAGACGCTATTTTTATTAACTAAAAAAATAATTTATGATCAATAAACTTGCAGCTTCAGAGCTTGTTCTGAATGATGACGGAAGTGTATATCACTTAAATCTTTTACCTGAAGATATTGCAGAAAAAATAATCCTAGTAGGAGATCCGGACAGGGTTCCCAAAGTTTCACAGTACTTTGACAAAGTAGAGGTTAAAAAAAACAAGAGGGAATTTTATACCCATACCGGAACATTGCGTGGTGAAAGGATTTCCGTAATGTCTACAGGAATCGGTACGGAGAATATTGATATTGTAATGAATGAGCTGGATGCCCTGGTGAACATCGATCTGAAAAATAAAGAGTTTAAAACGGAACATACAGCACTGGAACTTTTCCGTATGGGAACCTGTGGAAGTGTAAACCCTGATGTGCAGGTTGACAATATGCTTGTCACCCAAAATGTTGTAGGTTTAGACGGGTTAATGCACTTTTACCAGGATTATCATTTTGAAAATGAATTTTCTAAAAACTTTTCAGAGAAATTCCCTTATGAAAAAATAAAACCGATGCTCTATTTTGCTGAATGGGCTGAAGAAATGGCAGACTATTATAAAGATGCAAAATATCACGGTAACACAGCTACTTTCCCGGGGTTTTATGCACCACAGGGAAGACAACTCCGTCTGAAAGCTGTAGATGATAAATTCCTTGAAACATTGAATGATCTGGGAATCACCAATTTTGAAATGGAAACTTCTGCGATCTATGCACTTTCAAAGTTGCTGGGACACAAAGCCATTACGGTAAACAACGTTATTGCCAACAGAAGACGAGGGGAATTCTCCGCCGATCACCATGCTTCTGAAAAGAACCTTATTGAATGGGTACTGGAAAGAATTATTAAATAAACAAAAAGGATTTCAAATTTTGGAATCCTTTTTTACTTTCTATATTTTAAACACCCTCCAAATCAAAGGAAATTACACTATGATCTGATAAAGCAATCTTTGAGATGATCATTGACCATTCCCGTTGCCTGCATGTGGGCATAAACTACTGTAGATCCCATAAATTTAAAACCTCTTTTTTTCAGGTCTTTTGCCAATGCATCTGAAATTTCCGTAGTGGCTGGAACATCTTTTAAATGTTCCGGTTGATTGTCTATCGGTTTACCGTCAACAAATCCCCAGATATAGCTGGAAAAGCTCCCAAATTCTTTCTGAATCTCCTGAAATCTTTGTGCATTGGTAATGGTAGCCAGAACTTTGAGCCTGTTTCTTATGATTCCCGTATCCTGCATCAGTTCTTCAACTTTCTGTTCGGAGTATTTTGCAATCTTCTTATAATTGAAATTGTCAAAAGCTTTTCTGAAATTCTCTCTCTTGGATAGGATCGTGTACCAGCTCAATCCGGCCTGGAAGCTTTCCAGAATTAAAAATTCAAAAATGGTATTGTCATCATATACAGGCCTGCCCCATTCTTCATCATGATACTTTCTGTACAGGTCGTCTTTTTCACACCAGCCGCAACGTATTTTTTCCATAAGATCGTTATTTAAACAAAGATAGGCCTGATTTAGAAAATGATAACAAAAGATTATGAAAAGTTTAACAGAATCGTTTTCCGTTAGGAATAGTTCTTGTTTAATTCATAGCAACACACAAAATATCACATTATGAATAATTCAGAATATAACAAAGCGGAAAATGCAGTAAACAACACGGAGAACTCTTTAGAGAATGCAGCGGATAAGGCAAAATGGAAAATCAATGAATTGGCAGATAAAGCCCGGGATTATATTAATGAAAAAAGAAATAATGATCAGGAAGCCAGTCAGGAAGATTGGTTTGATAAAGTAAAATCCAATATTTCTGAAACCTGGGATGACGTTAAAGATAAAGCCAATGAAGCGTGGGAAAAAACCAAAGATGCAGCAGAAGATGTAAAAGCAGAATGGAATAAGAAAACCAACTAAAAATTTCAGTTATAAATATTTTCAAGAAAAACAGGGTCTTTTTATAGGGCTCTGTTTTTTTATTATGTGGTAAACACAAAATTATTGCTACATTTGTATTATAAATAAACATTAAAAAATTATGTCATACGGTTTACTTAAAGGCAAGAAGGGAATTATTTTTGGAGCCCTTAATGAACAATCAATCGCATGGAAGGTTGCTGAAAGATGTCATGAAGAAGGTGCCGAATTTATCTTGTCTAATGCTCCTATCGCTCTTAGAATGGGAGAATTAAACGGTTTAGCAGAAAAAACAGGTTCTGAAGTAATTGGTGCAGATGCCACTTCAGTTGAAGATCTTGAAAAGCTTTTTGATGCCGCTGTTGCAAAATTTGGGAAAATCGATTTCATCCTTCACTCTATAGGAATGTCTGTAAACGTGAGAAAAGGAAAACATTATACAGAAATGAACTACGACTGGTTGGAAAAAGGCTGGGATATCTCCGCTGTTTCTTTCCACAAAGTAATGCGTGTAGCCTGGGAGAAAGACTGTATGAATGAATGGGGAAGCATTTTAGCACTTACCTATATCGCAGCTCAGAGAACATTCCCGGATTACAATGATATGTCTGACAACAAAGCTTATCTTGAAAGCATCGCAAGAACTTTCGGAAACTATTGGGGTGAAAGAAAAGTACGTGTCAATACCGTTTCCCAATCCCCTACCATGACAACTGCAGGTAGCGGAGTAAAAGGATTCGGAGGTTTCCTTGGATACGCAGAAGATATGTCACCACTGGGCAATGCTACAGCTCTTGAATGTGCTGATTATTGCGTTACCCTTTTCTCTGATCTTACCAAGAAAGTAACGATGCAGAATCTTTTCCATGACGGCGGATTCAGCAGTTCAGGGGTTACTCAAAAGGTGATCAGTAAATATGATACTGAGAAGTAGTTTTAGAATTGCTTTTTAAATATGGAATAAGGCCGGAGCTTTTGCTCCGGCCTTATTATTTTAGTGTGAAAATATTAATTTGAATCGGCGGCACCTTTGGTGCCGCTGATTTTCAATTTAAGAATGCTGTCTTATATCATTTATAAATTTTCAGGCACGAGCGGGACGCTCGCACTTAATATGGTAACAAAACTAAAATAAATTGTATCTTTTTCTAAATGTATATCTGAGTTTGGATAAATATAAGAGGCATAATTAGAAAAACTTTTGCAAATAATAAAACAAAAGCCACTGCAAACTACAGTGGTTTGTTTTAATTCTAGGGCACGAGCGAGACGTTCATGTCAGCAGGGAAAACATTATATGAGTTTTCCTAATTAATAAAAACCGCCACTCGAATGAGTAGCGGTTTTTTGTTATGGTTTGTTTTTTAACACTTTATAGAAACTATAATTTCCTGAACCGTCTTGTCGATAAATCTGATAATCTTCAGAGTTTTTCGCCTTATAAATTGAGTCACCTATTTTTAAGTCGTTCTCATCAGAAGCATAAATCCAAAAAGTATAGTTAAAATCACTATCTCCAACAAATTTAGCAACTTTAGAGTTTTCGAATTTTCTATTAGATTTTATCTCTTTAATTATACCGGTTAGTTCTGAACTGTAAAATTTATTGTGCTTATTTAAATTCCAAAAAAATACAAATAATACACTTATACAAATAATTATTATAACGATAATAATATTTCTTTTGTTTAGCTCCATATTAATATGATCCTTTTCCTGTTACGGCACCTGTATAATCAGCCACTCTTATTTTTCCATCAAAACCAACACCCAATCTTGTATTAGAGAGCGTTACTCCAACCCCGACAGAACCTTTAGCTCCTCCAGCAACTTCAACAGAACTCGTAACCCAGATTGCTGAAGCTCTTTACCATTGTACTTATAATTATACATGCTTGCTGTTCCAAAGACTGCCTTGGTTTCTCGTGGGATATTCATCCCGAAAGGATAATAATTGTTTTCTTCAAGAGCTTCTGCGCTGCTGCTGTTATTAAAGTAGCTTACCCACACATTTCCTAAATGATCTGTGTAGTGGTAAAAGAGTATATTAATTTTGTCTCAAAAAAGATAGCAACTCCAGCGGGGGGGGATTTAATTTACAACAAAGAATTCGTCAATAAAATTTTGATCCTTATCTAAATATAAAACATAAGAACCAATATCTTTTCTTTTACATTCTATATTTATTTTAATCTCATAACTATTTAGAAATAGTTCATTCTTGTGGTATAAAACATAAGTAACACTTTTGTTTATTAACTGTAAATCTTCATCTTCACAAGATTCTTTTAACTCCTGTAAAACTTCTTCATCTTTTAAAATATTTTTTATATACTCGGATGAAAGCTTGAAGAAAACTTCTGTATCTATATTTTTGTCTAACATTTTTTATAAATTAAGATTAATGCCCCATTACTTTTTCAAAAACAATATGTCCGCTTGCATTTGGATTACCATAAATTCTGATATCTCCTCACTTACCTAATATTTTTATCTTGTATTGGTATCCTGTTTGTGCGGCTTCTGTTGCTGTTAATTTTATTATCCCTTGTTGTCCTGTTGGAGCAACTATTCCTTTGCTAATTGCATTTTTAATTTTGGTTTGTATTGCAGTATCTAAAGAATTAAAAACTTTACTGATTACCCAACCAGAAGTGCTTTTACCAACACCCATTTTAGCAATATTACCAATTTTCCCTTTTTTCAAACTAACCAGTAAAATTACTGTTGATATTATTACTTCTTCTTTATCTTCATTTTCTCCAATAGATTTAAGACTTTCCCATGTATCAGCTAAATTGCTTGGAACATCTTTAATTTGCCTCCACATTAAATTTAGATTTCCCATGAATCCATCTGCTTTTCCATACCTTGCATCTATAAGAGCTTGTTCATTTGGAGTTACAGGTCTTATGGGAGCCATTATAGTGGCTACTTTGTTTAAATCAATGTTTGTAAATACCGATTGAATTTTCTTATAACCAGTAATTACTACTTCTTGAATGTTTATCGGATTATTTACACCTCCTTTTGCATTTGGATTTATTTCAGGGTTTTTACTTTTATCTGGACAACCTTCACATGACTCACCAATCATTCCTGTTGGGTCATTGAAGAAAATTGGATTATTATATACATAAGAATAAGGACTGTAATGCAGTTGTAGCTCACTCAAATCATCTTGAGTTCCCCATCTCCCTAAATCCGGCATATAGAACCTCGCACCATAATCATACATTCCTGTCTCCTGTAATTCTTTACCGTTGTACTTATATTGATAAATAACCCCATAAAATACGAGGTCACTTATTATCTGCCACACGATAAAATCGTGCGGAAGCGGGGAATTATTTTACGACTTCTCCATTAAGTTTAAATTTTACATTGAAAACATTATCTCTAATAGTAATAATTTTTCTAATTCCTTCTTCTGTACCTAATTTCTTTAATACAGTTTCTCCTTTCTCAGCATATGAAAAATATTCATCTGAATAAAAATAAAGAGGTATTAATTTGCCTTGTAAAAATACCGATCTGTTTGAATGCTCTACCCAAAAATTTTTAGAAGAATCAACGCTACTCAAATATAAAATATAAGTATCTGTATTTTCTTTATCTAAAACTATATAAGTTTTGTCGTCCCAATTTCTTTTCTTAAGTTCTTTATTAAGAATTTCAGTAACAGGAGGTGGCAAGAAGTAGATTATATCTGAATTAGTTTTCTGTGAGTAACAACTCAAAAAACAAAAGTTGAATAGCAATATTAATATAATCTTTTTCATTATGGATATTTTTGTTTATTAACGAACTGATTTAAAGTTTCCTGACCTATATTATGAGCAGCTGTTGTTCCTGCTGTATTTGTAGTCCCATTTAGAATCACTCTGCTTATTCTATTTCCGCTTTTTTGGCTTCCGGTATATGAATCTACAGCATATATTGGCATTTTATAACTTTTAGATGTATTTGCATCTTGAGGTGATGTTCCAGGAATAGTTTTTGTATCTGTCTTTTGGGAAACATTATGAGTATGAACTTGAGATGCAGCAATTAAATTAGTTCCATCAAAATTCGTTTTTACAACATTTCCGGAAGCATCTGAACGAGAAGGAGTAGATATTACTGTTTCACCATCTGTTCCGTCAGGACCTCTTACAGAAGTTACTTGTGCAGTTGGAATATCTCCTCTTGTGACCTCAATACCAATCCAAACTTGTCTTTCTTTAGTTTGGTCAGCTATTGTTTCGTTGTTGGCATTATTGATATCTGAATTTATTTGAGTGTTATTTATTGTAATAATTGAACTGCTTGCCTGTAAAGCTGTTGTTGCAGTAGCTGACAAAGATCCCCCGTTATCAGAACTTATAGTATTCCAGTCGGTTCTATTTATTACTCTTACATTTTTTGTTGCAGCTCCATCACTTCCTAAATATCTCCCATTAACATCTAAATAATCATCCGGAGGTGTAGCAAACATTCCATCAGGATCAATAAATCTAATCGGATTGTCCCAAGCGTAATTATAAGGACTAAATCTTCTCATCTTCTCCGCCAATGGATCCACAACACCCCATCCCATCTACCAATATCCGCCATATACATTCTCGCTCCGTAGTCATACATTCCTGTCTCCTGTAATTCTTTACCGTTGTACTTATAACTTTTATATGCCGAAGGACTAAAGAAAGAGTTTCCTGTCTTTAAATGATTCATTCCAAAAGGATAATAATCGTTAGCATCTGTAATTTCAAGAACACCTGTGCTACCTTTTGAAAAGCTTATTCTTACATTTCCTAAATGATCTTTATACTATTTTTATTGTAAGGCACGAGCGAGACGCTCGCACCAACTTTTTTGATATAAAATCTCAACTATTTAAATACTATAACAAGTGATGTAATAAAGAGTATTAAATATATAAGAACAGGAATTAACGAATAGTACATCTTCTCATATATTCTTTTCATATAAAGTATTATAAAAACCAATATAGAAACAACAATATTGACAAAAACCAATATTGTCAGAATATTAGTATGAAACTCATAATATAATTTTCTATTTAAATCATAATTAAATAGAAAATGAAATATTAAATAAATAAAAACATTTACTAAAAAAAATAGTATTGGGATATGGTGAATTTTATTTTTCATTTTTTTTAATTTTAATAACCTGTGAAATTAAATCCATGAAAAATAGCTTTTTGATCTGCAGCAGTATCTCCCATGTTTCCTCTCATTAATTCATTTAAATTTGATCCGAATTTAACTGAATTCTTATCAAACCCATTTAAATGCATCCAACCGCCCCACATATAGTTTCCTCCATCGTATAAATTATATAAAGTATTTGACTCTCCAAATCTAAAATAGTCAGTTGTTTCAACTAAAGTATCTTGCCAAGGTCGTCTTCTATCAGTTGCGTACTCTGGATAGGTGTAGCTAGGTCCTAAAGCAGATGTGGCAAAGTCAGCTTTATCATAAGATTCTTTTTTAGCAATACCCAAAGCTGTAATTTTATGATTCATAGCATCATCAGAATCTCCTTCTTTTAAAGAAGCTTGAGCTTTCATATTATATCTCAATGCATCAAAACCAGCAGTTTTCATGAATTGAGCAAAACGTCCTTTAGATATAGAATGAAACAATTGCTCACCTTTATAGTATTTTCCAGGTTTTAAATTATCTTTATCAACTCCTTTTGGGTCATTAAAAAACAATTGTTTTCCTTTTTCATCAAAAAATCGATTAGACTTATTGTTGCGTACAATATTTGTAATCTTCCCCTTGCTGTTTACAGTAATATCATCAGTTGGGGTAAAGCTATCATTCATTAAATCATGAATAGTCATAAATTGATCAGGTTTTCTCCCATCTGGATCAATAAATCTTAAAGGATTATTAAAAGCATAGTTATACGGACTGTGACGGCGCATTTTTTCTGCTAAAGGATCCACCACACCCCATCTACCAATATCCGGCATATAAAACCTTGCACCATAATCATACATTCCGGTCTCCTGTAATTCCTTACCGTTGTACTTGTACTGATAAGCGTTCTGTGTAGTTGCTATATAATTGTGAAGCATTCCAAATGGGTAGTAATTATTGTTCTCTACAATCTCCCCGGGCTTCCAATTATCTAAACAACCTAATTTAGGCATGCATGTAGTTACATTATAATCTCTCGGTTGAATGATTCCATCTGCATTTGTATCGGTATAGCTTAATCTTACATTTCCCAAATGATCGGTAAAATTATACACATACTTATTTAGAAGGGCATCATAATAGCCTTCAGATGTAGGAATGATCCTCAGTTTCAATTCCGGGACTTCGCTAGGATCCGGATGGAAAGTTCCATTACCATCCCATGATTCTACTAAAAATGTAGATTTGTACTGGAACCCATCCAGATAATTGGTTTCTAAATCCTTAAAGAGCTTCTTTACTTTGACCCCGTCTGCCCTGTAAATGTGACTGGTCACGTCTGAGTTTTGGGTGATCTGTACAGGTAAATTTAAATAATTATATTGAATTGAAGAAATGCCTTTATCCAAATGTTTGGTCATATTTCCGTTACCGTTTGCATTTCCATTATCATATTCAATGGTGCTGTGGGTAGCCAGAGACGGATAACCTTTGCTGTTCCCTGTCTGCTCTTCGGTAACCTTTGTAAGCCTGTTGCCCGTATAATCATATTTAAGATTATCAATCATCAGGGCTGTTGTACTTCCAGCAAGAAGGGCTTCAGATCTTTTTAACCTTGTAATATTCCCATTAAGATCATACTCCAGTTTTTCAAAATATTCTCTTCCCGACTCACTTCCTGCCTTTTGATAGAAACCTGCTGTAAGCCTGTTAAGAGGGTCATAAACATAACCATATCTTTTCAGGGGTTCATTTTCCTGGGTTAAGGTTTTCCATGATACTTCGGCAATGTTGCCATTGTATTTAGGCATGACTTTTAACATGGTATCTGAAGCATCAGGAGTTTCTAAACCTTCTACTTGGTTATAATTGATTTTATAGCCGAATAAATCAGTTCCTAAAGTCACAGGATCGTTGATCTGTGTAAGCCACCCTCTGATGTTGTACTTATAATCAACCGTCTGTAAGGGTTCTGTAGCACTTGTTCCACCCACTTTCTTACTTTCTAATTGAGAAAGCTCATTGTATTTATTTTGTGCAAGGTACTCAACACTACCACTGTTTATCTGGTGGGTATGAGTTAGAAACCTGTTCTGATTATCATAGGTGAAAACTTCTTTAATGATCTTTTCCGTGTCTGCTGCCAGTCTCTTATGATAAGTGTTCACCTTTTGTGGAATGCCTGCAAAATCAAGCTCGGTTTCTGTTTTGGTATACCCGCCCAAATGATTGACTGTATGAGTCCCGATTACCCTGCCTCTCATATCATACCATGTGTAGGTTTTTGTCCAGTTATCATCTTCTATGTTTTTTACATAAGAGGCTACTGGTAAACTTTTGGTACTGACATTTGAACTTTGGGCATTCTGTGGCAATACATTCTGATTTAAAACCTGAGTCGGAATTGTTGGAGTACCCGTTGGGTAGGTGTCATAATAATTGATACTTAAAACTTTTGCTACGGTAGTTGGGTATACTGCATTACCATAGTATACAGTCATTCCACTGTTTGTAAATCCTGTTGTATTTCGCTCTTCATTAGAAGGCTGTCCCTGGTCGATATAATAGTCTGCACTAAACTGAACCTGCCCTCTATTAAACTGGGCTCCAATGTCAGCTGTACCCGTATAAACCACTCTTGAGAATTTATCGTATTTTGTAAACAGCCAATTTCCGGATACTTTCATATTGGCATCCTGGGTCATAATTAATCTATCCTGTTTATCGTACACCATATATTCCCAACCTTTTCCAGGAAGTTTCTTTTCTACAAGGCGGTTTCTGCCATCATAACGGTACTGATAGCAGAAATTGCATTTTCTGTAGCACTCAAAACTTTTCTAACTAATACCACCTGACCCTGTCCGTTCTTGAATTCAATGGTTTTATTTCCATCTTCATCAGTAATGGTATTTTTATATAACGAACT
>NZ_JBGFFD010000038.1:0-511 GCF_041224435.1 Chryseobacterium tongliaonense | reverse complement strand
GAAGAATTGGTCGTTTTCTTAAATTTTTTCTTTACTATACTTCTCAGTCCACGTTCTCTCATCAGTCTGGCAACGAAAGGACGTGAGGCTTTCATCCCTTTTGCTTCTAATTCCCTGGCGATGCGAGGACTTCCATATCTGCCACGGCTCCAATGATAAATACTGAAGATCTCCGAAGACAACACAGCTCTTCTTTCTGATCGTTTAGTAGGTTTCCTTTTCTTCCAATGATAGAAGCTGCTTCTACTCACCTTTAATACCTCACACATCTTCCCGACAGGAAACACTCTAGCGTGATCCTTGATAAATTTATATCTTACCCGTCTCTCTTGGAGAAGATGCCTACCGCCTTTTTTAAGATGTCACGCTCAAGTTTTGTATCTTCTAACTCTTTACGAAGTCTCAGTAGTTCTTCTCTTATGGGATCAGAGGAAATTTGCTTTTCTTTAGTAAGTTTGCCTTCTCTGTGAAGTTTTCTCCAAGTGACCAAACTTTCTTTACAGATTCCAAG
>NZ_JBGFFD010000037.1:0-532 GCF_041224435.1 Chryseobacterium tongliaonense | reverse complement strand
TTCCTCCTAAAATAAGTTGTGAGATTTCTTTTCCGTCTTTGTCAAGTCTTATGATTAAAATGTCTTTAGAACCATAACCTTTAGCAGCATTCTGAACATTTCCAGTCACAAAAAATCCTAAGTCTGTAGTCTGAATCACTGATCTTGCCTCTTCATCAGAAGAACCACCCAGAGTTTTCTGCCATAATTCATCCCCGAATTCATTGATCCTGAGAAGCCAAATGTCAGATCCCCCTTTGGAATCTTCTTTTTTATCCAGTCCTTTTCCGGAATATGAAGTTCCAGCCAAAAGAAATCCACCTTCCTGGGTAGCTACAGTTGCAGATAAAAAATCATGGTTCTTTCCGGAAAAATATTTTTCCCAGACCTGTTCACCCTGCTGATTAAGCTTAACCAAATGAAAATCGTAACCATTGTTTTGTTTATTGTCTGTAGAAAGTTTAGAAGCCTGAATACTGCTTCCTGTAATTAGATACTGCTGATCTATAGTTGTGGTTACCTGGCTTAAAAAATCCTGTGTAGAGGATTTGAT
>NZ_JBGFFD010000036.1:0-548 GCF_041224435.1 Chryseobacterium tongliaonense | reverse complement strand
GGTCCTCACCACCTTCAGTATACAGCACTTCCTGCATGGGCACAGGCTGTGGGAACAGGTTTCTCAATCATGCTTATTGCACCGTCTTGGGGAGGTATGTTAAATGGTCTCCTTACCTTAAGAGGAGCCTGGGATAAAGTGAGAGAAAATCCTATCCTTAAGTTCTTTGTAGTAGCGGTTACCTGTTATGGGATGGCAACGTTTGAAGGACCACTTTTAGCAACAAAAAACATCAACAAAATCGGTCACTTTACTGACTGGGTAATTGGTCACGTACATTTAGGAGCACTTGGATGGAATGGTTTCATGGCATTCGGGGTTATCTATTATCTGGTACCCATCATGTGGAGAACGAAAATCTGGTCTGTAAAATTAGCTAACTGGCATTTCTGGTTAGGGACTTTAGGAATTATTTTCTATGCAGTACCGATGTATATTTCAGGATTTACCCAAGGGTTAATGTGGAAACAATTCAACCCGGACGGAACTTTATTGTGGAAAAACTGGTTAGATACCGTAACTGCAATCATTCCTTACTTTAAAATGAG
>NZ_JBGFFD010000035.1:0-589 GCF_041224435.1 Chryseobacterium tongliaonense | reverse complement strand
TAGAGAATTATTTGAATCAAAATTTTCAGACTAACAACAGCAAAGAAGTCTGGGTTTCTGATATTACTTATATCCGTACAGGTCAGGGCTGGCTGTACCTCACGACGGTCATTGATTTGTTTGATAGAAAGGTTATAGGATGGTCGCTAAGTGAGACGATGAAGGCTCAGGACACCAGTATTGCTGCCTTGAAAATGGCACGGCTTCACCGTCCTTTACAAGATCATGATAGTTTAATTTTCCATTCGGACAGAGGGATACAATATGCCTGCACAGAATTTACGTCAATAATCGGAAAAAACATTACCCGAAGTATGAGTGGAAAAGGAAATTGCTATGACAATGCTGTAGCGGAGAGTTTTTTCAAGACCTTAAAAACAGAACTTATTTATCAAAATAAATATGAAACTAGAGACCATGCTAAAATCTCTGTGTTTGAATATATAGAAACGTTTTACAACACTCAGAGAAGGCATTCTGCTTTAGGGAATTTAACCATAAAAGAGTATCAAAATTTAATGTCTAATCAATCTAAAAATGTAGCATAAAGAAGTATATAAATTTTGTCTCAAAAATTGTTGCAAGTTCA
>NZ_JBGFFD010000034.1:0-778 GCF_041224435.1 Chryseobacterium tongliaonense | reverse complement strand
TCCAATGCCGATCCCGAAGGTCAGGGAAGAGTTCAGGTACGATTCGACTGGCAGACCAATGACACGACCCATTTCATCCGTATGATGAGTCCTGATGCAGGAGGTACTGATCAGATTACCCAGAACAGAGGTTATGTGGCCATTCCCGAAGTAGGAGACCAGGTGATGGTGAACTTTGTGCACAGCCATCCTGACAGACCTTTTGTCATGGGCGGAATGTTCCATGGCGGAGTAGGCTTGGGAGGCGGAGCAGATAACCGGGTAAAATCCATTCAGACCAGAAGTGGGCACAGAGTGGTGTTTACAGAAGATGAAAGCATCATTATCACCGATAAATCCGGAAATGAGATCCATCTGGATACTACAGGAAGCAATATCAATATCACAGCACCGGAAACGATAAACATTACTGCGAAAAATATGAATATTAATATTGCTGAAAACATCAGTACGACAGCAGGAATGAATATTTCCGAAACAGCAGGAATGAATAAAAATACAAGTGTGGGAATGCTTAATATGCTGAATGTAGGAACCAACTTCATCACCAATGTTATTGGGAAAATGGTAGAAACGATTCAGGGAAATAAGGAGTCTCACACAGAAAAAGACAGGATTAGAGTCAGTAACGGGAAAATAACATCACAAAGTACCGGAACTATCGAACAGCATTCTGATAAAGAAGTACAAAACAATTCCGGAGAGAAATCTAAAAATTACTAGACATGGGTAAGGAAACTTATGTAGGTGGAGATATCATAGAAACTACGGGCGGAAA
>NZ_JBGFFD010000033.1:0-798 GCF_041224435.1 Chryseobacterium tongliaonense | reverse complement strand
TTAATTATGCTTACTCAAAAGCTCTCCTGCGCTACTGACATACTCTCGTTTTCAGTGCGGCAAAAGTACACCCTATACCCTTTACAATCCAAATTTATTTAACTTAAAATTTACTTTTAATTCATATTTAAGCTTAAGTTACTGGCTCTCTGTAATATTAATTTTAAACTAATGTTTGTTTTTTGGAAGGGAAAGGTCAGAGGAATGAGCTAAACCGTGTGAGAGAAGTTGGAGAAATTGAAGAACGTGAAATATGGGAGTAAAAAATCGTTGGGAATCCGTTCAAAGCTTATAGGTTTTAAAACCTATAAGCTGTAATTTTTTAGAATATGATTACAGTTTCCAGCCATGATATAAACGGTACTCTTTGTTTGGTGCGGCCGAAGCGAAGCGGAGGCCGTAACGAAATAGATATAGCGGATAGCGCACTAACTAACCCCCTAATAGTAATTAAAGTGTTAGTGAATACGAGATAGAGGCTAATGTGAAGATATGTGTTTGAGATTGATTTGCATTAATTGTAATTTAATTAAAATACTGCAATATTTTTCTGAATTAATAATATTCTGCTTTTTTATTTAAAATGCAAAAAAAATCTTACTTGATATTTCCCACAGATAACACAAATTTGCACAGATGGTTGTGCTTTATTTTTTTATTTATTGAAAGAGATTGATTTATTTTGACAGTCTCATAGGATCAATGAGTTCATAGAAAGGTGTCCGAGTGGTTGAAGGAGCTACCCTGGAAAGGTAGTATACGGGTAACTGTATCGAGGGTTCGAATCCCTTCCTCTCT
>NZ_JBGFFD010000032.1:0-956 GCF_041224435.1 Chryseobacterium tongliaonense | reverse complement strand
GGATGTAAGAAAGGAACGGTGGTATTTCCGGATAGGGAAAATACATTCACAGCTTCACTTCCTGAGGTACTTTTCTGAGAGTATTCAACATCGAGATGGGTGGTTGCTTTGATCGGTGCAACCTGAAGTGCCGGGGTTTTATAGATTTTTTCGTTATGGGCATAAGCTGTCTTGGCCAAATCACTCACGTGTTGTATGGGAGTTTCCCCGGAGGTCAACTTTTCGTTTTTGCTGCTGTTATAGCCATAAAACTGGGGCTTGGTATGTACTGCTTTTAATTCTACTTTTATATCGTTGGCATTGCTTCCATAGGTCAGTTTAATGGGTTTGTTCTGTGGGGGAAGCTTTCCGAAATGAAGAACTTCACCGTCATAATAGAACTGTTCACCATAAGCTTCTGCCATTCTTGCCAGATAGTTATAATGGGTTTCATCATACTGGCTGCTGTAGATGATCTGAGAATAGTCATTGGTATCAACCCTGATATCGAAACGTCCGGAATCGATTCCCTGTTTGATCACTTCATTGGCGATGATTCCCATATTCACCGGCTGACCGCCTCCAAAGCTCTGGATATGGGGAGCTCCGTCCAGTAATATGGTAGGACTGTAGCCTGATAAGACAATATTTCCCAGGCTCATTTTTTCCTGGCTGAAGCCTACTCCTGTGATCACTCCTACGAATGTCCTTTCGGGGCTGTTGTCTATATCTTTATAGGAAATAACTGCCGTTAAGCGTTTTCCCAGAAATTTATTGGCTTCTTCAAGGGTATGGGTCTGGCGGTCACCCAAGGTATCATGGGCTAAAGTCAAAGTAAATTCATGGTGGCGACGGGCACTCTGCTTAAGCCGGAAATGTTTATAATATTTGATGACTTTACCTTCTATCACCAGGGATAGTTTGACCAGACGGTTGATGCCCATATGGTGGCTCTCCGATACTCCGTCGGCATTCTG
>NZ_JBGFFD010000031.1:0-1308 GCF_041224435.1 Chryseobacterium tongliaonense | reverse complement strand
TATGCTCACGAAAAGAATAACCAAAAGCTGATCACAGCTAATATGATTGGTATTCCATTGGAAACAAAGACTGTAGAAAAACAAAATGCTACAGATACAGGGAAGACTATTTCAAGAACAGAGACCAAATATGATAATTCTGCCAATCTGCTTCCAAGTTCTGTACTATCCTACGATATCCAAAGTAACTCATCTTCAACAGAAGTTACCTACAATAAATATGATTCCAAAGGAAATATACAGCAGTATACCACCAAAAACGGTATTCCTGTTGCCATTGTCTGGGGCTATAACAACACCCAGCCTATTGCCAAAGTAGAAGGAGCGACTTATGATCAATTGGTTAGCCTGGGGCTTATCTCAGCCATCGTAACTGCTTCCGATTCAGATGCAGCTACTCCAGCCAATGAACCTGCACTTATCACAGCACTGGATAATTTCAGAAAGAATACCAATCTTTCCGCTTATCAGATCACCACTTACACTTATGATCCGTTAATCGGGGTAACAAGCATCACTCCGCCATCAGGAATCAGAGAGGTATATGTTTATGATACAGCCAACAGGCTTCAGGAAATAAGACAGGATTCCAAAACAGGTAAGCTGCTCAAGGAATTCAAGTACAATTATAAAAACTAAGACACGATGAAAAAATATTTTAAATCATTATTACTATTCAGTTTAGTATCTGTCGGGGGGGGTACTCCATGCCCAGGCAACGAATACTGAAAATTATATACAAACCAGAACCTATCTGGAAGGAGTCACTACCCCTAGCACCACAGCCAGACAAACCCAGTCTGTACAATATTTTGATGGTCTGGGAAGACCCAAGCAGGTTGTGAATGTAAAAGCTTCTCCATTAGGAAGAGATGTGGTCACCCATATAGAATACGACGGTTTTGGAAGACAGGTGAATGATTATCTTCCCGTTCCCCAATCCCAAACCTTAAACGGAGCCATTGTACCAACACCACTGGCTAATGCTACACAAAGTAATATTTACGGTTCAGAAAAGATCTATGCCGAAAAGACACTGGAAAACTCTCCTTTAGACAGAATATTGGAACAGAAACAGGTAGGAACAGCATGGAGTACAAAGCCTGTCAAATTTCAGTATGATGCCAATATTCAGGCAGACTATGTAAGGAAATATGAAACCACGACAACATGGGATCCTGCGGGTAAAATGACAATAAGTACCATTCAGCTGCTTCAGTATTTTTTACCCAGTTCGTTATATAAAAATACCATTACTGATGAAGATGGAAATAAAACCATTGAATTCAAGAACGGACAGGGTCAGGT
>NZ_JBGFFD010000030.1:0-1334 GCF_041224435.1 Chryseobacterium tongliaonense | reverse complement strand
TAATTTTTTCTGATCTTTTTCATACTCTTAAAGTTAAAGAGTATAAGAATTGTGTCCTAACAAAGGTAGCAACTCCAGTTGTCAGGGTCTCTTTTTGCAGCTTAACACCATCTGCACCATATTTAGTATTGATATTTACTTCTTCAACCTCACTTCTACTGTACTTCAACTACCCTTGTTATTGAATTTTTGATTTTCAACAAGTTAATATTTAAATAATTGAATCATAATTGTTCCTAAACAAGTGAGTTTAGTCTACTTTATAAATCTTTTCATTAAAACTATAACTATAAAAACAAAAATAACACCAGTGAAAAATTTTATATATCCTTCCGTTTGATCTTGTATTTCTTTATAGCTCCTTTTATCTCCTATTATTTTACGAAGTAGATAATAAATACTATTACCAATAATATTCATAAATATTTGTTGAAAGATGTATTCAAAAATTCCCATTATTTTTCTTCTTTTTTATTTGGCGAAAATGGTTTTATTACACTTGTATATCCCATTTTAAACATGCTTATATTATTTATCATATTTAATCCTTTATTCATATTTCTATTTAAAAGGCCTCTTGTTGTTGGTTTAGCTCTAGCAATTACAGTTCCTTTAAATAAACTTGAAAACTGTGGGGCACTTAATGGGGCCAAATCATCAGTTAACCTAAAAGCAGTTTTTGGCAAAACTTGTTGACCAACTCCTAAAACTTTCAATTCTGCAGATAATGGATTAAAAGTTGAGACAAATGCAAAACCTCTTTCTCCGGCATTAAACTGAGTCGTATTATCTAAATTGCTATAAACCTGTTCACCAGTAACTCCCGAAATATTTTTACCACCTAACCAATTAAATGTATCAACAACTTGAAAAGCTAAATAGGTGTTGTTAGCAATATTATATGATAATTTGCCTAAAAAACTATCTGATGTTCCCCAATTACCCCAAAAGCCCTTATCTCCATCCCACTCAGTAATAGTAGCCATAGTTCCAATATGCTTATTTAAATGATTAAAGATTTCTTTTTTATCACTATTATTAAAATAATTTCCTGTTAAAGCAGTGTATAATTTGGAGCCACTTAAGGCCAACTCTGGAATATCTTCTTTAAAAACTTGGCGGTCCTTCATATAATGGGCCAGGTCATCCACTCTTCCATCAAAAGATTGTTGTAATTCCGAAATCTCATCAGTCCTGGTATAAGTTATACTTCCGTTGTATTCTCTTATATACATTCCTGTTGGATCTGAAAAAGAAATCGGGTTATTGGCAGCAAAATGATTAGGTGTTAAACTCTGATAAGATTCAGCAAATACATCTATTCCTGCAAATCT